>NZ_JBEFRW010000017.1:0-108211 GCF_053483195.1 Mycolicibacterium sp. XJ2546 | reverse complement strand
GTGGTAGTCGTACACGCGAGCCTTGGTGCGAGCTGTAGCAGTGGAGCAACACCAATCACGGTATTGGCAACAAGGGCGCCGCGTAAAATCGTTGCGGCCCGGCCGATCGAGAATGCGAGGGCCTCGCGTGGAGGGAGTACGTCATGCTCGACGCGATCGGTTCTCCCGGCGAGGTGCTCGTCAACGTCCCCATCAATACCGGTGAGGCACTTTCGATGTTTGACAGCGGAGAGCCCGTCGAACCCGACTACTTGATCGGCATGTGGCGAGGCGCCGAGGTGCCGACGGGGCATCCGCTCGATGGCATCCTCGCAGCCAGCGGCTGGTGGGGCAAGGAGTTTATCGACTCGGAGACGGTGCATCCGTTGCTGTTTCGGAGTCGTGATGGCATGCATGCCTGGGCGATGAACCCCATCCTCGTACCAGTTCAGTTGGCGTTGAAGCTTCGCGTGCCTTCATTTGCGTATCCACTTCTGGGGCCCACGATCTCCGCGTTGCGGCCGGTTCTGCAGACCCGCCGGCCCAGGGCCCGGTTGCGTTCAATGACGTATCGCGGCCAGTCGACTGCCGCGATGGTTTACGACCAACAACCCGTCGTCGATGTGTTCCGAAGGGTCGCCGAAGACGTAGTCCTTGGGGTAATGGATCTGCGGGGCTCGGCAGAGCCGTATTTCTTTGTGCTGCAGCGGCATCGTTAGGCAAGCGCCGTCGGCGCTTCGAAGACGGTCCGCAGCGCCTCCTCGTTGCCCTCACAGGAAACGACTTCGGCGACATCGTCGAGCCCAAGAAGGCCGGCCGCCAACCCGAGAACTATCGATGCTTCCGCGCGCAGGACCGCGTCGAAGCCGCGGCCGTCGGGGACACCTACGTCGATACCGGCAGGGGTGGCTCGTACCTGCACCGCCGCGCCCTCGTCACCGTCAACGGCGATCCCGACTTTCACCGATTCGGCAGTGGGTGCGCGGTCGGCGAACAGCGCAGGCAGGGCCAACAGGAGCCACTCGGCGCGAAACTCGTCGCCTTCAGGCCCGCGGATCATCAGCGGAGTCGACCAGCGGATGAGCCCTTCGATTGGTTCGCGGAGTTCGGCGCCCCACGGAGTGAGCGCGTAGGTGATGGCGCCACCATCGTCGGCCAGCCTCCGTTCGACCACCCCCGCCGACTCGAGATCACGGAGTCGATCTGCCAACAGGTTGGTAGCTATACCGGCGACGCCAGCGCGCAACTCACGGTAGCGGGCCGGCCCGACCAAGAGTTGGCGCACGATTAGCAGATTCCACCGGTCGCCCACCACATCAAGCGCCCGGGCAAGCCCGCAGTACTGACCGTAGTCTCGACTCATAACCTCTCACTTGTTAATCTAAAGTGCACTTGAGTATATCAAGCAACCGAGAAGGGGTGCGGAATGACGGTCACGCACCGACCCGCCTGGGTCGACGACACACTGTTCCCGTTCGACAGCCGATACCTCGACATCGCCGGACACCGCGTCCACTACGTCGATGAAGGATCCGGTCCGACGTTTTTGTTCCTGCACGGCAACCCGACCTGGTCGTTCCTGTATCGCGACGTGATCGCATCCCTGCGCGATGAATTCCGTTGTATCGCAATGGACTACCCAGGATTCGGGCTGTCGACAGCGGCGCCCGGATATCGGTTCCTGCCCGCCGAACATGCGCAAGTGACCGCCGAATTCGTCGAAACCCTCGGGCTCGCCGACGTCACGCTGGTTGCCCATGACTGGGGCGGTCCCATCGGGCTGGCCACGGTGCACCGACTTCGGCGCAGATTCCACCGACTGGTGCTGGCCAACACCGCCGGGTGGCCGGTCGACGCGCTGCGCGTACAGGTCATGTCCCACCTCGTGGGTGGCCCGGTAGGACGCCTGCTGATCCGCCGGTTCAACCTGTTCGTCAAAATGATGATCCCCGTCGGCCACCGTCTGACCAAGCCCACCAGCGCGGAAATGGCGCACTATCAGAAGGCCCTCGATAGCCCGGCGCGCCGACAAGCTTCAGCGGTATTTCCCCGCGAGATCACCGGCAGCCGTGCATTTCTCGCCGACGTCGAAGCCGGACTGGCCGATCTCGCGGCCCTGCCGACCCTGATCATCTGGGCCGACGTCGACATCGCGTTCGGCGACAACGAACTGCGACGCTGGGAGTCGACGTTCACCGATCACCACACCGTCATCGTTGAAGGAGCGGGCCACTTCGTCCCGTCCGACGCGCCCGAGCAGTTCGCGGCCGCGATCCGCGATTGGTACGGGACGTAATGGCCTACGACATCGCGCTGGCTGCCCGAGTGCGGGCGACGCTCGCCGGCAATCCCAGCGTGCGCGAACAACCGATGTTCGGCGGGCTGGCCTTCCTGTTCGCCGGGCGGATGGTAGTCGCGGCCAGCGGCCAGGGTGGGCTCCTGGTTCGCGTCGGCGCCGAGAACGCCGAACGGCTACTGGCGACCACCGCCGCGATACCCATGGAGATGAAGGGCCGCAGGATGCGCGGCTGGCTGCACGTCGAGCCGCAACATCTGCAATCGCAAAGTCAACTCGCAGAATGGATTGCGATCGGAACGGCCGCGGCTAGCTTGACGGAGTCCACGGGGTGAGCCGCGGTGTCCACGCAGGCACGTTGCGGCGATACTCCTCGTACTGTTCGCCATAGGTGCGCACCAACGTCGGTTCTTCGTACCAGCGCACGAACGACGCCGTCGCGATCCATCCAAGCGCGGCGTACAACACCAACCACAGGTTGTCGAACATCACCGCCTGGCCCAGAATCGCGACGAGTAACCCGACGTACATCGGGTTGCGCACGAATCGGTTGAAACCGGTCACTACGAGCCGTTCGGTCGGCGCGGCAGGCATCGGCGTGCCACCGGCTTTCACGAACTCGACGAAGGCGTGGATCGGCGGGATCAACCCGAGCACGACCATCGTCGCACCGATGGCCACCCGCAGTGTCGCGCTGGATCCGGTGATCTCCCAGCGGGTGATCAACCACGGACCCAACCCGACGACCGTGCCGGGGGCGACGACGAAGAACGCCGCCGAACCCAGCGCAGCGGTGCTGATGCGCATCTAGCCAGTATTGGCCGGAACCTCGGTCCGTTGGGTCAAACGCACACTGTTGCCCGACGGATCGCGAAAGCCGCAGTCGATTCCGTACGGCATCTGGTGCGGCTCCTCGGTGAACTCCACACCGCGGGCCTTCATCTGCTCATAGCTGGCCTGGCAGTCCTCGGTGGTCAGAAACACCGTTCCGGCAAAGCCTTTGGCGGTCAAGTCCAAAACCTGTGCATGGGTGGCGTCGTCCATCAGTGGCTCACCAGGCACTGCCATCAGCACGATCGACACATCGTCCTGCCCGGGCGGGCCGACAGTCAGCCACCGGAAGTTGGCCTCGGGTAGCGAAACATCCTCGCGCACTTCCATTCCGACCTTTTCGGTCCAGTACTTCAGCGCGACTTCCTGGTCGTGCACCCACAGGTGGGCACATGAAATCTTCATCATGGGGACGACGCTACGGTCAGCGGCCGCCGATCGTCTTCTCCCCGTGTGCTGTCTTGACGCGGCTGTCGGCGGGCGGGCGGGTGTCGCGCGCCAGGATGCAACTGGGCACCCGGGCATGCACCGACGCTGGCGGCAGGCTGGCCCGGTACGCGGCGGGCGGCAGGCCGTACACGCGCGCGAAACTCGTCGTGAACGATCCGACGCTGCCCAGGCCCACCAAGGCGCAGATGTCGGCGACGGAGCGGTCGGTGTAGCGCAGCAGCGCGGCCGCGCGCTCCAGTCGCCGGGTCTGCAGATAGGACCTCGGGGATTCACCGAACGTGCGGGTGAACATCCGCGTGAAGTGTGCCCGCGACAATCCCGCGGCGGCGGCCAGATCAGCCACCGTGATCGGCTCGGCGTAGCGCGCGTCGACCATATCCTTGGCCCGCATCAAATACCGGGACGGAGGCGGCTGCGCCATGCGTTAAGTTTAGTGGGCGGATGAGTTGGCTGGGCGGCCGCGGGATTCAGGGAGAACCTGGGTTTCGAGGAAAGTCCGGACTTCACAGAGCAGGGTGATTGCTAACGGCAATCCGAGGTGACTCGCGGGAAAGTGCCACAGAAAACAGACCGCCACCATTGCGGTGGTAAGGGTGAAACGGTGCGGTAAGAGCGCACCAGCACTCCGGGTGACCGGAGTGGCTAGGCAAACCCCACCCGAAGCAAGGCCAAGAAGGTCGCAACCTGGTTGCGGCCGCGCAGGCGCCCGAGGGCTGCTCGCCCGAGCCTGCGGGTAGGCCGCTCGAGGCACCCGGCAACGGTGTGTCCAGATGGATGGTCGCCGCCTTGCCGCCGTGGTCACACGCGGCGGTGAGGGACAGAATCCGGCTTACAGGCCAACTCATCCGCCCTGCGGGGTCAGCGCGTCCGGCGCACCGCCTTGTCCAGTTTCTTCAGCGCATCGTCGAGTTGATCGCGTGAGCGACGCGCCAGTTCACCCTCCTGCTGGAACAGCAGACCGTAGGTGAAGGTGTCCTCGCCTGCGGCGTGCGCGGCGTCGGCCTGGCGGCTCAGATGGTTGCGGCTGACGACGCTGTCCTGGTGATCGCCCAACAGGGACTGGATGGCCTTCGCGCGGTCGGACACCTTGTCGGCACCCGTGGCGGCCGCCGAGTAGCGAAGACGCTTGGCGCCCTTGCGGATTCGGTGCAGTGCCTCATCCTTGTCGTCCTCGGTCGCCTTGCGGGCTGCCTTGGCCGCCTTGCGGACACGTTTGTACGCGGCGTCTATGGTGGTCGCGGGCTTCTGCTCAGCACCGTCTTGTGCGGGTTCGGCGGCCACCAACTCCTCCAGCCCCGCGAGCAGCCTGAAGTAACGCGGTGAGCGCATCGCCAGCAGCGAGCGCCGCAGACCCGCCTGGTACTGGCGCCTGGCGCCTTCGACCAACCGTTCGCGCACCGGTCCGCGCGCCAACTCCTCGGGCAGGTCGTCGAGTGCGCGCTCGTAGCGTTCGGCCAGCACCTCGGCGTCGCGGGCCACGCCGAGCACCCCGGCCAGCGCCCTGAGCTCATCGAGAAGCCAGGCGTTCGGTGCGCCGTCGGCGACACCGAACGCATCCTTGGCCGACTGCAACAGGCTGCGGATCTTGCGCGTCGCCACCCGCATCTGGTGCACCGAGTCGTACGAGTCGTCGCGCACCGCGCGGTCCCACACCAGCAGCCGCTCGATCTGCTCGGCGACCGCCTGGTGCAGCGGATCGCGTGCACCCCGGTCGTCGGTGTGCTCGTCGTCGTGGGGCTGGGCGCTGGCGAGTGCCCGTGCCAACTTCGAGCCGTGTCCCGCCGGCTCCGCGCCGGCGTCGAGCAGCCGGTTGGCAAGCCGGTCGAGCAGGTCGGAGCCGTCGTCCCCAGCGCCTTCGGCCAGTTCGATCTCCCATTCGCGCCAGCGCTGTTCATCGTCACTCCCGGCCGCCCACGCAGTGACGTCGTCGTCGCAGAACTCGGCGATCACCGCATCGTCTGCGCTGACGAGGTAATCGACCGCTCGGTTCGTCGTGATCCGCGCGACGGGCGCCAGCGGGCGGTCGCGCACGATCGCCGCCACCGTGTCGCGCAGTTCATCGGGCACCTCGTCGGTGGACGCGCCCAGCGGTGCGCGCACCTCGGTGCGCGCCCCCTTCTCTGCAGGCAGCTTGAGGTGCCAGCCCTCGTCGGAACCGCCCGTGCGCCGACGCAGGGTGATCCGGCGCGCCGCGAGAGCGCGCTCCGGCGTGTCGTAGTACACGGCGTCCAGCGTGTGCGCCGGCCTGCGCTCGACACGCGCGACCATCGCCAGGCCGTCAAAAGACGGCGAAACCGTCGATTCGCGGACGTCGAACTTGCGCTCGACCTCGGTGTAGCGGTCGGATTTGGCTGCCACACCGATCAGCGTGCCATATCGGCGTGACCTGCGCGTCTACGTCCCGCAGCGGGGTATCCGTGACAGCCTTCACAGACAAATGGACCTTAGAGCATGTTTACAGTCTTAGACTGTGCTTATGAAACTTGGAGGATCGATCGAGGAATACCTGGACTCCGAGGGCCATATTGTCGTTCCCGACGGCGCCACGCTGACGTCATATCTCGAGAGCAACATCGCCGATCTGGGCGATTCGGTCGCCTTCCGGTATCTCGACTACCGCGGGAATCCCGACGGCAGGCCAATCGAGTTGAGCTGGAACCGCCTGGGCGTCCGGCTGCGCGCCGTCGGAGCACGCCTTCAGCAGGTCACCGAACGAGGGGACCGCGTGGCGATCCTGGCGCCTCAGGGTGTCGACTACGTGGTCGGCCTGTTCGCGGCGATCGCCGCAGGCAATATCGCGGTGCCGCTGTTCGCCCCCGAACTGCCCGGACACGCCGAACGGCTGCGTGCGGTGATCAGCGACTCCGAACCGACGGTGGTGCTGACCACCACCGAGGGCGCAGAAGCCGTGCACCAGTCCCTGGAGACGGTCTCGCGTCACCGGCGGCCCCGTGTCATCGCCGTCGACGCGCTGCCCGACTCCGTGGGCAAGCTGTTCGCGCCCGTCGCCGCGGGCACCGACGACATCGCGTACCTGCAGTACACCTCCGGCTCCACCCGCACACCGGCCGGTGTGGAGATCACCCACCGGGCCGTGTGCACCAACGTCGTGCAGATGATCCTGTCGGTTGGGCTGGACCGCGACATCCGCAGCGTCAGCTGGCTACCGCTGTTTCATGACATGGGCCTGCTGATGGTGATGTTCCCGGCGCTGTGCGGCGGGCAGCTCACGTTGATGTCACCGATGGCGTTCGTGCGTCGGCCCTACCGCTGGATCCGCGAGCTCGCCGCCGAGTCCAAGTACGGTCGCACGTTCGCCGCCGCGCCGAACTTCGCCTTCGAGCTCGCCGCGCAGCGCGGCCGTCCGCCCAAAGGTGAAGATCTCGACCTGAGCAACGTCGGCGGGTTGATCAACGGCTCCGAACCGGTCAGCATCGGCTCGATCGAGAAGTTCAACGAAACCTTCGGCCCCTACGGTCTGGCGCCCACCACCATCAAGCCGTCCTTCGGCATGGCCGAGGCCACCCTGTTCGTCTCCACGATCGACCCCGAGGCCGAGGCCAAGGTGGTCTACCTCGACCGTGAGCACCTGGGCGACGGGCGTGCCGTCGAAGTGGCAGCAGACGCCGAAAACGCGGTGCCCCAAGTATCGTGCGGCCGGGTGGCGCGCAGCCAGTGGGCCGTCATCGTCGACCCGAACACGGGCGCCGAGTTGGCCGACGGTCACGTGGGTGAGATCTGGCTGCAGGGCGCCAACATGGGTCGCGGCTACTGGGGCCGTCCCGACCAGACCCAATCGGTATTCCAGAACAAGCTGGAGTCGCGGCTGGATGCCAGCCACGCCGAAGGCGCTCCGGCGGGCGCGTACTGGATGCGTACTGGGGATCTGGGCATGTACCTCGACGGTGAGCTCTTCATCGTCGGGCGCATCAAGGACATGATCATCGTCGACGGCCGCAACCATTATCCGCAGGATCTGGAGGCCACCGCGGCGGCGGTATCGCCTGCGGTGCGTGCCGGTTTTGTGGTCGCGTTCGGGGTGCCCGACGGGACCGGTGAACGGTTGGTGATCGTGGCGGAGCGCGCCCCCGGCGCCGGCAAGGCCGATCCGGAACCGATCGTCGAGGCGATCCGCGCAGCCGTGTCACGCCATCACGCGCTGCGGGTGGCAGATGTGAAACTGGTTGCGGCAGGCACAATTCCGCGGACCACCAGCGGCAAGCTGGCGCGCCGCGCGTGCCGGACCGAGTACCTGGACGGCAAGCTGGGACCCGTTGCCGGTTAAAGTCCAGGGGTGAGCGAATACGAGACCATCAAGTTCGAGCAGTCCGGGGCCATCACCCAGATCACGCTGAACCGGCCCGACGCGGCAAATGGCATGAGCGGGACCATGACTCGCGAGTTGGCTGACGTCGCCAAACGCTGTGACACCGACGCCACCAAGGTGGTGGTCCTCACCGGGTCGGGACGTTTCTTCTGCGCCGGAGGCGATCTGAAGGACTTCGCCACCGCGCCCGACCGCGCTCAGCACGTCAAGGGTGTCGCCGACGACCTGCACCGCGCCATCTCGAGCTTCGCGCGGATGAACGCCGTGCTGATCACGTCGGTCAACGGCACTGCCGCGGGAGCCGGGTTCTCCGTCGCCGTTACCGGTGATCTGGTCCTGGCCGCCGAGTCCGCGTCGTTCACGATGGCCTATACCCGCGTCGGGCTCAGCCCCGACGGCAGCGCCTCCTATTTCCTGCCGCGGCTGATCGGCATCACCAAGACCAAGGAGTTGATGCTGACCAACCGCACGCTTTCCGCGCAGGAGGCGTCGCAGTGGGGTCTGGTCACGGAGGTCGTCGCCGACGCCGAACTGGCCGACCGGACAGCGCAGCTCGCCGAGCAGATGGCCGCCACCTGCGCCGGATCAAACGGGGGAGTCAAACAACTGCTGCTCAGCACCTTCAAGAACGGCCTCGAGGAGCAGATGGAGCACGAGAGCCGGCTGATCGCCGAACGGGCCGGGTCCGCCGACGGCCGCGAAGGTGTCGACGCGTTCCTTGCTAAACGGAAAGCGGAGTTCGCCTAGAACGAGTGCTCGTCGGCGGGGAACTCTCCGCTGGCCACCTCGTCGGTGTACTGCGTTGCGGCGCGGCGCAATTCGGCACCCACCTCGCCGAACCGCTTGACGAACTTGGCCGTCTTGCCGCTGGTGAGCCCGGCCATGTCCTGCCAGACCAGCACCTGGGCGTCGCAGTTGGGTCCGGCGCCGATACCGACGGTGGGGATGGTCAGCTTGCCGGTGATCTGGGTGGCCAACTCGGCGGGCACCATCTCCATGACGACGCTGAACGCACCGGCCTCCTGCACCGCGATCGCATCGTGGATGGTCTGCTCGGCGGCGTCGCCGCGGCCTTGAACGCGGAAGCCGCCCAACCCGTTGACGCTCTGCGGGGTGAAACCGATGTGCGCCATCACCGGGATGCCCGCCGCGCTGATCGTCGCGATCTGCTCGGCCACGCGTTCACCGCCCTCGAGCTTGACCGCGTGCGCGCCGGTCTCTTTCAGGAACCGGGTGGCGCTCTGGAGGGCCAGGGAAGCGCTTTCCTCATAACTGCCGAACGGCATGTCGGCGACCACCAGCGCGTGCGGGGCGCCGCGCACCACGCCGCGCACCAGCGGGATGAGCTCGTCAATGGTCACCGGCACGGTGGTGTCATAGCCGTAGACGACGTTGGCCGCCGAATCGCCGACCAACAGCACCGGGATGCCGGCGTCGTCGAATATGGCTGCGGTGGAGTAGTCGTAGGCCGTCAACATGCCCCACTTGTGGCCTTCGGCCTTCCACTTCTGAAGGTGGTGAATGCGCGTTTTGGTCCGCGGTGCGGAGGCAGCGCCGTACACGGTCTGCTCAGACATCGTTGTCCCCTAGTGGGTGGGTCGGGTCGAATCCTCGAGGCCGAAACGGTCCCCGGGTTTCGTCTGACCCTGTCAGTCTGCCACTGCGGGCGCGGAAAGTTAAAAGACGGGTTGAGTGGATTTCCTCACACCCGTCCCTGACCGGCCTACGATCGGCGGCATGCAGCGGCTCAGCGGCCTCGACGCCAGCTTCCTTTATCTCGAAACCGCCACACAGCCACTGCATGTGTGCTCGATCCTGGAACTCGATACGTCGACCATGCCGGGCGGCTACACGTTCGAGCGGTTCCGCGAGGAGTTGAGCGAGCGGATCAAGGCGATGCCGCAGTTCCGCGAGAAGCTGGCCGACAGCCGGTTCAACCTCGACCACCCGGTGTGGGTGGAGGACCGCGACTTCGTCGTCGACCACCACCTGCACCGCATCGGCCTACCCGGACCGGGTGGACGCCGCGAACTCGCCGAAATCTGCGGCCACATCGCGTCTTTGCCGCTCGACCGCAGCCGTCCGCTGTGGGAGAAGTGGGTGATCGAGAACATCGACGGCACTGACCCGTACGAGGGCGGGCGCCTGGTGGTGATGACCAAGGTGCACCACGCCGGCGTCGACGGGGTGACGGGCGCCAGCATGATGTCGCAGCTGTGCAGCACCGAACCCGACGCACCCGCGCCGGAGCCCGTCGAGGGATCCGGTGACGCCAGCGGACTCGAGATCGCCGTCAGCGGCGCGCTCCGCTTCGCCACCCGGCCGCTCAAGCTCGTCAACGCGGTGCCCGAAACGGTGACGTCGGTGGTGGACACCGTGCGGCGCGCCCGCTCCGGGCTGACCATGGCGACCCCGTTCTCGGCCCCGCGGACGGTCTTCAACGCCAACGTCACCGCGCATCGCAACGTCGCGTTCGCCGAACTCGACCTCGAGGACATCAAGACGGTGAAGAACCACTTCGAGGTCAAGGTCAACGACGTGGTGCTGGCGCTGGTCTCCGGTGTGCTGCGCAAGTTCTTGGACGACCGCGGCGCGCTGCCAGAGCATTCGTTGGTGGCGATGGTGCCGGTTTCGGTGCACGAGAAATCCGACCGGCCGGGCCGCAACCAGGTGTCGGGCCTGTTCTCCCGGTTGGAAACCCACATCAAGGACCCAGCCGAACGGCTCAAGTCCATTGCCGAGGCCAATTCGGTTGCCAAACAACACAGTTCGGCGATCGGGGCAACGCTGCTGCAGGACTGGACACAGTTCGCCGCCCCTGCGGTGTTCGGCGCGGCGATGCGGGTGTACGCCGCGAGCCGACTCAGCGGGGCCCGGCCGGTGCACAACCTCGTCGTCTCCAACGTGCCCGGCCCTCAGGTGCCGCTGTACTACCTGGGCTGTGAGGCCAAAGCGATGTATCCGTTGGGGCCGATCTTCCACGGCTCCGGGTTGAACATCACCGTGATGTCGCTGACCGGAAAGCTCGACGTCGGCATCGTGTCGTGCCCCGACTTGCTGCCCGAGCTGTGGGATATGGCTGATGATTTCAAGGCCGCGCTCGACGAGTTGCTCGCCGCCACCCGATAGCCGTCCAGCCAGGACATATTCGGGGTCATGGCAGCATGTTGTGCCATGAGACTCAGGATCGGGGTCCTCGCGACCGCAACGCTGCTCCTCGTCGCCGGATGCAGCACGACGGTCGACGGACGCGCCGTCATCGCGGTGCCCAGGCCCGGCACGCCGGTGCAGTGGGAGCCGTGCCAGTTGGAGGGCGGCGCGGAGTCACGGGTGCCCCAGGGCGCCGAATGCGGGATGTTGTCGGTGCCGGTCGACTACGACAAACCCGACGGGGACGTCGCCCGGATCGCGCTGATCCGGTTTCCGGCCACCGGCGACAAGATCGGTTCGCTGGTCATCAACCCGGGCGGCCCTGGGGAGTCCGGGGTTGAGGCCGCCGCCAGCGTCGCGTCGTCGCTGCCGGAGTCGGTCCGGGAACGCTTTGACATCGTGGGCTTCGACCCGCGCGGGGTGGCGAACTCCACGCCGGCGTTGTGGTGCAACTCCGACGCCGACAACGACCGGTTGCGCGCCGACCCGCAGGTCGACTACTCGGAGGAGGGCGTCGCCGAGATCGAGGCGGAGACCAAGGCGTTCGTACAGCGCTGCGTGGACAAGATGGGCGAGGAGTTCCTCGCCAACGTCGGCACCGACAACGTGGCCAGGGACCTCGACGCCATCCGCGAAGCCGTCGGCGACGAGAAGTTGACCTACCTGGGCTACTCCTACGGCACCCGGATCGGCGCGACGTACGCCGAGAACTATCCGGACAAGGTGCGGGCGATGATCCTCGACGGAGCCGTCGACCCCAACGCCGACCCTGTCGAGGCCAACGTCCGCCAGGCAAAGGCCTTCCAGACCGCGTTCGACGACTACGCCGCCGACTGCGCGGCCACCGGACCGGACTGCCCGCTGGGCGACGATCCCGCCAAGGCCAACGAGGTGTACCACAGCCTGGTTGACCCGCTGGTGCAGGAGCCGGCCGAGACCCGCGACCCGCGGGGGCTGAGCTACTCCGATGCGATCGTGGGCACGATCCTGCCGCTGTACTCGCCGAACCTGTGGCGTCACCTGACCCAGGCGCTCAGCGAGCTGGAGGACGGCACCGGCGACACCATGCTGGCGTTGGCCGACCTCTACATGGGCCGCGACCAAAACGGCCACTACAACAACTCGACCGACGCGCGGGTGGCGGTCAACTGTGTCGACAAACCCGCGGTGACCGACCGGGCCAAAGTCGTCGAGGAGGACCGGCGGGTCCGCGAGGCAGCACCGTTCTTGAGCTACGGCGAGTTCACCGGGCACGCCCCGCTGAGCACCTGCGCGTTCTGGCCCGTGCCGCCGACCAGCGAACCCCACGAGATCGAGGTCGACGGGCTGCCCCCGGTGCTGGTGGTGTCGACCACCAACGACCCGGCCACACCGTACGAGGCGGGTGAGGAGCTGGCCAAACAGCTCGGCGGCACCATGCTCACCTACGAGGGCACCCAGCACACGGTGGTGTTTCAGGGTGACAAGTGCGTGGACGACATCGCCGCCCGCTACCTGATCGACCTGGAGCTGCCACCAGAAGGTGCCCGCTGTCCCTGATCCGGGGGGCCCCACCAGATCACATCACGGTCACCGTTGGATCGCGGCTGCGATCGTCGCCCCGCCGCCATGCCACGATGGCTGCCATGTGGCGGGTGGGCCGGTTGCTGGGCGTTGCTGTGCTGACGGCGATGTTGGCGTGCCCGAACGCCTCGGCGGCGCCGCCGGGTCAGACCGCCGCGCACTACGGGCAGTCGCCCGTCTGGGGTGGCTGCCAGCAGTGGGTGACCGACACCAGCGCGATCCCGACCGCGCAGTGCGCCACGGTCGCGGTGCCCGTCGACTGGGATGAGGCGGCCAATCCGCAAGCGGCCCAAGCGCAGTTGGCGGTGATCCGAATACCGGCCAGCGGCGACCGGATCGGCGTGCTGATGGTGAACCCCGGCGGTCCTGGCGCGTCGGCAGTGAACACCGTCGCGGGGATGGGAGCCGCCCTGGCCGGCAGTGAAATCGGGCGGCACTTCGATCTGGTCGGCTTCGACCCCCGCGGCGTCGGGCATTCCACCCCGCAGTTGCGCTGCCGCACCGACGCCGAGTTCGACGCCTTCCGCCGCGAACCGATGGTCGACTACAGCCCGGCGGGCGTCGCACGCATCGAGCAGCTGTACGCACAGCTCACGCAGATGTGCGTCGACAAGATGGGCACCGACTTTTTGGCCAACGTCGGCACCGCGTCGGCGGCACGCGATATGGACGTCGTGCGCGCCGCCCTCGGCGAAGACGCGATCAACTATCTGGGCTTCTCCTACGGCACCCAGCTCGGCACGGCCTACGCCGAACACTTCGGCGACCGGGTGCGCACGATGGTGCTCGACGGCGCGGTCAACCCCGGGCTGGACCCGATCGCCGCCCGGATCCGCCAGATGGCCGGTTTCCAAGAGGCTTTCGAGAAGTATGCGGCGGACTGCGCGCAGTCGGCGGGCTGTCCGCTGGGCACCGACCCGACGCAGTTCGTCGCCCGCTACCGCCAGTTGGTGAACCCGTTGGCGCAGCGACCGGCCTACACTTCGGATCCACGCGGCCTGAGCTACGCCGACGCGATCACCGGAACGGTCAACGCGCTCTACTCCCAGCGGTATTGGACGTATCTGACCAGCGGGCTGCTGGGATTGGCGCGTGGCACCGACGCCGGTGATCTGCTGCTGTTGGCCGACGACTACCACCGCCGCGACAAGTCAGGGCACTACAGCAACCAGCAGGACGCGTTTCTGGCCATCCGCTGCGTCGATGCGCCGTACCCGACCGACACCGCGTCCTGGGTGGCGGCCGACGCCCAGATCCGGCAGGTGGCGCCGTTCATGGCCTACGGCGCCTTCACCGGGTTCGCGCCGCGTGATCTGTGCGCGATGTGGCCGGTGCCGCCGACGTCGTCGCCGCGGCCCGCGTCCACACCCGGCCCCGGCAAGGCCGTGGTGGTGTCGACCACCGGCGATCCGGCCACGCCGTACCAGGCCGGCGTCGACCTGGCGCGTCAGCTGCAGGCGCCGTTGATCACGTTCGAGGGCACCCAGCACACAGTGGTGTTCAACGGCGACGCGTGTGTGGACACTGCGGTGGTGAACTACCTGGTCGACCTGACGGTCCCGCCCGACGGCCTGCGGTGCTGACCGCGCACATCCGCAGCGCCCGTGTAACACAGAGTTAACAGCTCGGACCTACGCTGCGGACATGGATCGGCAGAAGGAATTCGTGCTGCGCACGCTGGAAGAACGCGATATCCGCTTCGTCCGGTTGTGGTTCACCGACGTGCTCGGATACCTCAAATCGGTCGCCATCGCGCCCGCCGAACTCGAGGGGGCCTTCGAAGAGGGCATCGGCTTCGATGGTTCGGCGATCGAGGGCTTCGCCCGGGTGTCGGAGGCCGACATGGTCGCCCGCCCGGACCCGTCGACGTTTCAGGTGCTGCCGTGGACGTCCAGTTCGGGCGATCACCATTCGGCGCGGATGTTCTGCGACATCACCATGCCCGACGGCTCACCGTCGTGGGCGGACTCGCGCCACGTGCTGCGCAGGCAGTTGTCGAAGGCCAGTGACCTGGGCTTCTCCTGCTACGTGCATCCGGAGATCGAGTTTTTCCTGCTCAAACCCGGTGAGAACGACGGAAGCCCGCCGGTGCCCGCCGACAACGGCGGCTACTTCGACCAGGCCGTGCACGACGCCGCCCCCAACTTCCGCCGCCACGCCATCGACGCGCTCGAGCAGATGGGCATCTCGGTGGAGTTCAGCCACCACGAAGGCGCACCCGGCCAGCAGGAGATCGACCTGCGCTACGCCGACGCGCTGTCGATGGCCGACAACGTCATGACGTTCCGCTACGTCGTCAAGGAGATCGCCCTGGGCGAGGGCGTGCGCGCCACCTTCATGCCCAAACCGTTCGGGGAACACCCCGGTTCGGCCATGCACACCCACATGAGCCTGTTCGAGGGCGAGGTCAACGCGTTCCACAGCCCCGAAGATCCGCTGCAGCTGTCCAACGTGGCCAAATCGTTCATCGCGGGCATCCTCGAGCACGCCAACGAGATCAGCGCGGTCACCAACCAGTGGGTGAACTCCTACAAGCGGCTGGTGCACGGCGGCGAAGCGCCGACGGCGGCGTCGTGGGGTGCGGCCAACCGTTCGGCGCTGGTCCGGGTGCCGATGTACACCCCGCACAAGGTGTCCTCGCGACGCGTCGAGGTGCGCAGCCCCGACTCCGCGTGCAACCCGTACCTGACCTTCGCGGTGCTGCTGGCCGCCGGGCTGCGTGGTATCGAAAAGGACTACGTGCTGGGCCCGGAGGCCGAGGACAACGTCTGGACACTGACCTCTGAGGAACGCAGCGCCATGGGCTACCAGGAACTGCCATCGAGCCTCGGCATGGCGCTGACCGAGATGGAGAACTCCGAGCTGGTCGCAGAAGCGTTGGGCGAGCACGTTTTCGACTACTTCCTGCGCAACAAGCACGCCGAGTGGGAAAACTACCGCAGCCACGTCACGCCGTATGAGCTGAAGTCGTATCTGTCCCTGTAGCTGCTCAACGCGCTTGCGCTAACGTCAAGCCGTGGCCAAACCAGCGACGCAGCGTCCGAAGCTGCCCAGCGTCGGCCGGCTAGGACTGGTCGAACCGTCCGCGCCGGCCGATCTGGATCGGCTGGGCTGGAACACCGACGGGCACACCGATCTGCTGTGGTCGCTGTCGCGCGCACCCGACGCCGACACGGCGCTGAAGGCGGTGGTGCGGCTGGCCGACGCGGTGCGGGTCGGCTGGGCCGAACTCAACGAGCAGCTGCTGACCGACCGTGCCCTGCGCGGCCGGCTGTTCAGCATCCTGGGGTCGTCGCTTGCGCTCGGCGATCACCTCGTCGCCCACCCGGACTCCTGGCGGCTGCTGGCCGGCGACGTGACGTTGCCGACGGCCGAGCAACTGCGCCACCAATTCGGGTCGCTGGCCGAAAAGCTCACGGACACAACGGCTGCGCTGCAACCGTTGCGCACGCTGTACCGGGACCGGCTGCTCGTGCTGGCTGGCCTAGACCTCGCATCCACCGTGGAGAACGAACCCGTACTGCCGTTCACGACGGTCGCGGCGCACCTGTCGGATCTGGCCGACGCCGCGCTGGGCGCCGCGTTGACGGTAGGGATCGCCGCGGTGGGCCTGGACCCGAACGAGGCGCCGCGGCTAGCCGTGATCGCGATGGGCAAATGCGGTGCGCGCGAACTGAACTACGTCAGCGACGTCGACGTCATCTTCGTGTCCGCCAACGACGAAACGGACCTCGCCGCTGCCACCCGGGTCGCCGGAGAGATGATGCGGTTTGCCGCGGACGCCTTTTTCGAAGTCGACGCCGCGCTGCGGCCGGAGGGTAAACACGGCCAGCTGGTGCGCACGCTGGACTCCCACATCGCCTATTACCAGCGCTGGGCCAAGACCTGGGAGTTTCAGGCGCTGATGAAGGCCAGACCCGCCGCGGGCGACGCCGAACTCGGCCAGGCCTACGTCGACGCGCTGATGCCGATGGTGTGGACCGCCTGCGAGCGCGAGGATTTCGTGTCCGAGGTGCAGGCCATGCGACGACGCGTCGAGGAGCTGGTGCCCGCCGGGGTGCGCACCCGCGAGATCAAGCTCGGCACTGGGGGCCTGCGCGACGTCGAGTTCGCCGTGCAGCTGCTACAGCTGGTGCACGGCCGCAACGACGAATCCCTGCGGGTGGCCTCGACCGTGGACGCGTTGGCGGCGCTGGGCGCCGCCGGGTACGTCGGCCGCGACGACGCCGCCAACCTGACCGCCTCATACGAGTTCCTCCGGTTGCTCGAGCACCGGCTGCAGCTGCAGCGTCTCAAGCGCACCCACATGCTTCCCGACGAGGACGACGACGAGTCGCTGCGCTGGCTGGCCCGGGCCGCGCACGTCCGTCCCGACGGCAGACATGACGCGCTGGGGGTGCTGCGCGAAGAGCTCAAGCGACAGAGCATGCGGGTGTCGCGGTTGCACGCCAAGCTGTTCTACCAACCGCTGCTGGAGTCGGTCAGCGGAGCGGCACCCGGTCTCGAGGAAGGCATGACGCCCGCGGCCGCCGAACGTCAGCTTGCCGCACTGGGTTACGAAGGCCCGCAGAGCGCGCTGGCTCACCTCGGGGCGCTGACCGCAGGCGGCGGGCGGCGCAGTCAGGTGCAGCGGGTGCTGCTGCCGACGCTGCTGGACTGGCTGTCCGACACACCGGACCCCGACGGTGGGCTGCTGGCCTACCGGCGGATTTCCGAGGCGCTCGTCGAGCACCGCTGGTATCTGGCGACGCTGCGCGACGAAGGTGCCGTCGCCAAGCGGCTGATGAAGGTCTTGGGCACCTCGGCCTACATCCCCGAACTGTTGATGCGCGCACCCGAGGTCATCCAGCAATACGCCGACGGCCCGAACGGAGCCAAGCTGTGCGACGTCGACCCCGAGGGGGTGGCGCGCGCGCTGATCGCCTCTGCCGGAAGGCATCCCGACCCGAAGCGGGCGATCGCCGCCGCACGCACCCTGCGTCGTCGCGAGCTGGCCAGGATCGCCTCGGCGGATCTGCTCGGCATGCTCGAGGTGACCGATGTGTGCGCGGCGCTGACCTCGGTGTGGGTGGCGGTGCTGCAGTCCGCGCTGGTGTCGGTGATGCGCGCGAATACGCGCGACGGTGTGGCGCCTGCACGCATCGCGGTGATCGGCATGGGTCGCCTGGGCGGTGCGGAGTTGGGCTACGGCTCCGATGCCGACGTGCTGTTCGTATGCGAAGCCGAAGAAGGAGTTGAGGATTCGGTCGCCGTGCGCTGGGCGACGACGGTAGCCGAACAGTTGCGGGCCCTGCTGGGCTCACCGAGCGCCGACCCGCCGCTGGAGGTGGACGCCGCACTGCGCCCGGAGGGCCGCAACGGTGCGCTGGTGCGCACGCTCGCGTCGTATGAGGCGTACTACTCGCAGTGGGTGCAGCCGTGGGAGGTGCAGGCGCTGCTGCGCGCCCATCGGGTCGCCGGCGACCTCGATCTGGGCGAGCGGTTCCTGTTGATGGTCGACAAGATCAGGTATCGGGCGGGCGGGATGTCCGCCGAGGACGTCCGCGAGATCCGGCGGATCAAGGCCCGCGTGGACGCCGAGCGGTTGCCGCGCGGTGCGGACCCCAACACCCACACGAAGCTGGGTCGCGGCGGGCTGGCCGACATCGAGTGGACGGTGCAGCTTGTGCAGCTGCGGCACGCGCACGAGGTTGCCAGCCTGCACACCACCTCGACGCTGGAGGCGCTCAACGCCATCGGCGCGGCCGAGCTGATCGCCGAAGGCGACGTGGACCTGTTGCGGCAGGCGTGGCTGACGGCCACCGGCGCGCGCAACGCGCTGGTCCTGGTGCGCGGTAAGCCGACCGACCAACTACCCGGTCCCGGCAGGCAGCTGAACGCCGTCGCGGTGGCCGCAGGCTGGGACAGCGACGACGGCGGTGAGTTCCTGGACAACTACCTGCGGGTGACCCGCCGGGCAAAAGCAGTGGTACGAAAGGTCTTTGATGGATAGGCAGCGCCGATGAGCATGGAATTCCGATACGACGTCGTGACCGCGCAGGAGTATGATCGGCTGCGCTCGCTGTACGGACCGCTGGCCGAGTCGCTGCGCCGACTCATCTCCGCGGGCGTGCACACCGACGTCGACGAGAACACCGTGCGCGACGCGCAGTCGGCGATCGAAGCCGCCACCGAGATGCTCGAACGCAAGCAGCGCTCCGCCACCACGTTGATGGACGAGAGCACCGGTCGACCGCTGCCGCTGGCCAATCCCGCCGTCGGACTTCACAATGCGATCGCTCCGCCGATGGAGATCCACCACGAGGACGACGGGCGGTGCTGGAGCGAGTTCAATCTGGGGATCGCCTATGAGGGGCCGCCGGGCTGGGTGCACGGCGGCATCTGCGCGCTGGTGCTCGACCACATCCTCGGCGAAGCGGCCACCGACGCGCTCGTCAAACCGAAGTTCACCGGCAGCATCACGCTGCGGTACCTGCGCGGGACCCCGCTGGGGCCGGTGCGCGCCGAAGCGTACGTCGACAGGGTCGAGGGCGCCAAGACCTATGCTCGCGGCTCGCTCAGCGCCGCCGAGGGCACCACTGTGGAGGCCGAAGGCATCTTCATCGTGCCGGCGTGGGCCAGGGACGCCGGATGAACTTTTATGTCAGCCTGGCCTTTCTCGACACCCGTGAGGCCGTCGAAATCGCCAAGGCTGCAGACGATCTCGGATACGAGGGTTTGGGTGTGCCGGACCATGTCGTCAACCTCGAGACACTGAAGACGCCGTATCCGTACACCAAGGACGGACGCCGAAGGTGGGAACCGTTCACCGACTGGCCGGACGCGTGGGTGCTGATCGGCGCGCTGGCCCTGGTCACCTCGCGGGTGCGGTTCGTCACCACGGTGTATCTGCCCGCTATGCGCGACCCGTACTCGGCGGCGAAGTCGATCGGCACGGCAGCAGTGCTGGCCGAGGGCCGCGTGGAGTTGGGCGTCGGCGTCGGCTGGTGTGAAGAGGAATTCACGTTGATGGGCCAGCAGTTCGCGCGGCGCGGTAAGCGCACCGACGAGGTGCTGACGCTGATGAAGGAACTCTGGAAGCCCGGTTATACGGAGTTCGACGGGGAGTTCTATCAGACGCCCCGGCTGGAGATGGAGCCGTCGCCGCCGCCGATCCCGATCTACGTCGGCGGGCTGTCCGACATCGCGTTACGCCGCGCGGCGCGCCACGACGGCTGGATCGGCGACCTGATCACCACCGAGCGCGCCATCGAACGCGTCCAGCGGTTGAGGCAGCATCGGGCCGAAAACGGGCTGTCGATGGACGATTTCACGGTGATCACCCCGCTGACCGACGCGTTCACCCCCGAGCACTACGAGCACGCGGCGGCCAACGGCATCACCGGCATCATCACGATGCCGTGGATGTTCTACAGCGGACCGCAGGCGTCGTTGGCCGAGAAGATCGACGGCATGCGCAAGTTCCGCAAGGACCTCGCGCTCGACTGAGCGCTACCGCCGGAAGCGGCTGAGCAGACCGCGGCGGGGTGCAGCGGTTGTGGTTCTGGTCGTGGTGGCGGCTACCGGGCGGCGTCTGCCGTCGATGGAGTAGGCGCCGGCGCCGATGGTGGCCAGCAGCAGGAAACCGAAGCAGAACAGCAGCGCCGCTTCGCCGCCGTTGGCCATCGGCCAGAAGCTCTGCGGCTCGCCTTCAAGCGGCGGCCAGTGCTGCCAGAAGTACGCGACGGCCATCTCGCCGGCGGCGATGAAAGCGGCGATGCGGGTGAACAATCCCACGGTGATCAGAAGGCCGGCGACCAGTTCGATCACCCCGGCCCACCACATGGGCCAGCTGCCGAAGGGGACCGAGGTACCCAGCGGCCAGCCGAACAGTTTCGATGAGCCATGGATGGCGAACAGCAGACCGAAGATAACGCGGAAGGCGGTCAGCGCCGCCGGCGAGTACGTGTTCAGGCGGTTGTTCAGGGTCGTCATTGAAAGACCCTAACGCCGATTCGGGCCGGGCGCGCCAAAGTCGCCCGGCCCGAACTGGTCAGCGCTGAATTACACGTCGTAGTACTTACACGTCGTAGTACAACGCGATCTCGTAGGGGTGCGGCCGGATCTGCACCGGCATGATCTCGTTCTCACGCTTGTAGGAGATCCATGTCTCGATCAGGTCCTCAGTGAAAACGCCGCCCTCCGTGAGGTATTCGTGGTCGGCTTCGAGCTTGTCGATGACCGCCGACAGCGACGTCGGCGCCTGCGGGATGCTGGCGGCCTCGTCCGGCGGCAACTCGTAGAGATCCTTGTCGACCGGCGCCAGGGGCTCCATCTTCTTCTTGATGCCGTCCAGGCCGGCCATCAGCATCGCCGCGAACGCCAGGTACGGGTTGCCCGAGCTGTCCGGACAACGGAACTCCAGACGCTTGGCCTTCGGGTTGTTGCCGGTGATCGGGATGCGCACGCAGGCGCTGCGGTTGCGCTGGCTGTACACCAGGTTGATCGGCGCCTCGTAGCCGGGCACCAGCCGCTTGTAGGAGTTCACCGTCGGGTTGGTGAACGCCAGCAGCGACGGCGCGTGGTGCAGGATGCCGCCGATGTAGTGGCGCGCAGTGTCGGAGAGCCCGGCGTAGCCCGACTCGTCGTGGAACAGCGGCTGACCGTCCTTCCACAGCGACTGGTGCGCGTGCATCCCGGAGCCGTTGTCACCGAACAGCGGCTTGGGCATGAACGTCACGGTCTTGCCGGCCTGCCAGGCGGTGTTCTTGATGATGTACTTGAACAGCAGCAGATCATCGGCTGCGTGCAGCATCGTGTTGAACTTGTAGTTGATCTCGGCCTGGCCGGCGGTGCCGACCTCGTGGTGGCCGCGCTCCAGGATGAAGCCGGCGTTCTGCAGGTTCGTGCACATCTCGTCGCGCAGGTCGACGAAGTGGTCGTATGGCGCGACCGGGAAGTAGCCGCCCTTCGGGCGCACCTTGTAGCCGCGGTTGGCGCTGCCGTCGGACTCCACCGACTCGCCGGTGTTCCACCACCCGGCCACCGAGTCGATCTCGTAGAACGTGCTGTTCATCTGCGAGTCGAACGACACCGAGTCGAAGATGTAGAACTCAGCTTCGGCACCGAAGTACGCGGTGTCGGCGATACCGGTGCTGGCCAGGTAGTTTTCCGCCTTGCGGGCCACGTTGCGCGGGTCACGCGAATAGGCCTCGCGGGTGAACGGATCGTGCACGAAGAAGTTCAGGTTCAGCGTCTTGGCGGCGCGGAACGGATCGATGCGTGCGGTCTCGGGATCCGGCAGCAGCATCATGTCGGATTCGTGGATGGACTGGAATCCGCGCACCGACGAGCCGTCGAAGGCCAAGCCGTCTTCGAAGACGTCCTGCGTGAAGGCCGAAGCCGGGATCGAGAAGTGCTGAACGACGCCGGGCAGATCGCAGAACCGAATGTCGACGTACTGTACGTCTTGGTCCTTGATCAGCTTGAGAATGTCGTCGGCGGTCTTTTCTGCCACTGAGTTCTCTCCTTATATTTCGTAACCCGCGCGTTGACGCTAAGGACACGATGTTGCACGGTCGTCAACCGGATGTTGCGCCGAAGTTACGCAATGTCCCTCGGTGACTTGCTGCTGGCGGCCGGTGGCCCCGGCGGGGTCACACATATCCTGTCACTATGGCCCGCGCAGATGGTTTTCGGCTGGGGTCCTGGTTATCGGGACCGAGCAGTGATCTGGGACCCAACGACTACCCGGGACAGCGACTCGGTCTGCCCGAGACCGGGCCAGGCTCGATCGCCCGGTTCGGCAGGCGCATCGGTGCGCTGCTGATCGACTGGTTCATCGCCTACGGGCTGGTGGGGCTGGCCGTGGGCGTCGGGCTGGTCAGCCGCGACGACTTTTTGTACACCCCGCTGGGGTCGACGTCGATCGCGCTGGTCTGGGTGGTGCTCGGCATCATCTCGGTGCGGCTGTACGGTTTCACCCCCGGCCAGTACGCGCTCGGGTTGCGGGTGGCGTCGATCGACCACCGGATGCACGTCGGCCTCGGGCGCGCCACCGTGCGCAGCCTGCTGGTGTTCTTCGTCATCCCCGCGCTGTTCACCGACGGTGATTTCCGTGGTTACCAGGACCGCTTCACCAACACCGCCGTCGTACGCCGCTGACGTCACACCTCGTGGCGGATCTGCCCGTTCATCATCGTCAGCGCCACGGTCGCCTTCGCAATGTCGTTCGGGTCGACGTCGAGGATGTTCTCGTCGAGCACGATCATGTCGGCGAGCTTGCCGACCTCCAGCGAGCCCACCCGGTCGTCCATCCGCAGCTGGTAGGCCGCACCCATCGTGTTGGCGTACACCGCCTCGGCGACCGACAACCGTTGGTCCGCGGGCGCGAGTACCGCGTCGCCCTGCTGGCCGATCAGCTGGCGGGTGACCCCGATCTGGATCGCGTCCAGCGGCTTGTAGGTGGAGAAGTATCCCGCCGCGGGCCAGTCGGTGCCCATGGAGATGCGCCCGCCGGACCTCAGCACGTCCTGAGGCCGATACAGCAGATCGGCTCGCGGCGGGCCGTAGCGCGCCACCATGTTTTGCATGGTGTCGGGATCCGGCGACATCCAGTTCGCCGAAAACTGCGCGACGACGCCGAGGTCACCGAAGCGACCGTTGTCGGGGTCCTCGACGTAGACCAGATGGGCGATCGCGTGCCTGCGGTCGCGCGGGGGGTTGGCGGCCACGGCGCGCTCGATCGCGTCGAGGGCGACGCGCGTCGTGCGTTCACCGCAGGCGTGCACATGCACGTCGAAGCCGGCGGCGTCGACCTCACCGATCAGGCGGTGCCACTGTTCCTCGGTGAACGGTGATCCGCCGGTGGAGTCCGGTTTGTCCGCATAAGGTTCGATCAGCCAGGCCGTGTAGCCGCCCTGGGTGCCGTCGCCGACGATCTTGACGACGTCGGCGCGCACCAGATCCGTCGAGAACCGGTTGCGGATGTCGGTGATCTGCGCGACGACGTCATCGGCAGGCGCGGACTTCACGCTGTAGGAGGCCACCACCCGAAACGGCAACTGTCCGCGTTGTTCGACGTCGGTATACAGGCCGATGAGCGCGCCCTGATCGGCGCCGATGGGTGGCACGCCGGCGTCGAACACCGACGTGATGCCCGCCGCGGACGCCTTTGGCGTCCATTCCTCCAGCAGCCGCCCCATGGTTTCGGCGGAGATCGGCTCGATGGCATCGACGAGACTCAGCGCCGCGTTCACCTCCAGCACGTATCCGGTCGGATCGCCGTTCTGGTCGCGGGCGTAATAGCTGAACCCGGGAACCGGATCCTCGGTGTCGCGGTCGACACCGGCCAGCTCGAGGGCCTCGCTATTGGCCCACAGGCTGTGCCCGTCGATCGCGAAGAAGAACCCGGGCCGGTCCGGTAGGACGCGGTCCAAGTCGGCGCGGGTCGGGCCCTCGGGCCCGAACATGTCCACGCGCCAACCGAATCCGCGTACCGGTCCGGTCGGATACTCCTGCGCGTAGGCCTCGATCGCGGCCAGCGCGTCGGCGCCCGTCGGCACCTGCAGGTCGACGCCGGAGGTGAGGAACGCGCCGAGAAACGGGTGGATGTGGCCCTCGACGAAACCCGGCATCAGCAGCCGGCCGGCCAGGTCGATCACTCGGGTGCCCGGACCGGCCAGCGCCATCGCGCCGTCCTCGTCGCCGACATGGATGATCGTGTTGCCGCGCACGGCCACGGCCTGCGCCCACGGGTCCGCGCCCGCGACGGTGTAGATCGGGCCGTTGCGGAACACGTAGTCTGCGCGATCATCAGCGCCTGGCGACGCCGTCGGTTGGGGGTCTTGTGAGCGTGGCGCGCAGGCGGTCAGCGCCGTCGCCGCGAGCACGAGCCCCGCGGTGCGCAACACCGTGCGGCGGGTGGTGATTGCCGTGAAAGCCGGCGCCCATTCACATGCTGTACACATCTGGCCGGCGACTCGACGTCAGCGTCGCCGGACGGTGCGCTGCACGCCGCGCATTTTGGCTTGGGCAGGCAGCGGACCCTTGGGCATGGCGGCGGGGCCGACCTTGGTGCCCAGCGCGGCCAACCGGGACTCCAGCGAGTCCAGCTGCTTGACGGTGATGTTGGCAGGCAGCTTGTTGAGATGGCGTTCGAGCTTGGCCAACGGGACCTCACCCTCGCCCTTGCCGATGATGATGTCGTAGATGGGGATGTCGCCGACCAACCGGGCGGTGCGCTTTTTCTCCTGGGCAAGCAGCGGTTTGACCCGGGTCGCGGAGCCCTCGCCGACGAAGATCACGCCCGGTCGTCCGATCACCCGGTGCACTGCGTCGAAGTGGCCGGTGGCCGCGACGCCGGGGGTCACCCGCCACTTACCGCGCATGTTCTCCAGCGCCCACGCGGCCGCGCCGGCCTGCCCCTCGGCCTTGCGGTAGACCGACTTCTGCGCGCGCCGGCCGAAGATGATGAAGGCGACGAGCGCTCCCAGCACTATGCCGAGCGGAATCATCATGTAGGTGCTGAACCCGCCGGCCATCAAGCCCAGCACCACCGACGCGCCCACGATCACCACGAACGCGGTGATCATGTAGGGCAGCAGGCGCTTGTCCTCTTTGCGTTGGACCTGAAACGCCTGCCACAGCTGCGTGCGGCGCTGCTTGGACGCCGCCTTACGGGCCGCCTTGGCTTCGGCTTTCGCGGCCTTCACGGCCGCGGGATTGCGGGTTTTCGCCATGCGTTCAGGATACGGAGTCCGATGTCGCCTTCGCCTGGGCATACAGCCGGCCGGCCCGATACGACGACCGCACCAGCGGCCCGGCGAGCACCCCGGCGAATCCGAGCTCTGCTGCGAACTGTTCGTGCTCGACGAACTCCTCGGGCTTGACCCACCGCTGCACCGGGTGGTGCCGCACCGAAGGGCGCAGATACTGGGTGATCGTGACGATGTCGCAGCCGGCGTCGTACAGCTCGCGCAGGGCCTCGCGCACCTCCTCGGGCGTCTCGCCCATCCCGAGGATGAGGTTGGACTTGGTCACCAGCCCGTACGCGCGCGCCGCGGTCAGCACCTGCAGGCTGCGGTCGTAGCGGAACCCGGGCCGGATCCGCTTGAAGATGCGCGGCACCGTTTCCAGGTTGTGCGCCAACACTTCTGGGCGTGCCTCGAAGACCTGCTCCAGCAGCGCGGGTTCACCGTTGAAATCGGGGATCAGCAGTTCGACGCCGGTGTCGGGGTTGAGCGCCTTGATGGCCCGCACGGTCTCGGCGTACAACCAGGCGCCACCGTCGGGCAGATCGTCGCGGGCCACCCCGGTGACCGTCGAGTAGCGCAGCCCCATGGTGTGCACGCTCTCGGCGACGCGGCGCGGCTCGTCGCGGTCCAGTTCGGCGGGCTTGCCGGTGTCGATCTGGCAGAAGTCGCAGCGCCGGGTGCACTGTTCGCCGCCGATGAGGAAGGTGGCCTCGCGGTCCTCCCAGCACTCGTAGATGTTGGGGCAACCGGCTTCCTCGCAGACGGTGTGCAGGCCTTCGCGCCGGACCAGGGCCTTGAGCTCCTGGTATTCCGGGCCCATCTTGGCGCGCGTCTTGATCCACGGCGGCTTGCGCTCGATCGGAGTCTCGGCGTTGCGCACCTCCAGACGCAGGAGCTTACGGCCTTCCGGTGTGACGGTCACGTCGTCAATGCTACTGACAGCCGGCCGTCGAGCGCGTCGCAAACAGCTTCGATCACCGGGCCCAGCACCTCGTCGATGCCGACCCGGCGGCCCAACTCGGCGCTCAGCGAGGTGACCCCGGCGTCGGCGATACCGCACGGCACGATCGCGTCGTAGGCGCTCAGGTCGCAGTCGCAGTTCAGCGCGAACCCGTGCTGCGTCGTGGCCCGCGACACCCGGATGCCGATGGCGGCGACCTTGCGCGTCGGGCGCGCCCCGTCACCAGGCATCCACACCCCGGAGCGACCCGCCACCCGGCCGGTGGCCAGCCCGAGGTCGGCGCACACCTTGATCAACGATTCCTCAATGCGCCGAACGAAGTTCACCACGTCGACCGGTTCGGCGAGCCCGACGATCGGATAGCCCACCAGCTGTCCCGGCCCGTGCCAGGTGATCTTGCCGCCGCGGTCGGTGTCGACGACCGGGGTGTCCGAGACGTCGGGGAGTGGACGCTCCTCCGGCAGGGTGCGCCGGCCCGCGGTGTACACCGGCGGATGCTCGAGCAGCAGCAACGTGTCCGGCCCGCCGGCGACGCGGGCATCGGCCAGCTCACGCTGCAGCTGCCAGGCCGTTTCGTAGTCGACGGTGCCCAGTCGGCGCACGTCAACCGGTGACTGCACCGACCGGATCGACATTGCCGCCATGGATAGAAATCTACGTGTGGTTGCCGCCGGTGGCGAATGCCAGCGCCTCGCCGATGGTGTTGTGGTGAAACCGGAAACCCGCCGCCTCTAGCACCGCCGGAATAACGCGCTGGCCGCCGAGCAGGCCCTCGTCGGCGAACTCGCCGAGCAGCGCGCGCACCGCGAAGCCCGGCACCGCCAGCGGGGTGGGACGGTTGACCGCCCGGCCGAGCGCCGCGGTGAACTCGGCGTTGGTGACGGGCGCGGGCCCGGTCACGTTGACCGGACCGGACAGGTCGCGGTGGGCGATCGCGAACATCAGCGCGCGTACCTCGTCCTCCAGGCTGATCCACGGCATGTACTGGCGGCCGTTGCCCAACCGCGCGCCCAGCCCGAGCGAGAACAACGGCTTCAGCCGGCCCAGGATGCCGCCGGACGGGGCCAGCACCAGCCCGGAGCGGGCCAGCACCACCCGCGCCCCCGCCTGCTGGGCGGCCATGGTGGCCTCCTCCCAGTCCTGGCACAGCTGGGCCAGAAACCCGTCGCCGGACGGGGCGGACTCGTCGGTGATGCGGCTGTCGGTGTCGCCGTAGTAGCCGACCGCGCTGGCGTTGATCAGCGTCGGGACCTCCGCCGCCGCGACCGCCGAGGCCAGCACCTCGGTGGGCGCGATGCGGCTGTCGCGCAGGCTCTGCTTGAACGCGCCCGACCAGCGTTTGGCGCCGAGGCTGACCCCGCACAGGTTCACCACGGCGTCGACGCCGGTCAGCACACCGGCATCGAACTCGCCGGTGTCGGGGTTCCAGAACACCTCGTCGACGTTGGACGGGGCCCTGCGCACGATCCGCAGCACCCGGTGGTCGGTGGCGCGTAGTGCGTACACCAGCGCCGTGCCGATCAGGCCGGACGAACCGGCGATCGCGACAACGGACATCGGCCTACAGACCCAGGTCGGCCTCGAACGCGCCCTCTTCGAGCCGGCGCTTGATGGTGGTCAAGAAGCGTCCGGCGTCGGCGCCGTCGATCAGCCGGTGGTCGTAGGTCAGCGGCAGGTAGCACACCGACCGGATGCCGATCGACTCGTTGCCGAACTCATCGGCGATCACCCGCGGCCGTTTGACGATCGCGCCGGTGCCCAGCATCGCCGCCTGCGGCGGCACCAGGATCGGGGTGTCGAACAGCGCGCCCTGGCTGCCGATGTTGGTGATGGTGAACGTGCCACCGGACAGCTCGTCGGGTTTGAGGTCAGCCGACCTGGCGCGCGCGGCGATGTCGGCGATCGCGCGGGCCAGCCCCGCCAACGACAGGTCGCCGGCGTTCTTGATCACCGGGGACAGCAGACCCTGTTCGGTGTCGACCGCGATGCCGAGGTGCTCGGCGTCGAAGTAGGTAATCTCCTTGGTGTCCTCGTTGTAGCTGGCGTTGACGTTCGGGTGCGCCTTGAGCGCGTCGACCACCGCGACGGCGACGAACGGCAGATACGTCAGGTTCACGCCCTCGCGTTCGGCGAAGCTGGCCTTGGCCTTTGCCCGCAGCGCCACGATCTTGGTCATGTCGACCTCGTGGGTCTGCGTCAATTGCGCTGTGGCCTGCAAAGATTCACGTGTCTTCTTGGCGGTGATCTGGCGGATCCTGCTGGCCTTCTGCGTACTGCCGCGCAGATGCGCCAGGGCCGGTGCCGGTGTCGCCGGCTGTCGGGCCGGCTGCGCCGCGGACGGCTGGGCGGCCGGCTCGGCGGGGGCCTTTGCGGCCTCCGCCGCGGCCAACACGTCCTGCTTGCGGATTCGGCCACCGACACCGGTGCCCTCCACCGTGGTGAGGTCGATGTTGTTCTCGGCGGCCAGTTTTCGCACCAGCGGCGTGACGTAGGGTGTCGAGTCGCCGGTGGGCTGCGCCTTGGGTTCGGCCTTCGGCTCCGGTTTGGGTTCGGGCTTCGGTTCCGGCTTGCGCTCGGACTTGGGCTCCTGCTTCGGCTCGGGCTCGGGCTCGGGCTCGGGTTCAGGTTCGGGTTCGGGCTTCGATTCCTGTTTGGCGGGAGCGGCGCCGGCGGCACCGACCTTGGCCAACTCGCCGCCGACCTCGACGGTGTCGTCTTCTTCGGCGGTGATCGACAGCAGGGTGCCGGCCACCGGGGAGGGAATCTCGGTGTCGACCTTGTCGGTGGAGACCTCGAGCAGCGGCTCGTCCACCTCGACCGAGTCGCCGACCTTCTTCAGCCACCGCGTCACGGTGCCCTCGGTCACCGACTCGCCGAGTTCGGGCATCAGGACCGGCGTCGCATCTTTGGAGTCTCCGCCGCCGTCGCCGCTGTCATCGGCCGGGGGCGATGGGGTTTCGGCCGGCTCCTCCTGCTCTTCGGCGGCCGGTTCGGACTGCGCGGCGGGCTGTTCGGCCGGCTTTTCTTCCTCGGCGGGCTGCTCCTGCTCCGCGCCACCGCCACCGGAATCGTCGTCGTCGGCGTCGCCGATCACGGCCAGTTCGCCACCCACCTCAACGGTGTCGTCCTCCTGGGCGATGATCTTTTTCAGCACCCCGGAGGCGGGGGAGGGAATCTCGGTGTCGACCTTGTCGGTGGACACCTCCAGCAGCGGCTCATCCTGTTCGACCGTGTCGCCCTCTTGCTTCAGCCAACGGGTGACGGTGCCCTCGGTGACGCTCTCACCGAGTGCGGGCATTTCAACGGAGATGGCCATGTATCGACTCCCTCGCTCCCTGGAACGGTCAGTCTCTTGCTCGGTCGATCGTCGTAACCCATCCTTTCACGTCTGCGCATCTGGTTTGCCTCAGACCTGTCGACCGTTTGCTCTGGCACTATCTTGGGAGGTAGACGAAGGGAGTGCGACCCGAGTGCGATTGTTCGGCAAATTCCGGCGCGGTGCGCGCACCAAAAGCGGCCAAGCCGCCGATCTGCAATACCTGCGGCAGTGGGTCGCCGACCATTACGGGGTAGAGGCTTTCGTCGAACCCAAGACCACCGTCACCGACGTCACCGTCGTGCTGGTCGCCGCCGACGGCGAATGGACGCGACGCACGACCGGGGGAGAAGCCGGTGCACGACGGCTCTCACAACGGCTCAACATCCCGGTCTACGACGTGCAGAAGGTCGGCTACCCCCAGCGGATGCGTGACTTCGACGAACGTCGCCGCATCGAACGCCGCCGCGCGCTGCGCAAGGAACTCGAGGACTCCTGACCGACGGGCCTGCTACGTTACCGGCGGTCCCACTAACTTCGGGTGGAGGTGTGATGGGCGACATCACGGAGCGGTTCGCCGACAGCGCTGACGGTGTCCGGATCGCGGTATATGAACAAGGCAACCCCGACGGTCCTACGGTGGTCCTGGTGCACGGTTGGCCGGATTCGCACGTCGTATGGGACGGCGTGGTGCCGTTGTTGGCCGACCGGTTCCGCATCGTGCGCTACGACAATCGTGGCGTCGGCAAGACCTCGGTGCCGAAGAAGATTTCCGATTACCGGATGTCTTGCTATGCAGACGATTTCGCCGCCGTTCTCGACAAAGTCGGCCCCGGTGAGCCGGTGCATGTGCTGGCGCACGACTGGGGCTCGACGGCGGTGTGGGAGTACCTGTCCCGCTCCGAGGCGCGTGACCGGGTCGCGTCGTTCACCTCGGTTTCGGGCCCAAGCGCCGATCACCTCAACCGTTACGTGATGGACAACCTCAAACGTCCGTACCGGCCGCGGCGGTTCATGCGGGCGCTGCGGCAGCTGACGGCGTTCTGGTACATGGGACTGTTCTCCGTCCCGGTCGTGGGGCGGGCGGTCGTGCGGCGCGGCTTCCGCGCCGGGGTCATGGGGCGGCGATTACAGCGCGAGGGCATCGTCGGCGAACAGATCCGCCATTCCGCCGACGTCGCGGCCGACGCCGTCAACAGCCTGAAGGTGTACCCCGCCAACTACTTTCGGTCGCTGAGCACCGCGAGGACCGACCACTACGTCGACGTTCCGGTGCAGCTGATCGTCAACGTCAACGATCCGCACGTGCGACCGTTCGTCTACGACGACACCGAGAAGTGGGTGGCGCGGCTGTGGCGCCGTGACGTGCACGCCGGGCACTGGTCGCCGATGTCTCATCCGCAGCTGATCGCGCAATCGGTGCACGAGCTCGTCGACCATCTCGGCGGGAGACCGGCGAGCCGCGGCCTATTGCGGGCACAGGTCGGCAGGTCGCGCAAATACTTCGGGGACACGCTGGTTTCGGTGACCGGCGCGGGCAGCGGCATCGGCCGCGAGACCGCGTTGGCGTTCGCCGGTGAGGGCGCCGAGGTGGTGGTCAGCGATATCGACGAGGCCGCCGCCAAGGAGACCGCCGCCCAGATCGCTGCGCGCGGCGGTATAGCACACGCGTACCGCCTCGATGTGTCCGACGCCGACGCGGTGGAGCGCTTCGCCGAGCAGATCTGCGCCGCGCACGGCGTGCCCGACGTAGTGGTCAACAATGCAGGCGTCGGGCACTCCGGGATGTTTCTGGACACCCCGCGCGACGAGTACGACCGGGTGTTGAGCATCAACTTCGGCGGAGTCGTCAACTGCTGCAGGTCTTTTGGGCGTCGACTCGTCGGGCGTGGTATGGGCGGGCACATCGTCAACATCTCGTCGATGGCGGCGTACGCACCGCAGCAGGCGATGAACGCCTACGCGACGAGCAAGGCCGCGGTGTTCATGTTCGGCGACTGCCTGCGCGCCGAGCTGGCTCAGGCCGGCGTCGGGCTGACCACGGTGTGTCCCGGCGTGATCAACACCAACATCGTGCACACCACCCGCTTCAACGCGCCCGCAGGTAAGGAGGATGGTGTGGAGGCGCGGCGCGCGCAGCTCGAGAAGCTGTTCGCGCTGCGCCGATACGGTCCGGAGAAGGCGGCCAAGGCGATCGTGTCGGCGGTCAAGAAGAACAAGCCGATTCGACCCGTCGCGCCCGAGGCTTATTTCGTCTACGGCGCGGCCCATCTGCTGCCGCAGGCAATGCGAAGCACCACTCGCGGCCGCGTTTTGTAGCGGCCGGCCCAAACCGACGTTTTGGCGGATTTGATCGCGCGAGATCGACCATTACGTCAGTCTCGGCGGTGGGCATCTGCCTAATCAGCCGCTCGCGGCGTCTGCCTAATCAGCCGCTCGCGGCTATGTCCTCCAAGACCGCGAACATCGTGCGCGTCGGCACCCCGGTGCCGCCCTTGCCGGTGTAACCCCACGGACCGCTGGTGTTGTAGGCCGGGCCCGCGATGTCGATGTGCGCCCACTGCACACCCTCGGGCACGAACTCCCGAAGATAGGTGCCCGCGACCAGCATGCCCGCGAAGCGTGAACCGCTGACGTTGGCCAGGTCGGCCACCGTCGACTTGAGATCGTCCTTGAGCTCCTCGGGCAGCGGCATCGGCCAGCCGTTTTCACCCACCCGCTGCGACAGCTCGGCGACCCGGTCGCGGAACTCGTCGCTGCCCATCACCCCGGGCGTGCGGGCGCCCAGCGCCACGGTCTGCGCGCCGGTCAGCGTCGACGTCTCGATCAGGTAGTCGGGCTCGTCCTCGCCGGCCCGCACGATCGCATCCGCCAGCACCAGCCGCCCTTCGGCGTCGGTGTTGAGCACCTCGACCGTGATGCCGCCGTACTGGGTCAGCACGTCACCGGGCCGCTGCGCGGTGGCCGACGGCATGTTCTCGGCCATCGGCACCGTGGCGGTGACGTCGATCGGCAGCTTCTGCTTGGCCGCCAGCACCACCGTCGCGATGACGGCCGCCGCGCCCCCCATATCCGAGGTCATGTGGTGCATGTTGGCCGCCGGCTTGATCGAGATACCGCCGGTGTCGAACGTGATGCCCTTGCCCACCAGCGCCACCCGCTTGCCGTTGCGCTTGGCGCCCTTGTGCGTCAACCGCACCAACCGCGGCGGGCGCGACGACCCCTTGCCGACGCCGATGATGCCGCCGTAACCCGCCTTCTCGAGCGCCTTCTCGTCGAGGATCTCGACCTCAAGTCCGGCTGATTCACCCAAAGCCTTTGCACGCTTGGCGAACTCGCCGGGAAACAGGTGACTCGGCGGAGTGTTGACGAAATCACGTGCGGTCGCCACCGCGGTGGCGATATCGGCAGCGCGCTGCGCGGCGTCCTTCTTCGCGCTGGTGCTCAGCGCAGTGATAGCCCGCAGCCCGGGGTCTTTGGGAGCGGTCTTGTCGCTGCGGAAATCGGTGAACCGGTAGGCGCCGAGGATCAGCCCCTCGACCGTCGCGTCCAGATCGATGTCCGACAGCGTGGTGGACACCGTCTCGGCGCCGTTCAGCGAGCGCGCCGCCACCCCGGCCGCGCGGCGGATGACATCGGCGTCGTACTCGTCCCGCCGCTTGCCGAGCCCGACCGCCAACACGCTGCTTACCGGCAGTGACGGCACCACCACGCGGGTGACCTGCTCGGCGCCGCCCTTGGCGCCGAGCGCCTCGAGGGCGACCTCGATGTCTCCGACGGCCTTGGCGCCGAGGAACGGGTTGGCCACGACGCTCGGCGCCGCCCGGTCGTCGTCCCCGTTCACCACCGGCACGATCAGCACAGACGAATCGAGCTTGCGCTTGGGCAGGGACGAACTGACGGAGACGCTGGGGGCTTGGTAGCCGACGTTTGCAGGGCTCACGGGCCTAACCTTAGTCGTCAGCGGCCGACCCGCAGGTCGTAGGCCTGCACGGGAGTATCGAAACCCTTGAGCAACAACGCATCCTGCGCCACCGCCGGCCAGTCGCCCAGCTGATCGCGCACATCGTCGCCGGCGAGGATCTGCCCGGGCGCCGCGGCCGCGACCAGCCGGGCGGCCAGGTTGACCGGATTGCCGAAATAGTCGCCGCCGACGGCCAGCACCGCGCCGTAGCCGAGACCCGCGCGGACCTGCAGGCCGGCCTCCCGCGCCCGCGGATGTTCGACCAGGTCGACGGCCACCTTCACGAGCAGTTCCGGCGTCGAGGTCACCCACATCACCTCGTCGCCGATGAACTTCACCACCCGGCCACCGTCGACGTGCACCAGATCGCTGACCACGCCGCCGAAATCGACAAGCAGATCCGACAACTCGGTCGGCGTCAGCCGCTGGGTCAGGGCGGTGAAACCGGTCAGGTCCGCGAACCCGACGCCGCACCTTACGGTGGCCGTGTCGTCGCTGATGACGTGCTCGAAATGGGCGCGCGCGCTGACGATGTGCTGGCGGAACACGGTTTCGATCAGCACGCCGAACCGCTGCGTGGCCTCGGAGACTGCGCGGAATGCTTTCGCGGTGGTGAGCTCGTCCTGCGTGTGGGTCATCTGGATGTCCGGCGCCGCGATGCGCACCATCGTCGAGCCGGCCTCGGCGAGCCGCGACATCGACGTGCCGAGCACCCGCAGAAATGCCAGCGCCGCCTCGGCTCCGACCGTCGCCTTGACCCCCACCCACACCGACAGCCCCTCCAGGTCGGCTTCGCTCAGCGCCACATCGTGGGGTTCGGCGACGCCGAGCCCCAGCGCGGCCCACGCACGCATGAGCTCGTCTAGCGACACGCCGAGCGCCTCGGCGGCGCGACGGTAGCTGTATACCGGCCGACCCGACTGCTGCAACACGTCACCGGCGAGCCCGAAGAGCCGTCCGCGGCGCTCGGCCTCGACCATCTCGTCGGCGCTGAACCCCAGCCCGTCGAGATACTCGATCAAGGCTGCTCGACGGTGCGCGTCGGCGATGCCCGCTTCTTGCAGCGCGTCGAGATCGACCACCACACAAGTGTGACAAGGTCAGCGGCACATTAGGGTGGTTCGGCGTGAGCGAGATATCGAAGGGGCCGCTGGAAGACCGTCACCGCGAACTCGGCGCGAGCTTCGCCGAATTCGGTGGCTGGCTGATGCCGGTGTCGTATGCGGGCACGGTCAGCGAGCACACCGCGACGCGCAACGCCGTCGCTCTGTTCGACGTCAGCCATCTGGGCAAGGCGCTGGTGCGCGGGCCGGGCGCGGCCGAGTTCGTCAACTCCGCGCTCACCAACGATCTGCGCCGCATCGCTCCCGGCAAGGCGCAGTACACGTTGTGCTGCACCGAATCCGGAGGCGTTGTAGACGACCTGATCGCCTACTACGTCTCCGACGACGAGATCTTCCTGGTGCCCAACGCCGCCAACACCGCCGCGGTGGTGGCCGCGCTGCAGCAGCACGCGCCCGCTGGCGTCATGGTCACCGACGAACACCGCTCCTACGCCGTGCTCGCCGTGCAGGGCCCCAAATCCACCGATGTAGTCGCCGCGCTGGGGTTGCCGACCGACATGGACTACATGGGCTACGTCGACGCCGAATTCGACGGCATCCCGCTGCGGGTATGCCGCACCGGCTACACCGGTGAGCACGGTTACGAACTGCTGCCGCCGTGGGACCGCGCGCAGACGGTGTTCGACGCGCTGCTCACGCAGGTCCGCGCCCATGACGGTGAACTGGCCGGGCTGGGCGCACGCGACACACTGCGCACCGAGATGGGTTATCCACTGCACGGTCACGAACTCTCCGAGCAGATGTCGCCGCTGCAGGCCCGCTGCGGCTGGGCCATCGGCTGGAAAAAGGATGCGTTCTGGGGCCGCGAGGCGCTGCTGGCCGAAAAGGAGGCCGGGCCCGCCCGGCTGCTGCGCGGGCTCAAGGCCGTCGGGCGCGGGGTACTGCGCGCCGACCTCACCGTGCTCGACGGTGACCGCCCAGTGGGGACGACGACGTCGGGAACCTTTTCTCCGACTTTGAAAGTCGGCATCGCGCTGGCGCTGATCGACACCGCCGCCGAGATTGCCGACGGGCACCGCGTCACCGTCGACGTGCGCGGTCGTCCCATCGAATGCGAGGTGGTCAAGACGCCGTTCGTGGAGGCGAAAACTCGGTAGTCAGCGCATATACAATCGCTTCATGACTGATGGCCACCTCCAGTTCACGGTTGAGCGCAACGCAAACCCGGCGAGCGATGAGGTACGGGCATCGATTCTGGCCAATCCCGGCTTCGGCCAGTACCACACCGACCACATGGTGTCGCTCGACTGGCGGAAGGACGGGGCCGACGGCAAAGGCTGGCACAACGCCCGCGTGATCCCGTACGGGCCCATCGAACTGGACCCGTCGGCGATCGTGCTGCACTACGCCCAAGAGGTGTTCGAGGGTCTGAAGGCCTACCGGTGGGCCGACGGGTCGATCGTGTCGTTTCGGCCCGAAGCCAACGCGCGCCGGCTGGGCACCTCAGCACGTCGGCTGGCCATCCCCGAACTGCCCGAAGGGGTGTTCATCGAGTCGCTGCGCCAGCTGATCGCGCTCGATGAGGCGTGGGTTCCCGCCGCGGGCGGGGAGGAGTCGCTGTATCTGCGGCCGTTCATCTTCGCCACCGAACCCGGTCTCGGGGTGCGCCCGGCGAGCGAATACCGCTACATGGTCATCGCCAGTCCGGCGGGCGCCTATTTCATGGGCGGCGTCAAACCGGTCAGCGTGTGGCTGTCGACGGAGTACGTGCGGGCCTGTCCCGGCGGCACCGGCGCGGCCAAGTTCGGCGGTAACTACGCCGCATCGCTGCTGGCCCAAGCGCAAGCCATCGAAAACAACTGCGACCAGGTGGTGTGGCTCGACGCCGCCGAACGCCGCTTCATCGAAGAGATGGGCGGGATGAACCTGTTCTTCGTGTTCGGCAGCGGCGGGTCGGCGCGGTTGGTCACCCCCGAGCTGAGCGGGTCCATACTTCCCGGCGTCACCCGAGATTCCTTGCTGCAGTTGGCAACTGACGCCGGCTTCACCATCGAGGAACGAAAGATCGACGTCGACGAGTGGCAGAAGAAAGCCGCCGCGGGTGAGATCACCGAGGTGTTCGCCTGCGGCACCGCCGCCGTCATCACCCCGGTCGCCCACGTCAAGCACGCCGACGGCGAGTTCACCATCGCCGACGGCGGCGCGGGCGAGATCACGATGGCGCTGCGCGACACGCTGACCGGGATCCAGCGCGGCACCTTCGCCGACACGCACGGCTGGATGGCCCGGCTGAACTGATCAGCCGATCGCCAGACCGACCGCGGTCAGCGTCGTGGTGACCTCGACCGTCGCGCCGAGCACGTCGCCGGTGATGCCGCCGAACCGCCGGACACAGTGCGCGACCAGCAGCACGCCGCACAACAGGGCGACGACGACCACCACCGGGCCCTGCCACGGCCGCGGGCCGGCCAGAACCGCCAGACCCGCCACCGCGAGCGCCCAGAGCGCCACCACGGCCAACGGCTGAGTGCCCGCGACCCGGGCGCCAAGCGAGCTACCCGCCGCGGCGGGCACCGCGCGCCGGCACGCCGCCACGACGGCCACCCGCCCGGCCGTCACCGCGACGATCACGCCGACCGCGCTGAGTTCGGTCAGCGCGAACGCCTGGGCCAGGATCACCACGACGACGGCCGCCGCGCCGAACGGGCCCGTTGAGCCGTCGCGCATCACCTCGAGCGCCCGCTGCGGCTGCCCGTAGCAGCCCAGCGCGTCGGCCGTGTCGGCCAGCCCGTCGATGTGCAGCCCGCGGGTCGCGACCAACAACACCGCCACCGCCGCCACACCGCCCAGCGCACTGCCCGCGCCGAACGCCACGTCGGCCAGCCACAGCGCGCCGGCGGCGAGCGCCCCCAGCGCCAGGCCGACCAGCGGCAGCGCGGTCAGCGCACCGCGCCCGACGGCGACAGAGGTGCGCACCGGCGCGATGCTGCCGAACGCGAACGCCGCGGCGACCGAACCGAACACCGCGGCTACCGCTCCTCGGGGCCGCGGCTGATCCCGGCTTCGTCGAACGTTGCCATCGACGCCAGCGCCGCCACCGCCGCCTGCAGGATCGGCAGCGCCACCGCGGCGCCGGTGCCCTCACCCAGCCGCATCCCCAAGTCGACGATCGGCTCCAGTTGCAGGCGCTGCAGCGCCACCGCGTGCGCCGGTTCGGCGGAGCGGTGACCCGCCTGCCACCACTGCCGCGCGCCCGGGGCCAGCCGCTCGGCCGCCAGCGCGGCCGCGCTGCCCACCAGGCCGTCCAACAGCACCGGGGTGCGGCGCAGCGCGGCCTGCGCGCAGAACCCCGCCATCGCGGCCACCTCGGCGCCGCCGCAAATCCGCAGCAGCGCAACAGGATTGCCCGCAGCTGCGCGCGCCCGGTACAGCGCATCGCGGATCGCCGCGGTCTTGCGCGCCCAGCCGGCGTCGTCGACGCCGGTGCCCCTGCCCACGACGGCGACCGGTTCCGAATCGGTCAGCGCCGCAATCAATGTCGTCGCCGGCGTGGTGTTCCCAATGCCCATGTCACCGGCGATCAGCAGGTCCGCGCCCGAATCGACTTCCTCGTCGGCGATTTGCCGACCGGCCTGCAGCGCGGCGGCGACTTCCTCGCCGCTCAGCGCATCCTCGACGGCGATGTTGCCGCTGCCGCGGCGCACCTTGTACTTGCCGATCGCCGGCGACAGCGGCTCGGCCACGTCCACCGCGATGTCGGTCACCCGCACCGTCGCCCCGGCCACCCCGGCCAGCACGTTAATCGCCGCTCCGCCGGCGTCGAAGTTGGCCAGCATCTGCGCGGTGACCTCGGTCGGATACGCCGACACACCGGCCGCGGCCACCCCGTGGTCGCCGGCGAACACCACCACCCGGGGCCGTTGAAACGGCTGCGGCGGGCACTGATCCTGGCAGGCGGCCACCCACACCGACAGGTCCTCGAGCCGGCCCAGCGAGCCGGACGGTTTGATCAACCGGTCCTGCCGGGCGCGCGCAGCCGCGGCGACTTCCTCGTCGGGCGGTTGGACGGCGGGAAAGTCGGTCACCGGCCGGTGTCCTTGACCGTGACGGGCTGACCGGCGACGACCAGCACCACCCGCTCGCACACGGCGGCCAGCCGCTGATTGAGCAGGCCCAGCTCGTCGGCGAAGCGTCGTCCCGCCTCGGTCGGCGGCACGACGGTCAACCCGACCTCCGGGCTGACCAGCGCCAGCGGCGCCGCAAACTCGCGGACTGCATCGAGCAGGTTGTCGACGTCGGCGGTCACCGAGCCACCGGTCCACGCGCCGGCGCGGTCCATCGCCGTCGTCAGCCAGGAGCCGACGTCGTCGACCAGCGTCGCGCTGGAGGTGGAGCGCAGCTGCGCGGCGACGTCGGAGGTCTCGACCGTCGACCACGAGCGCGGCCTGCGGTTGCGGTGGGCGGCCACCCGGGCCGCCCATTCGGCATCCCCGTCGGGTGCAGGGCCGGTGGCCAGATAGCAGACCGGTCCGGCCTCGGCGACGGCCGACTCGGCCCATTGGGACTTGCCCGACCGGATCCCGCCGAGCACCAGCGTGCGCACCGCGCTCAGGTGACCTTGTCGCCGCGGTTGACCTGCGGGCGGGGTGCGCGCATCCGGCGCAGCTGGGAGGCGCGGCTGGCCGCGTAGAAGCCCAACCGCCATCCGGTTTCGTTGTTGTCCGGAAACTTCTGGTCGGCCAGCCGGTTGACCTTGCGGCCGAGGACGAACCCGTCGATCACCATGACCAGCACGAGCAACAGCATTGCGGGGGAGAGTAGGCGCTGCACCTCCACGGAGGGCACCGACAGCATGACGAAGATCAGCGCCAACGCGGACGGCATGAACAGGCCGAGGATGTTGCGGCGGGCATCGACCACATCGCGCACGTACTTGCGCACCGGGCCCTTGTCGCGCGGCAGCAGGTAGGCGTCCTCGCCGGCCATCATCTTCTCGCGGCGTTCGGCCATATGGGCGCGGCGCTCGAGCTTCTCGGCCTTGCGCTCCTCGCGGGTCAGCTTGCTGCGCATTTCCTTGCGGCGCCGCCGCGCCTCGGCGGCCGTCATCGGGGCGGGCGCCACCGGACCGCGCTTGCGGCTGGACTGGTTGCGCTTGGGGGTCGGGCGACCCTTGGGCGGGGTGGTGCGTGGTGGGCTGTCTGAGGTGTTTTCGGCGTCCGGACCGTCGGCGGTGTCTTCGGACACATCTGATTCCGGTGTTTCGTCGTCGCGTTTCTTGCGGCCCAGCAGGTTCACGTCTGCCAGGTTACTTCCGTGGCGCCGGGGTGCTGCGACGAGCGGTGGACTAACTCGGGAATAGCGGACAGAGGGGGTACCGTTGTTTGGGTACGCCCCACCAGCTGAGGCATTACAGGAGACGTAAATGACAGTTCAGGAAGAGTCGGCCACCGGAACCGCCACCCACGGCGTGACCCTCAGCGATGCTGCAGCAGCCAAGGCCAAGGCGCTGCTCGATCAGGAGGGCCGCGACGACCTGGCGCTGCGTATCGCCGTTCAGCCGGGCGGTTGCGCCGGGCTGCGCTACAACCTCTTCTTCGACGACCGGTCCCTCGACGGCGACCTGACCGCCGAGTTCGGCGGCGTCAACCTGACCGTGGACCGGATGAGCGCGCCCTACGTGCAGGGTGCCGTGATCGACTTCGTCGACACCATCGAGAAGCAGGGCTTCACGATCGACAACCCCAACGCCGGCGGTTCGTGCGCCTGCGGCGACTCGTTCAACTGACGGCTCAGTACTGCCCGGTACGCGGGAGATACGAGCACACCAGCACGTCGTTGTCATAGGACAGCAGCTGCGCGACGGCCTGCTGCTCGGTCGGGCGCGGTTCACCGCGCCGGCCGCTGCTGGCCGGAGTGACGCTCATCGTGAACAACACCTGCGCCTGATGCGGTGAGGACCGCACGATCTTGTCGATGGACGCCACCTGGGCCTGGCTGTACTGCTTGCGGAACGCGTCGCTGGACAGACCGGCCAGGGCCAGGTCCGACCGCCGCTCCTTGACCGCGTCGAACAGCCCGCACAGCGTGTGCCGGGCCACGGTCTCATCGTCGCCGCCGGACAGGGCGTCCAGATACTCCTGGAGGGCTTCCTTGGCCGACGCTACGGTGAGCATCCCCGAAGCCGTGGCCGACGCGCTGTCGTCGCGGCCCGCCAACACGAGCGCGGTCACCAGGGCCCCGATCACCACCACCGCCAGCACCACGCCGACGATCACCGGCCACCGGCGCTTCTTTCCGTACTGCACCGGCGGCGGCATCATGCCCGGATACACCGGGGGAGCGTTGTCCGGATACGGTTGCGCCCCGGTTCCGGGATACGGTTGTGGGTACATTTGCGGGGTTGCCGGACCAGCGCCGTATTCGGGCGGATACGGACCAGCCATAAATTTTCTCCCCGGGGATGTGCGTAGGAATGTGCCGTCTACAGTGACCGAGCGGACACTTGTAGGCAGGTTAGCGCAAGTCTGACGGTGTCCGACGACAACAACCGTGAACTAATGAAGGGTGACGCTACGTGACCATTGCGGTGACCGGATCCATTGCGACCGACCATTTGATGCGCTTTCCTGGCCGGTTCTCCGAGCAGCTGCTGGCCGATCACCTGCAGAAGGTGTCGCTGAGCTTCCTCGTCGACGATCTGGTGATTCACCGCGGCGGCGTCGCAGGCAACATGGCCTACGCGGTCGGTGTGCTCGGCGGCGACGTCGCCCTTGTCGGCGCGGCGGGCCAAGACTTCGACGAATACCGCGCCTGGCTTGCGCAGGCGGGCGTGGACTGCGACAGCGTGCTGATCTCGCAGTCCTCCTACACCGCGCGGTTCGTGTGCACCACCGACGACGACATGGCCCAGATCGCGTCGTTCTACCCCGGGGCCATGTCCGAGGCCCGCAACATCTCCCTCGCCGACGTGGTCAAGCGGGTCGGCACCCCGGAACTGGTCATCATCGGCGCCAACGACCCCGACGCGATGTTCCTGCACACCGAGGAGTGCCGCAAACTCGGGTTGGCGTTCGCTGCCGACCCGTCCCAGCAGCTGGCCCGGCTCGACGGTGAGGAGATCCGCAATCTGATCAACGGCGCCACCTACCTGTTCACCAACGACTACGAATGGGATCTGCTGCTGGCCAAGAGCGGCTGGAGCGAGGCGCAGGTGATGAACCAGATCGGCATGCGCGTCACCACGCTGGGCCCCAAGGGCGTCGACCTGGTCAGCTCCGACGGTCAGTTCATCCACGTCGACGTCGTCCCCGAGAAGTGCCAGGCCGATCCGACCGGCATCGGCGACGCGTTCCGGGCCGGCTTCCTCACCGGCCGCAGCGCCGGGCTGAGCTTGGAGCGCTCGGCACAGTTGGCGTCGCTGGTCGCCGTGTTGGTGTTCGAGGCGCCCGGGCCCCAGGAATGGACGTGGAACCGTGACGAGGCTGTGCAGCGACTCAGCGACGCTTACGGCGCCGAGGCGGCTCAGGAGATCAACAAGGCCCTCGCCACGTAGCCAGGGGCTCGTTTAGAGCTGCACCGGATATGTCGGCTCGCTGATCTGCGGGGTGACGCTGCCTTCGACGAAGATCGCGTGCCACAGCAGAAAGATCAGCACCGTCCATAGCCGGCGGCTGTGATCGCTTGTCCCGCTGCGATGTTCGTCGAGCATGGTGCGCACGGCGGTGAGGTCGATGAGCTCACCGGCCTGTGACGAGCCGACCATCGCGTGCGCCCAGTCCAGCAGCTCGCCAGCGCGCAGCCAGTGCCGGATCGGCACCGGGAAACCCAGCTTGGGCCGGTTGAGCACATGCGCGGGCACGATCGGTTCCAAGGCGCGCCGCAGTGCGTACTTGGTGGTGGCCCGGGTGATCTTCTGCTCGGCGGGCAGCCGCGACGCCACCGCGAACACCTCGGGATCCAGGAACGGCACCCGCAGTTCCAGCGAGTTGGCCATGGTCATCTTGTCGGCCTTGACCAGGATGTCGCCGCGCAGCCAGGTGAACAGGTCGATGTGCTGCATGCGTGCCACCGGGTCGGCGCCTTCTGTCGCGGCGTAAAGCGGCGCGGTGACGTCGGTGTGCGTCCACTCCTGGCGGAAGCCGGGCAGCACCGCGCGAAGCTGTTCGTCGGAGAAGCTACGAGCGTTGCCGTAGTAGCGCTCCTCGAGCGTGAGCGAGCCGCGGTGCAGCAGGCTCTTGCCGCGCATCCCTTCGGGCAGGGGTCGTGACGCCTTGCCGAGCGAGCGCCGCACCGGCCGGGGCAGGTAGTCGAATGCCTTCAAGGACAACGGTTCCCGGTAGATCGTGTAACCGCCGAACAATTCGTCGGCGCCTTCGCCGGACAGCACCACCTTGACGTGTTTGCGGGCCTCCCGCGCGATGAAGAACAACGGCACCAGCGCCGGATCGGCGACGGGTTCGTCGAGATACCAGACGATTTCGGGAAGCGCCGCGACGAACTCGGGCTGCGTCACCACCTTGGTCACATGCCGGGCGCCGATCGCCTCCGCCGATGCGACCGCCACGTCGACCTCGGAGAAGCCCTCCCGCTCGAACCCGGTGGTGAACGTGATCAGCCGCGGGTTGTGCCGCATCGCCAGCGCGGCGATCGCGGTGGAATCGATACCGCCGGACAGGAATGCGCCGACCGTGACGTCGGCGCGCATGTGCTTGGCGACCGAGTCCTCGAGCACCGCGGTGATCTCGTCGTAGCGGGTTTGTTCCTCGCCGGGGGTGACCGGCACCGGGGTGAACTGCGGGGTGAAGTAACGCGTCACCTGCGGCGGCTGTCCGGGACTTACGCGCGCATAGCTGCCCGACTCCAGCCTGCGCACACCGCTGTGCAGCGTCTCGGGCTCGGGCACGTACTGCAACACGGTGTAGTGCTGCAGCGCGCGCCGATCCAGCGTCCGGTCGATGCCGAGGTCATCGGCCAACTCCAGCAGGCACTTCTTCTCGCTGCCGAACGCGGTGCCGCCCGGCCCGGTCGCCATGTACAGCGGTTTGATGCCGAACGGATCTCGCGCGCAAAACAACTCGTTATCCACGGTGTCCCACAGCGCGAACGCGAACATGCCCCGCAGTCGGTTCAGCGCGTCGGTGCCCCAATGGTGGTAGGCGGCGACGATGGCTTCACCGTCGCCGTCGGTGGCGAACTCCGCGCCGAATTCAGCGCGTAGGTTCGCACGCAGTTCCAGGTAGTTGTAGATCTCGCCGTTGAACACCAGCACGTAACGGTCAGGGGACTCGGGCGGGCCCCAGCGCAGCGGTTGATGGCTGTGTGCGATGTCGATGATCGACAGCCGGTTGAACCCGAAAACGCTGACCGGGTGCGCCGAATCGTCCACCCACGTTCCCGGCTCATCGGGCCCGCGGTGGCGCATCAGGTGAGTGGCCGAAGAAACCCTTTCGACCAGACCAGATGACGCATCGGCGGACGGATCTCGCACCAGGGCCAACAGTCCGCACACGGCGCCAGTATGCCGAATAGCGAGGTGCTTCGAGACCGGTACCCGGTCGTGGTCTACGCTGCGTAGTATTCGGCCTGGCTCACGATCTCTTAGGGAGGCTCCAGCGTGACACCTCGCGTGTTCCGGGTGGCGGCGCTGTCGGTCGTCCTGGGTGGCACGGCGTTGCTGCTCAGCGGCTGCAGCTGGTCAGAAATTCTAGGTCTGGGCTGGCCCAACGGCATCACCCCGGAGGCGCACCTGAACCGGGAGTTGTGGATCGGTTCGGTGATCGCGTCGCTGGTCGTCGGTGCGATCGTGTGGGGGCTGGTCTTCTGGTCCGCGGCATTTCACCGCAAGAAGAAGACCGACACCGAGTTGCCGCGCCAGTTCGGCTACAACATGCCGCTGGAGCTGATCCTGACGGTTGTGCCGTTCCTGATCATCTCGGTGTTGTTCTACTTCACGGTCGTGGTGCAGGAGCGGATGCTGCACGAGGAGCCCAACCCCGAGGTCGTGGTCGACGTCACCGCGTTCCAGTGGAACTGGAAGTTCGGCTACCAGAAGATCGATTTCGCCGACGGCACCTTCACCTACGACGGCGCCGATCCGGAGCGCCAGGCCGCGGTGGCCTCGGGCCCCTCGGGCCTGGAGGGCGAGCACGGCGGCGAGTACGGCACCATCGCGGGCAAGCACCCCGCGGACCGCACCTACCTGAACTACAACAAGGTCGAGACGCTCGGAACCACCTACGAGATCCCGGTTCTCGTGGTGCCCGTCGGCAAGCGCATCGAGTTTCAGATCGCCTCGGCCGACGTCATCCACGCGTTCTGGATTCCGGAGTTCCTGTTCAAGCGGGACGTGATGCCCGACCCGGAGGCCAACAACTCCGACCGCTCGTTCCAGGTCAGCGAGATCAACGAGACCGGCGCGTTCGTGGGTCGCTGCGCGGAGATGTGCGGCACCTATCACGCGATGATGAACTTCGAACTGCGGGTCGTGGAGCCCAACGACTTCAAGGCGTACATGCAGCAACGCATCGACGGTGCCACCAACGCCGAGGCGCTGCGGGCGATCAACCAGCCACCGACGGCGGTCACCACGTTCCCGTTCGAGGCCCGCCGCGGCGAGCAGGCGCCGCCGATCACCGACGCCACCAGGTAGGGGTCATAGATGCATATCGAAGCCAGGCTGTTCGAGTTACTGACCGCGTTCTTCTTCATCGCCGCGGCGGTGTACGGAGTGCTGACCCACATGTTCGCCCAGGGCGGCGTGGAGTGGGCGGGCACCACCGCGCTGGTGTTGACCGGCGGCCTGACCCTGATCATCGGCACCTTCTTCCGGTTCGTGGCCCGACGTCTGGATACCCGGCCCGAAGACTACGAGGACGCCGAGATCAGCGACGGCGCGGGGGAGTTGGGTTTCTACGCCCCGCACAGCTGGTGGCCGGTGATGATCGCGCTGTCGGCGTCGATCGCGGCCGTCGGCCTGGCCCTCTGGTTGCCGTGGCTGATCGTGGCCGGCGTCTGCTTCGTGATCGCCTCCGCGGGCGGCCTGGTGTTCGAGTACTACACCGGCCCCGAACGGCACTGACCCGCGCTGGCCGACCGGACCGAGAAGGTCACAATCGGGCCACCACTTCGCCGGTAAACCGCGGCGTCAGACATCTCGGGGTGATGGCTTTGGGTAGTGTTACCGAGGCACGGTCGAGCCGCTTACGGTCGGAAGAACCCCGCGCCGGTTGAGTAGTCGAGAAGGATAGGCGTACATGAGCGGGCCGAATCCCCCGGATAACGACGGTTCGGATCTCGAAGGTCAAGAGCCGGCGCGCGCGTATTCCGCACCAGAGTCTGAGCAGTTCAGCAGCGGCCCCTACGTACCCGCCGACGCCTCCCTCTACGACTACGACAGCTATGAGCAGACCGAGCAGGTTGACCAGCCGCCGCCGCCGCGGTGGCCCTGGGTGGTGGGCGTGGCGGCCATCATCGCCGCCGTCGCGCTGGTCGCCTCGGTGTCCGTGCTGGTGACCCGCACCGACACCAGCAACCTGGCCACTCCGGCCCCGTCGACCACCACGACGCCGCCGGTGCAGGACGAGATCACCACGACCACGCCGCCGCCGCCCCCGCCCCCACCGCCGACGACGGAGCCGCCGCCGCCCCCACCGCCGCCGGAAACCGTGACGATCACCCAGGAGCCGCCGCCACCGCCGGCGCCCGCACCCGAGGAGCCCCCACCGCCGCCGCCGGCGACCAGTGAGCCGCCCCCGCCGCCGCCCCCGACGACCACGCAGGCGGGCCCGCGGCAGGTCACCTATTCGGTGACGGGCACCAAGGCCCCCGGCGACATCATCACGGTCACCTACATCGACGCCGCCGGGCGCAGCCGAACCCAGCGCAACGTCTACATCCCGTGGTCGCTGACCGTGACGCCGATCTCGCAGTCCGAGGTCGGCTCGGTGCAGGCGTCGAGTCTGTTTCTGGTCAGTAGGCTCAATTGTTCGATCACCACCAGTGACGGCACCGTGCTGTCCTCCAACACCAACAACGCTGCACAGACGAGCTGCTGATGACATATGACACCGATTCGGCGGGCCGCTCGGGCCTGACCGCAGGGCTGGACCCCGCCGAGCTCGATCCCATCGACCGCATCCTGCTCGGGGCGTGCGCAGCCATCTGGCTGATCGCGCTGGGCGTCGCGGTCGCCGCCACCATGGCCCTGATCGACCTGGGCCGCGGGGGAGCCGACTCCACCGGCGATTCCGGTACCCCCTGGGTTCTATACGCCATCATCGCGGTGTCGGCCTTGGTGATCGCCGGCGCCGTACCGCTGCTGCTGCGCGCCCGCCGCGAGACGCGGAGCGACGCCCCACCCGCCGCCGAGCCGCCCGCCGCCAGCGCGGCCACGACGCCCGACCGCGGTACGGAGGCGCCGACGGAGAAGCTCCAGTCGCTCAGTGCGGCCACCACCGCGGATTACGCCGCGCCGCGGATGCAGCGCACGTCGGCCCCGAGCCCGCTGGAAGCGGCCGTCGACCGGCTGTGGCTGCGCTACGCGGCGGTGATGGGCTGTGCGATCGGCGTGGCGATGGTGGCTATCGGCGTGGCGACCTATCTGATGGCCGTCGACAACACCGTGGCCGCGTGGGTGTTATACGTCGTGGCGGGCCTCGTAACCGCGGGGATGCCGGCAGTCCCGTGGTACTTCCTGCGCGAGCTGAACACCGTCACCGAGCGCTGACGCGCCCGCATGCACAGCGCACCGGCGCCCTGATACGAAAATCCCCAACACACCGCGAGTGTGTTGGGGACCTTCGTGTTTGGCAGGGCTAGCTGATCAATGGTGCCCGTTCTGCCCGTTGTGCCCGTCGAGCTCCTCCTGGTGCTCGCGCAACACGGTGAGCGCCCGGCGTTCGGAGGCGTGTGCCGCCTCGGCCAGGGCCTCGTGCTCGGACATCGGGTCCGCGAACAGGAAGCTGCCGCTGCCGGGCTCGCCTGCCGAGCCGAGCTTGTTCATCCGCTTGGGCACCGCGGTGCCCTGGTACTCCAACGGAATCGGATGACCGTGTTCGTCGACCGGGCCGAGCGGCTGGTGCAACTCGATGTAGGCACCGTGCGGCAGCCGCTTGATGATGCCGGTCTCGATGCCGTGCTCGAGCACCGCCCGGTCGCTGCGCTGCAGGCCGACGGCCCACCGGTAGGTGACGTAGTAGACGATCGCCGGCAGCACCACCGTGCCGATACGGCCGATCCACGTCGTCGCGTTCAGCGAGATGTGGAACTTGAACGCGATGATGTCGTTCATCGCGCACAGCGTCCACAACATATACAGCGAGATCGCCGCCGCACCGAGCGCGGTACGCACCGGAACGTCACGTGGCCGCTGCAACAGGTTGTGGTGCGCGTTGTCGCCGGTGAGCCTCTTCTCGATGAACGGGTAGATGATCAGCAGGACGAATACCAGCCCCATGATCACCGCCACCCACACCGACGCCGGGATCGTGTAGTTGCCGATATAGAACTCCCACGGCGGCCAGATACGGGCCAACCCCTCGGTCCACATCATGTAGAAGTCCGGTTGGCTACCCGCCGACACCATCGACGGTTTGTATGGCCCTAGGTTCCACACCGGGTTGATGGTCAGTAGACCGCCCATCAGACCGAGGATGCCCACGGTCATCGCGAAGAACGCACCCGACTTCACCGCGAACACCGGCATCACGCGCACGCCAACGACATTCGTCTCGGTGCGGCCGGGTCCGGGGAACTGGGTGTGCTTTTGGAACCACACCAGCGCCAGGTGCAGCCCGATCAGCGCCAGCATGATGCCCGGTAGCACCAGGATGTGCAGGGCATACATGCGGGGAATCCAGAAGCCGTCCTGGGTACACATGTAGCCCACGCCGCCACAAGGGAAGTCGCCGCCGAACAACGCCCAGTGCAGCCAGGTGCCGATCACCGGCATGCCCAGCGTGATCGACGACAGCGCGGCGCGCAGGCCGATGCCGGAGAGCAGGTCGTCGGGCAGCGAGTAGCCGAAGTAGCCCTCGAACATCGCCAGGATCAGCAGCAGCGAGCCGATCACCCAGTTGGCCTCACGTGGACGCCGGAACGCGCCGGTGAAGAAGATCCGGGCCAGGTGAACCATGATCGCCGCGGCGAACAGCAGTGCGGCCCAGTGGTGTACCTGCCGCACGAACAGGCCGCCGCGCACCTCGAAGCTGATATCGAGCGTGGATTCGTAGGCCTTCGACATCTGGATGCCGCGCAGCGGTTGGTAAACGCCGTTGTAGGTGACCTCGGCCATGGACGGGTCGAAGAACAGCGTCAGGTACACGCCGGTGATGATCAGCACGATGAAGCTGTACAACGCGATCTCGCCCAGCAGGAACGACCAGTGGGTGGGGAACACCTTGTTCAGTTGGCGCCGCACCGCCGCCGAGGGGTGGTAGCGCGAATCGATGTCGTCGCCTTGTCTGGCGGCCAATTCGGCCATGCTCGGAGGTTTCGGCAAGCTCGGACTCATTCTGTCCTCCGTTCCCAAAAGGCCGGACCAACGGGCTCGATGAAGTCGCCGTTAGCCACCAGATACCCGTCCTGGTCGATGGTGATCGGCAGCTGCGCCAACGCTCGCGCGGCCGGACCGAATATGGGCTTCGCGAAGTGCAGCGCATCGAACTGCGACTGGTGACACGGGCACAGGATGCGGTACGTCTGCTGCTCGTAAAGCGAAGAGGGACAACCCAAGTGAGAGCACACCTTGGTGTAGGCGAACAGGTCGCCGAAGTTGAAGCTCTCCTGGTTCTTGCGCTTGACGACCTTGGGCATGTCCTGCGGCTTGATCCTGATCAGCATCACCGGGTTGCGCACGCCCATCGCGATCTCGGCGAGGTGGTGTGCCGACTCGACGGTGGTGCCGTCGCCGTCGGATTCGCGCCACGGGAACACGGTCTCCATGCCGCCGGCGTCGATGTCCTCCGGACGCATCTTGATGAACGGTGACTCACCGGGAGTGCCGGTCGCACGCGCCAGATAGATCGTCTCGCCGTCGTAGCGCGGCGTCCACCCCGACGTCCACAGCACCGCTTTCTTGCCGTCGGCGGTCTGCACCACCGGTTTCCACGGGTTCTTGATCAACCCGCCGGCGAACGCCACCAGCGTGCCGAGTCCGAACGCGCCAAGCCCGACACCCAGGGACATCCCGATCAGCTTGCGCCGCTTCACCGTCGAACCCTCGAGCGCATCGGTGAGGTTGGCCACCACGGTCTTGCGGTGCAACTCCGGGGAGGCGCCGTCGTGGCGCTCCTGGATCGAAATCTCCTGCGGGATGAACTTTTTCTGGTACAGCACCGCGCCGACACCGATGGCCAGGATGGACAGACCGAACGTCAGCCCGTACATCGGGGTGGCGAGGCTGAACATGAACGCGCCTTCGGAGCCGGTCGGCTGCCACTCCCACGGCCAGAACAGGAACACCAGCAGCAGTGCCAGACCCGAAAGACCGCCCAGCATAAGCCAATACGCGACCAGACGTTCGGAGCGCTTCTCGGCCTTGGTGCCCTTGACGGGCCAGCGGTCCTCTTTGAGAACGGTCTCGACGCCGTCGAGCTTGCCGCCGAGAGCGACCAGCTCCTCGCGTGACATCGACGCCAGCTCGGCGTCGGTGGGCTGGCCGGGCTCCCCGGCGTGGCCGGGGGCGTCGGTGCCCTTGGGCATGTTTTCTGCGTCGGTCATGTGCGTGCTCCGATCCAGAGGGCCGTAGCGATGAGGGCCACCATGCCGATGATCCAGGCCGCCATGCCTTCCGGCGCCGGACCGAACCCGCCCAGCCCGTACCCGCCGTAGCTGGGCTCTTCCGCCGATCCGCGCACGTAGGCGACGATGTCGCGCTTTTCCTCAGGCGTCAGCTGGCGGTCGGAGAACTTGGGCATGTTCTGCGGGCCAGAGAGCATCGCGGTGTAGATCTGCGCCGGGTTCGCGCCACCCAGATCGGGGGCGTACTTACCCGACGACAGCGCGCCGCCCTTGCCGGTGAAGTTGTGGCAGGACGCGCAGTTCAGGCGGAACAGGTCACCGCCGCGTGCCACGTTGTCGCCGATCAGCGACTCCTGGGCGACCTCGCCGTTCTCGTCGCGCGGGACAACCGGTCCGCCGCCGTTGGCCTGTACGTACGCTCCGAGCGCGTCGGTCTGTGCCTCGTCGAACATCGGCGGCTTCTGCGGGGCTTGGGCCTCGCCGCGCATCGCGGGCATCCGGCCAGTCGACACCTGGAAGTACACCGACGCTTCGCCGACGCCGATCAAGCTGGGCCCGCGGTCGGGCACCCCCTGAAGGTTGACGCCATGGCAGGTGACACAAGACGTGTCGAACAACTGCTTGCCGGTGCGCAGCAGGGCCGACTGCGACTCATCGGCAACGGCCACCTGAGGCTGTGGCGTGAGCGTTGCGGCGAGCCCACCGGCGACGGCAAGTCCGAGCAGCAGCAGTACGCCCCCGGACAGGCGCCGGCGCAGCCGACGGCGCGACTTGTCGGTCATCGAACCCCTTTTCTCATCGGACATCGGCGGAGCCGGTCATCGTACGAAGTAGATGGTCGCAAACAAGGCGATCCACACGATGTCGACGAAGTGCCAGTAGTAGGACACGACGATCGACGCGGTGGCCTGCGCCGGGGTGAACTTGCTCATCCGGGTGCGGGCGAGCAGGAAGATGAACGCGATCAGGCCGCCGATCACGTGCAGCCCGTGGAAGCCGGTGGCCAGGTAGAAGACCGAACCGTAGGCACTGCTGGAGATCGTCGTGCCGTGCTGGACGAGGTGGATGTACTCGTAACCCTGACCCAGCACGAAGAACGTGCCCATCAGGAACGTGACGAAGTACCACCTGCGCAGGCCGAACACGTCGCCGCGCTCGGCGGCGAACACGCCCATCTGACAGGTGAACGACGACGCGATCAGCACCAAGGTGACCGGCACCGCCTGCACCAGGTTCAGCTCGGTCGGCGGGGGTGGCCACTCGCCGCCCGCCTGCGAGCGTGCCGTGAAGTACATTGCGAACAGCCCAGCAAAGAACATGAGCTCGCTGGAAAGCCACACAATGGTGCCGACACTGACCATGTTCGGCCGGTTCAGCGAATGTACTCGCGACGTGATTGCAGTCCCGGAGCTACCTACAGCACTCGTCACAGAAGCAAGTATGACGCTTTGTAGTTGTCGAACTCCACCCGGGTCGACGTATTGGGCATAATCTGGCGGTGACATCTTCTCGAGCGCAGTCATCTGAATCCCCGACGTGGCCGCTGATCCTCGGCCGGCTGACCACTGGTCAAGCGCTCGCACCGGGTCAGGCCGGCTGGGCGATGGACCAGATCATGACCGGCGCGGCCACCCCCGCACAGATCGCCGGCTTCGGCGTGTCGATGAGGATGAAGCGCCCGACGTCGGCTGAGGTGACTGAACTGGCCGACATCATGCTCAGCCACGCGCGTCGGGTGCCTACCGATGTGATCGGCACCGACACCGTCGATGTGGTGGGCACCGGCGGCGACGGCGCCAACACCGTCAACCTGTCCACCATGGCGTCGATCGTGGTGGCCGCGGCGGGCGTGCCGGTGGTCAAGCACGGCAACCGCGCGGCGTCGTCGTTGTCGGGCGGGGCCGACACGCTCGAGGCGCTCGGGGTGCGCATCGACCTCGGACCCGACGAGGTCGCCCGCAGCGTCACCGAGGTCGGCATCGGGTTCGCGTTCGCGCCGCAGTTCCATCCGTCGTACCGGCACGCCAGCGTGGTGCGCCGCGAGATCGGCGTGCCGACCGTGTTCAACCTGCTTGGCCCGCTGACCAACCCGGCCTCACCGCGGGCGGGGCTGATCGGCTGCGCGTGGGCTGACCTCGCCGAGGTGATGGCCGGGGTGTTCGCCACCAGGGGCGCCAGCGTGCTCGTCGTGCACGGCGACGACGGCCTCGATGAGTTGACCACCACGACGACGAGCACCATCTGGCGGGTGCAGGCCGGCACCGTGGAGCGGCTGACATTCGACCCGGCCGCGTTCGGGTTCGCCCGCGCCGAGCTGTCCGAGTTGGTCGGCGGCGACGCGGAAACCAACGCCGCCGAGGTGCGCGCGGTGCTCGGCGGCGCCCAGGGCGCGGTGCGAGATGCCGTGGTGCTCAACGCCGCTGGGGCGATGGTGGCCCACGCCGGACTAGCCAGCGACGCCAAATGGGTGCCGGCGTGGGAGTCCGGGCTGGCCCGCGCCGCCGAGGCGATCGACTCGGGAGCGGCCGAACAGCTGCTCGCGCGTTGGGTGCGGTTCTCGCAGAAGCTCTGAGCCCTCGTCGAACCCGTTGGGCGCCAGGCTCTGTTCGGCGGCCAGTCGTGCCGACCGCGCAGTGGCGGCCCAACCGGCCCACTGTCCTGCCGCACCGACCGGTGAGGAGTAACCGGGTTCGGCCCGCACGATGCGCACCCCGGGCCTGCCCAGCCAGCGCGCGACCAGCCCCACCTCCTCCACCAGCGCACCACCCAGCGGGGCTGGCGCGCCGATCACGGTCTGCGCGCCCGCGCACAACGCGTCGACCACCGGCATCGGCGGCACGCCGCGCGGCGCGGTGCCCGCCGCGGCCAGCTGACCGTGGCGCAGCACCGCCAGGTGCCACCCGCCCGCGCCGTCGGGGCGGGCCGCCACCATTTCGGCGACGGCGGCCAGCGCGCGCAGCCGCTGACCGCGCCACAGCACGTCGATGGCGGCGGCCGCGGAATCGCGCAACCGGGCGGCCGTCTCGTAGCGGTTGCGGGCGGCCAGATCGCCGATGTGGGCGACGATCTGGGCCAGGGTGCGGTTGTCACAGCCCGCGATCAAGTCGACGGCCCGGCGCACCGCCTCGGCGTACTCGGTCGCGTCGACGCCCCGCGCGGCCGGACACGGCGACACCTCACGTTCGGGGCAGGCCTGGCCGTGCAGCGCGCTGCGGCCCAGCCGCGTGGTGCACGTGCGCACGCCGGTGAACCGGGCCAGCAACGCCGCGGTGGACACGGCGTCGGCGCGGGCGCGAAACGGCCCCACCGCGCGGTCGTGCTTGGGAGCGCGCACCGCGGCGAAGCGTGGGAACGCCTCGTCGGTGAGCACCACCCACCACCACCGGTGCGGGAACTTCGAGCGTCGGTTGTAGGGCGGTGCGTGCGCGGCGAGCAGCCGAAGTTCACGCACGCCGGCTTCGAGGTCATGGGCGCACTCGACGTGGTCCACCGCGGTGGCCAGCGACGCCATCTCCTTGATGCGGGTGCGGGAGTCGGCCCCGTTGAAGTACTGGCCGACGCGGCGACGCAGATCGACGGCGGTTCCGACGTAGAGCACTTCAGCCGCCGGACCGCGGAATAGGTAGACGCCGGGCCGGTGCGGCAGCGCGGCGGCGAGGTGACGGTTGCGCCGCTGCGCCGGCGTGACGTCGGGCAGGTAGGTGCGCAACTCGGGGTAGGTGTGCACGCCCTGGTTGCCGACGCGCTCGATGAGCCCGTGCAGGACGTCGACGGTGGCACGGGCGTCGTCGAGCGCCCGGTGGGTCGGGGTGGTGGACGTCTGAAACAGCCGCGCCAGCGCCGAAAGTCGCACGCTGGGCGCCTCGTCACGGCTCAGCACCCGGCGCGCCAACTTGACCGTGCACAGCACCGGCGGTTTCGGCCAGGTGATGTCGGCGCGTTCGGCGGCCGCACGCAGGAAACCGATGTCGAAGCCCGCGTTGTGGGCGACCAGCACCGCACCCCGGGCGAACTCGAAGAACGTGGGCAGCACCGAGTCGATCTTCGGGGCGTCGCACACCATCGCCGTCGTGATCCCGGTCAGCGCCACGATCTGCGGCGGAATGCTGCGGCCGGGGTCGACCAGGGTGGCCAGCTCACCGAGCACCTCGCCGCCGCGGACCTTGACGGCGCCGATCTCGGTGATCGCGTCGTACCCGTCTCCGCTGGCGCGTCCACCGGTGGTCTCCAGGTCCACGACCACGAACGTGGTGTCGTGCAACGACAGGTCGGCCAGCGGATCCACGTCGGCGAAGCTCAGCTGGCCCATGCGCTGAAGGTAGGCAGGGGCACCGACAGCATCGGGTTGCGACCCGCCGGAAATGTCGGTGCTCGCCGATACCGTCAGCGCAACACCGACCGAGAGGAGTGTTCATGGGCACGGTGAAGATCGACTGCGACGACTGCGCGGTACGCGGCCCCGGATGTGGGGACTGTGTGGTGAGCGTCTTGCTCGGCACCCCCGAGACCCTGCTCGACGACGAACGCCGGGCACTGGAGGTCCTCGCCGACGCGGGGATGGCGCCGCGGCTTCGGCTGGTACCGATCCGTCGCCGCGGCGATCCTGGAGTGGCCTAGCGGACACGCGCCTGTAGGCGGCGAACGATTACCTTGGTGCAGCTGCTAAATTGGCGTCTTCGTTGGACAAGCCCGTTGCCGTTTCGTAACCTGTTTGAGACCTAAGAGCAGTTCGTAGCGGCTTCGTCTCGGAAGTTTGAAGGACGCACATCTTGAGGCTCCATCGCAATCAGTTGCCCGCGCGTGTCTTTTCGCGAATGCGTAGACCGGCCGTAGGCGTGATAGCGAGCCTGGCGCTTCTCATCGGCATGCTGGCCGGCAGTGTGCAGGCCGATCCCGCCGAGGATGCGCTGGCAAAGCTTCACGAACTTTCTCGGCAGGCCGAGCAGGCCACTGAAGCAATGCATTCGGCGCAGCTGGATTTGGATGACAAGCTGGCAGTGCAGCATGCCGCAGAGGCCAAGCACGCCGGGGACGTGGCGGCGCTCGAAGCGGCCCGGTCCCAGCTGGCAACCTTTCAATCCGCGGTCAACAAGGTTGCTGCAGCGGAATACATGGGCGGCCGGACCGACGGTATGGACGCGATCCTGACCGCCGCCTCACCGCAGGGGCTCATCGACCAGTTGTCGGTGCAGCGGGTGATGGCCGCCGAGATGTCGGCCCAGATGAAGAACTTCCGCGAAACCGGAGCCAAGGCCGCGCTGGCCGAACAAGCGTCGGCGAAATCCGCCGCGGACGCCAAGACCGCCGCAGAACAGGCCGCCGCGGTGCGCGCCGAGCTGCAGGCCAAGCAGAGCCAGCTGCAGATCCAGATCGCCGTCGTCAAGGCCCAATACGAGGCCCTGACCCCGCACCAGCGTCAGGAGCTCGCCGCGCTGCCGCCGACGCCTCCGGTGCCCGCGCCGCTGCCGCCCGGCGGCGATCCCGCGATCATCGCCGCGCCGCCTGCGCCCGGCGCCATCCCGCCCGGTGATCTGGCACCTCCGACGGGCGGGCATTCCGGGACCGTCATCCAGGCCGCGCTCAGCCGCATCGGATCGCCGTACTCGTGGGGCGGGTCCGGACCCAACGCGTTCGACTGTTCCGGGCTGGTGATGTGGGCGTTCCAACAGGCCGGCATCTCGCTGCCGCACTCCAGCCAGGCGCTGGCCAGAGGCGGTCAATCGGTGTCGGTGGACCAGATGCAGCCCGGCGACGTGGTCAACTACTACTCCGACGCGTCGCACTCGGCGATCTACATCGGTGACGGAATGATGGTGCACGCCTCCACGTATGGCACGCCGGTGCGAGTCGCCCCGGTGAACAATGCGCCGATCTACAACGTCCGCCGCTACTGACCGTCTGGCGCTACGCGCCAGAAGCCGAAAGACCCTGTTCGCGGTTCTTCTTGCCGAACTGCTGAGCGCGCTGCTGTTGGTGGGACGGTTCGACACCGCGTCGGGCCCGGTGGTGGCCACACCGGCGTCGGTGACGACTCCCACCACGGCATCGAGCAGCCAGGTTCTGCGCGACGGCCGCACCGTGCAGTTGGTCGGCATGGGAGCGCAGCGAACGACGCGGCTGTTGTCGCGGATCGCCGCCGAGATGGACGACGCCGCGGCCGCGGTCACCGCGTTCTGGGGCCCGGACTGGCCGCGCGACATCGTCGTGGTGGCCGCCGGCACCGATGAGCAGTTCGCGGTGATCGGCGGCGGTGGCCCCCACACCGCGGCCACCACCACCGCCGAGCGGATCATGTTCGCTCCAGCCGCCGACACGATGAGCGACTCCGCGCTGCGAATCGTCTTGCGGCATGAGCTGTTTCACTACGCGGCCCGCGCCGAGACGGCCGCCGACGCCCCGCAGTGGCTCACCGAAGGGGTCGCCGATTTCGTGGCGCGCCCGGTCACGCCGCGCCCCGACGGCGTGGCCGCGACGCTGCCCACCGACGCCGAACTGGCGGGCCCGCAGCGCTCGGCGGCCTACGACCGTGCCTGGCTGTTCAGCCGGTTTGTCGCCGACGAGTACGGGGTCGGCAAACTGCGCGAGCTGTACTTGCGCGCCTGCGGCCACGGCCACCCCGACACCGCGACAGCGCTGCGTGAAGTGCTGGGCCAGAACCCCGACGCCATCATGGCGCGATGGCGGCAGCGGATGTGATGGTTTGAGCCGGGTCCTGTTGGTCACCAACGACTTTCCGCCGCGCCGCGGCGGTATCCAGTCCTACCTGCAGGAGCTGGTCAACCACCTGGTCGCCACCGGTGAGCACACGCTGACCGTCTACGCACCGAAGTGGAAGGACAGCGACGCCTTCGATGAACAAGCCGCGGCGATCGGTTACACCGTGGTGCGCCATCCGGGCACCCTGATGCTGCCGGAACCGTCGGTGATGATGCGTATGCGCCGGCTCATCGAACGCCACCGGACCGATACGGTCTGGTTCGGTGCAGCGGCGCCGCTGGCGCTGATGGCCCCGCTGGCGCGGCAGAGCGGCGCAACACGGGTGCTGGCCAGCACACACGGCCACGAGGTCGGCTGGTCGATGCTACCGCTGGCCCGAACGGCGCTGCGGCGCATCGGATCCGGCGTCGACGTGGTGACCTACGTCAGCGACTACACCAGAAGCCGGTTCGCGTCGGCGTTCGGACCCGACGCCGCGCTCGAGCACCTGCCGCCGGGCGTGGACACCGACCGGTTCGCGCCCGACGAGGTGGCGCGTGCCGAACTGCGCGCCCGCTACCGACTGAGCGACCGTCCGGTGGTCGCGTGTGTGTCGCGGTTGGTGCCGCGCAAGGGCCAGGACATGCTGATCCGGGCGCTGCCCGCGATCCGCCAGCGCGTCCACGGCGCGGCGCTGCTCATCGTCGGCGGCGGGCCGTACCGGGCGTCGTTGCGCCGGTTGGCGCACAGCTTCGGCGTGGCGTCGCACGTGTTCTTCACCGACGGGGTGCCCGGCGACGAACTGCCCGCCCATCACGCGGTGGCCGACGTGTTCGCGATGCCATGCCGCACCCGCGGCGCGGGCCTGGACGTCGAGGGGTTGGGGATCGTGTATTTGGAGGCGTCGGCGACGGGGGTCCCGGTAGTGGCGGGCCGTTCGGGCGGCGCACCGGAAACCGTGCGCGACGGCGAAACCGGCGTAGTGGTCGACGGCTGGGACGTCGGCGCCATCGCGGCAGCGGTCAGCGACCTGCTCGCAGATCCCGACCGGGCGGCCCGGATGGGCGCGGCCGGCCGGCGCTGGGTGGTGGACAACTGGCAGTGGCGCACCCAGGCTGCGCGGTTGTCGGCGTTGCTCTAGCCGGTCTGGTAGATCGCCTCGATCTCGGCGGCGAACTTCTCGGCCACCACCTTGCGTTTGACCTTCATCGTCGGCGTCAGCTCGCCGGTGTCCTCGGTGAAGTCGACCGGCAGGATGTGGAACTTGCGGATCCCCTCGGCCTTCGACACCGCCTGGTTGGCCTCCTTGACGGCCAGATCGATCTCGGCGACCAGATCGGGGTCGGTGGCCAGGTCACCCACCGAGGCGTCGGCGCCCTTGCTGTTTCGTTGCTTCCAGCCCTCGATGGCCTCTGGGTCGATGGTGATCAACGCGCCGACGAACGGCTTCCCGTCCCCGACCGCCATGGCCTGGCTGATCAGCGGATGTGCGCGCAGTTGGTCCTCCAGGATCGCCGGGGCGACGTTCTTGCCGCCCGCGGTGACAATGATCTCCTTCTTGCGGCCGATGATGGTCAGGAACCCGTCGTCGTCGATGGCGCCGAGGTCACCGGTGTGGAACCAGCCGTCGGTGAACACCTTCTCGGTCTCTTCGTCGTTGCGCCAGTAGCCGTCGAACACGACGCCGCCCCTGACCAGCAGCTCATGATCCTCGTTGAGGCGCATGCTGTTGCCGGGCAACAGCTTTCCGACCGAGCCGATCCGCACGTCGTCGATCCGGTTCACCGTGATCGCGGCGCTTGTCTCGGTGAGGCCGTAGCCCTCGTAGATGGTCAGCCCGACACCGCGGTAGAAGTGGCCGAGCCGCTCGCCCAGCGCTGCGCCACCGGAGATCGCGCCGTGGCATTCGCCGCCGAGCGCGGCCCGCAGCTTGCCGTAGACCAGCCGATCGAACACCGCGTGCTTCGCCCGCAGCAGCAAGCCGGGACCACCGGTGTCCTGGGCCCTGCTGTAGTCGATGGCGGTGTGGGCGGCCATCTCGAAAATCCGGCCCTTACCGTCGTTGCGGGCATTCTGCTCGGCGGTGTTGTACACCTTCTCGAACACCCGCGGCACCGAAACCACCAGCGTCGGCTTGAACACCGCGAAGGTGGGGACCAGGTTCTTGATGTCGCTGGTGAAGCCGAGCGTGACCTTGTTGGCGAAGGCGGACAGCGTGATCGCGCGGGCCAGCACATGTGCCAGCGGCAGGAAGACCAGCATCTTCTCGCCCTTGTCCAGTAGCGCCGGGAAGCAGTCCTTCGCACCGCGGATCTCGTAGACCAGGTTGGAGTGGGTGAGTTGGCAGCCCTTCGGCGTGCCCGTCGTACCGGAGGTGTAGATCAGCGTCGCCGGGTCGGTGACCTTGATCCCGGCCAGCCGGTCCTCGAGTTGCCTGGCATCCAGCGACTTACCCGCCTCGGCCAGCGCCTCCAGCGCAGGCGTACCCGAGCCGTCGATGCGTAGCACCTCGCGCAGCGCAGGCAGTTCGTTGACGAGGTTGTCGATCTTGTCGGCGTGCTCGTCGGTCTCAGCGAAGACCAGCACCGCACCGGAGTTCGCCAGCACGAACTTCACCTGCTCGGCGGAGCTGGTCTCATAGATCGGCACGGTCAACGCGCCGACGGCCTGGATCGCGAAGTCGATGATCGGCCATTCGTAGCGGGTCGCCGCCAGCAACGCGACGCGGTCACCGGGATTCACGCCGCGCGCGATCAAACCCAATGCCGTCGACCGAACCTGTTCGGCCGCCTGCTTGCAGGTCACATCGGTCCACACCCCGTCGACCAGACGTTGGAAGATCACATGGTCGGGGTCGTCACGCTCATGGTCGAAGACACTTTGTACGACGTTGTCGTGCTCGCCTACGGTGAACGAAGCGGGACTGCTGAACTCACGCACGGTGCTGGCCTTTCGACATTCGGCAACTCTGCCGTACCCAGCCTAGTCGGCCTCGGCCGGCGAAACCGGATGCATATGTGAAGCTGGTAGGTCATGAATAGCATCCAGGTCGCAGACCAGACCTTCGTGGCCGCCGACCCCGTCGAGGTGGGACGGTCGGTCGGCGACCCGACGAGCTGGCGGCGCTGGTGGCCCGACCTGCGACTCACCGTGGTGGAGGACCGCGGTGAGCTGGGGCACCGGTGGAGCGTGACCGGGGCGCTCACCGGCACGATGGAGGTCTGGCTGGAGCCCGCCCTCGACGGCGTCATCCTGCACTACTTCTTGCACGCCGAACCGTCGGGGGCGGCGGCGTGGCAGCTGGCCAAGATGAACCTGGCCAAGATGAACCATCAACGCCGCGTGGCCGGAAAGAACATGGCGTTCGAGGTCAAGCAGCGGCTCGAGGCCACCCGCCCGGTGGGCGTATCGCGCCTGGCCTGATAGTTCGGCCATCCCCGGGCGGGGAGGGTAAATTTTTGGCCAGCGACAAATTTCACCAGGAAAGAAGCAGTGGCGGACAAGACGGCGCAGACGATCTACATCGATGCCGACCCCTCGACGGTGATGGACGTCATCGCCGACATCGGTTCCTATCCGGACTGGGTCGCCGAGTACAAGGAAACCGAGGTCCTGGAGACCGACGAGCAGGGCTACCCCAAGACGGCCCGGCTGGTGCTCGACGCCGCCGTTCTCAAAGACACGATGGTGTTGACCTACGAGTGGCCGCCGGACCGCCGGTCGGTGACGTGGAGCCTGGTGTCGAGCTCGCTGCTCAGATCGTTGAACGGGGCGTACCGGCTGGCCCCCAAGGGATCCGGGACAGACGTCACCTACGAGCTGGCGGTCGATCTGATCATCCCGATGATCGGGCTGCTGAAGCGCAAAGCTGAACGGCGCCTGACAGACACCGCGTTGAAGGACCTGAAGAAACGAGTCGAGGCTGAGTGAGCTGAGGGATCCCGCCGAAGCGGCTGCCGCCAGTATCAGCCTGTTCGTCGGAAAGGGCGGTGTAGGCAAGTCGACGTTGGCGACCGCCACCGCCGTACGCGAGGCCCGTGTGGGCCTTCGGGTGCTTCTCATCTCGACCGACCAGGCGCACTCGATCGGCGACGTGCTGGGCACCACGGTCGCCCCGACCGGGCGGCGAGAGCCGACCCGGGTGCTGGCCGACCTGGAAACCGGCACAGCCGACCGTGGCGGAGGTTTCCTCGACGCGTTGGCGCTGGACACGTTGGCGCTGCTGGAGACGCGTTGGCGCGACGTCGCCGCGCTGATCTCGGCCAGATTTCCCGACTCTGAACTGGGAAACATTGCCCCGGAAGAACTCTCGGCTCTGCCCGGCGTCCAGGAGGTGCTCGGCCTGCACGAGGTCGGCGAGTTGGCCGCCTCGGGGCAGTGGGACCGGGTGGTGGTCGACTGCGCGTCGACGGCCGATGCGCTGCGCATGCTCACGTTGCCCGCAACGTTCGGTATGTACCTGGAACGGGCGTGGCCGCGGCACCGGCGGCTGGCCGGCGCGGCCGACAACGCCCGCACGGCCGCGGTGGTCGGCGTGCTCGAGCGCATCGCCGCTGGCACCGACGAGCTGAGCGCGATGCTCGCCGACGAGTCGAGGGTCAGCGCGCACCTGGTGATGACGCCCGAGCGGGTGGTGGCCGCCGAGGCGGTGCGCACACTGGGTTCGCTGGCGCTTATGGGTGTGCGGGTCGAAGAGTTGATCGTGAATCAGCTTCTGGTGCAAGATGATTCCTACGAATACCGCAACCTGCCCGATCATCCCGCGTTCGACTGGTACGCCGAACGCATCGCCGAGCAGCAGGCCGTCTTCGAGGAACTCGACACCACGATCGGTGATGTGCAACTGGTCATGGTGCCCCACCTGGCCGGTGAACCGATCGGAGCCAAAGCGCTGGGCGAACTCCTCGACAACGCCAGGCACAGGGACGGGGCGCCGCCGCCGGGACCGCTACGGCCGATCGTGGATCGGGAATCGGGCTCGGGCCTCGAAGCGATCTACCGAATGCGACTAGAGTTGCCGCAGGTCGATTCTGCGGCCCTGACACTGGGTCGGGTCGACGACGACTTGATCATCGGTGCCGGCGGCCTGCGCCGCCGGGTTCGGCTGGCGTCCGTGTTGCGCCGGTGCACCGTGGTGGACGCGCAGCTGCGCGGGTGTGAACTGACAGTGCGGTTTCGACCGAATCCGGAGGTGTGGCCGAAGTGAGTGGGGCACATCCCGAGCTGGGTCCGGAGCTGCGCCAGCTGGCCCAGACCATCCTGGACCGGCTCGACCCTGCCGTGAAACTGGCCGCAGCGCGGGCACTCGCGGACGGTGCAGGCAGGTGCCAGCAGGTGTGGTGTCCGGTGTGTGCGCTGGCGGCGCTGGTGGCCGGTGAGCAGCATCCGCTGCTGACGGTGATCGCCGAACACAGCGTCGCGCTGCTGGCGGTGGTCCGCGCCGTCCTCGACAACAGTGCAGGACCGGGTGAGCCGCCGCCGAGCCCGCCGGCACCGGACAGCGCAAATCCGAACGGCGCAACGCCGGGCCACTATCAGCACATTCCGGTCGACGTCGAAGAATGAGCACACGTGATGGCCACGTCAGTGCACCGGCGTTGTGGTCGCATCCACAACGCGTAGGTAAAGTTGTCCCAGAACACCGGCCGGTGTTCGGTCACCGGGAGGGCCCATGTGGTATTGGCTGTTCAAATACGTCTTCATGGGACCCGTGCTGTCGTTGCTGGGTCGGCCCAAAGTGCAAGGCCTCGAACATGTTCCGCATTCCGGTCCGGTCATCCTGGCGAGCAATCACCTCGCCGTCGCCGACAGCTTCTATCTGCCGCTGGTAGTCAGCCGCCGGATCACCTTTCTGGCCAAGGCCGAGTACTTCACCGGAACGGGCATCAAAGGATGGTTCACCCGGTGGTTCTACACGGTGGCCGGGCAGGTGCCGATCGACCGGACCGACGCGGACAGCGCGCAGGCCGCGTTGACGACCGCCGCGCGCATCCTCGATGAGGGCAAGCTGCTCGGAATGTACCCCGAGGGCACCCGGTCGCCCGACGGGCGGCTCTACAAGGGCAAGACCGGCCTGGCGCGGCTGGCCCTGGAGACCGGTGTTCCGGTGATTCCGGTGGCGATGATCGGCACCGATGTCGTCAACCCGCCCGGCACCAAGATGTGGCGGTTCGGCCGGGTCGAGGTCAAGTTCGGTAAGCCGATGGACTTCAGCCGGTTCGAGGGCCTGGCCGGTAACCGGTTCATCGAACGCGCGGTGATCGACGAGGTGATGTACGAGCTGATGCGCCTGTCCGGGCAGGAGTACGTCGACCTGTACGCCGCCGACATCAAAGACGGCAAGGCAGACACCACCACCAAGCCGTCGGCGCGGATGCCCGAGGTGGCCGCCGGCTGAGCCGGCTAGTTCACCGCAGGCACCGGCCGATGCGCCGGGTTGGTCGGCGCCGGATCGTCGGTTTTCGAGCGCGCCGGTACCGTGCCCGCCGCCGCGATCACCGCGATCGCCCACCACACATAGGAGCCGCCGACCAGTTGGCGCCACAGCGGTGCCGCGGTCTCCTGGTGTTCGGGCATCAGCGGAATCGGAGTCCACACCATCAGCGCGAGACCCGCCACGGCGAGCACCGCCAACGCGGCATGGCGTCGGCGGTAGGCCACCACCGTGGCCACCAACACGGTCGGCAGCGCCCACACCCAGTGGTGCGACCACGACACCGGCGAGACCACCAGCCCGAACAACGCCACGCAGATCAACGCCAGCACCGGCTCGACCTTGAGTACCCGTCGCGCCGCCCACACCGTCAGCGCCAGCACCGCAAAGCACGCCAGCGTCCACAGCACGAACCGGACGCCCTCGCCCAACCCCAGCCGGGCCAGCGCGCCCGCGATGTTCTGGTTGGTGTTCAGCGTCGCGGTGCCGATGCGGTCGGTGTTGCGCACGGTCTCGGTCCAGTACTCGAGGGAGTCGCGCCAGGCGAACCCGAAGCCGACCAGCGTGGCGGCGACCGCGGATGCGGCGCTGACGAGCAACGCCCGGGTGTCCCGGCGCAGCAGGAAATACAGCAGAAACACCGCGGGGGTGAGTTTGAGCGCGATCGCCAGGCCGAGCAGCGTGCCGCGCGGCCACGGCGTCTTGCGGGGCACACAGTCGGCGATGACCAACGTCATCAGCACCACGTTGATCTGGCCGAAGTCGAAGTTCGACCGGATCGGCTCCAGATAGACCACCGCCGGCGCGACCATCGCGGTCGCCAACCAGGCCCGGCGCAGCCACACCGGCTCGTTGGTCACCGAACTCTGCGGCCACACGTTCAGCCCGCTCAACACGACCGTGGTCGCGACGATCAGCAGGATCAGCGTGGTGAGGGTGATCGCAACACCGGCGGCCTCCAGCGACAGCACGGCCAACGGAGAAAACACGAGTGCGGCCAGCGGGGGATAGGTGAACGGCAGATCCAGCCCGCCCTGGGTGGCGAACATCGCGCCGTCGGCGTACAACGGGCGGCCGTCGAGCCAGGCCTGCCCGCCCATCCGGTACACGTCGACGTCGATGCGGTAGGGCAGCCCGCCCAGCAGTCGCCAGCCCGCCCAGCCCAACGCCGCTACGGTGAGCAGCTGAAACAGCCGCCAGCCCCAGATCCTCATGTTGGGCCCCAGACTATCGGGGCGCATCGGCGCGTCTGCCGGTATCCCGACCGTGTCACGTGCACGTCGGCGTAAGTTTTCTGGGTGCCCGCCGACCTGAACTTCGACTTCGCGATCCCGCCGGAACGGATACCGCTGGCCTTCTGCCTGATCGCGTTCATCCTGACGTTCTTCGTCACCCGCACGATCGTGCGGTACATCCGCAGCCACGCCGACAGCGACGCGCCGCGCAAGTGGTGGCAGCCGCGCAATATCGGCACGGGCGGGCTGCACATCCACCACGTGGTTATCGGTGTGATCCTGGTCATGATCTCCGGGGTGACGATGGTGACGTTGGCGGTCGACGGGGGAGTACCCGAATTCACGGCGGCAGCAATCATTTTCGGAATAGGGGCCGCGCTGGTGCTCGACGAGTTCGCGTTGATCCTGCATCTGGAGGACGTGTACTGGGCCGAGGACGGACGCACGTCGGTCGATGCGGTGTTCGTCGCGGTGGCCGTCGCGGGTCTGCTGATCCTGGGATTCAACCCGCTGTCGTTCTTCGACATCGGGATCTGGCGCGAAGACCACAGCTTCGCCGCACGGGCCAGCGTCGTCGCGATCGCGGTGTTCACGTTGGCGCTGGCGGTCATCGTGCTGCTCAAGGGCAAGGTGTGGACCGGGCTGGTCGGGATGTTCATCACCCCGCTGCTGGTGGTGGGCGCGGTGCGGCTGTCACGGCCGCACGCGCCGTGGGCGCGCTGGCGCTACACCAACCGCCCGCACAAGATGCATCGTGCGCTGGAACGGGAAAGATGGCTGCGGCGACCCGTCGTGCAGGCCAAGCTGTGGCTGCAGGATGCCATCGCCGGGATGCCGAAGTTTCCGGACGACGCCAAGGTCGACGAACAACTCGACCGCGAGATCCGCGCCGCCCCGGCACCGGGTGAGCGCGCGCACACCAGGCAACTCGACAAGGAACATGTTTAGTGCGCTACTTCTACGACACCGAGTTCATCGACGATGGCCGCACCATCGAGTTGATCTCGATCGGTGTCGTCGCCGAGGACGGGCGTGAGTACTACGCCGTCTCAACCGAATTCGATCCGGAACGCGCGGGCAGTTGGGTGCGCAGGCACGTGCTGCCCAAACTGCCGTCGCCGGGGGCTGCGGTGTGGCGTTCGCGTCGGCAGATCCGCGCGGAGCTGGAGGATTTTTTCGGCGTCGACGGCAATGAGCCGATCGAGCTGTGGGCCTGGGTGGGCGCCTACGACCACGTGGTGCTGTGTCAGCTGTGGGGCCCGATGACCGAGCTACCGCCCGCGATGCCACGCTTCACCCGTGAACTGCGCCAACTGTGGGAAGAGCGCGGTTCGCCGCGGATGCCGCCGCGTCCCGACGACAGCCACGACGCGCTGGTCGACGCACGCCACAACCTATTCCGGTTCTGGCTGATCACCGAGGGTCCCGAGGCCGCGGGGTCGTTACCATGATTGGGTGAACTGGACCGTCGACGTACCCATCGACCAGCTGCCCCCGCTGCCGCCGCTACCCGATGAGCTGCGGCAGCGGTTGGACGCCGCCCTGGCCAAGCCGGCGGTGCAACAGCCCAGCTGGGATGCGGAACACGCCAAGACCATGCGGACGGTGTTGGAGAGCGTTCCGCCGGTGACGGTGCCCGCCGAGGTCGAGCGACTCAAGGGCCTCCTGGCCGACGTGGCCCGCGGCGAGGCGTTCCTGCTGCAGGGCGGGGACTGCGCCGAGACCTTCGTCAACAACACCGAACCCCACATCCGCGCCAACATCCGCACGCTGCTGCAGATGGCGGTGGTGCTGACCTACGGCGCCAGCGTGCCGGTGGTCAAGATGGCCCGGATCGCGGGCCAGTACGCCAAGCCCCGCTCGTCGGACATCGACGCGCTCGGGTTGAAGTCCTACCGCGGCGACATGGTCAACGGCTTCGCGCCGGATCCCGCCGTCCGCGAACACGACCCGTCACGTCTGGTGCGCGCCTACGCCAACGCCAGCGCCGCGATGAACCTGGTGCGCGCGCTGACGGCGTCGGGTCTGGCGTCCCTGCACCAGGTGCACGACTGGAACCGCGAGTTCGTCCGCACCTCGCCCGCGGGTGCGCGCTACGAGGCGCTGGCGGGTGAGATCGACCGCGCGTTGACGTTCATGAGCGCCTGCGGCGTCGACGACCGCAACCTGCAGACCGCGGAGATCTACGCCAGCCATGAGGCGCTGGTGCTCGACTACGAGCGCGCGATGCTACGACTGTCCACCGAGGACGCCGAAGGTATGACGGGGGAGCACAAGCCAAAGCTCTACGACCTGTCGGCGCACTACGTGTGGATCGGGGAGCGGACCCGCCAACTCGAGGGCGCCCACATCGCGTTCGCCGAAGTGGTCGCCAACCCGATCGGCGTCAAGATCGGCCCGACGATGACGCCGGAACTGGCCGTCGAGTACGTCGAACGCCTCGACCCGAATAACGTGCCCGGCCGGCTGACGTTGGTGACCCGGATGGGCAACAACAAGATTCGCGACACCCTGCCGCCGATCATCGAGAAGGTGCAGGCCACCGGCCACCAGGTGATCTGGCAGTGCGATCCGATGCACGGCAACACCCACGAGTCGTCCAACGGGTACAAGACCCGCCACTTCGACCGGATCGTCGACGAGGTGCAGGGCTTCTTCGAGGTGCACCGGGCGCTGGGCACTCACCCCGGCGGCATCCACGTCGAGATCACCGGTGAGGACGTGACGGAGTGCCTCGGTGGCGCGCAGGACATCTCCGACACCGATCTGGCGGGCCGCTACGAAACCGCGTGCGATCCGCGGCTCAACACCCAGCAGAGCCTGGAGTTGGCGTTCCTGGTCGCGGAGATGCTGCGCGACTAGAGTCCGGCCGCTACAGCAGGACGCTGATGTTGGTGCCCAGCGTCCACGCGCCTGCGGCGGTCAGGCCGGTAAGGGTCAGCACCGTGAGAAACCAGAACCATCCCGCCCGTCTGGTGCGTTGGCGCGCCCAGTAGAACTCGTCGATATCGACACCTGCGAATGTCCCTGTGGCAGGCCGATATTCGGGTTCGGGTGCGATGTCGTCGCGGGTGAACTCGCGGGTGTGCTGAGGCGGGGGCTGCGCCGGTGATGGGTGCCGGCTGTGGTGCAGCGCCGCCGACGCGTGCTGTGCCGAGTTGCGCGGCGCGGGCACCCGGAACGGTGGCAGGCCCAGCTCGTGGACGATCGCGTCCAGTTCGTCGGCCATGTGCTGGGCGTCGGCGTAGCGTTGCGCGGGGTCGCGGGCGGTGGCGTGCAGCACCAGCTCGTCGAATTGTGCTGGGACACCGGCGATCACCGAGCTCGGCATGGGAACGTCGTTGTCCATCCGTTGGTACGCCACGGCAAGTGCGCTGTCGCCGGTGAACGGTGTGGCGCCGGTGAGCAGTTCGTAGAGCAGGATGCCGGCCGAGTACACATCGCTGCGTGGCCCGGCGTTGCCAGTGCTGACCTGCTCGGGCGACAGATAGGCCGCCGTACCCAAAATGACGCTGGTGGAAGTGATCTTGGCTTCGGCCACCGCGCGCACCAGGCCGAAGTCGGCGATCTTGACATCGCCCTCGTCGGAGATCAGCACGTTCTCGGGTTTGATGTCGCGGTGGACCAGCCCGGCCTGGTGAGCGACGGCCAACCCGCCGAGCACCGGCGCCAGCACCGCCGCGGCGGCGTGCGGCGGCATCGGGCCGCGTTCGCGCAACAGTTCCCGCAGCGTGCCGCCCTCGACGAGCTCCATCACCAGAAAGGGCTGCTGACCGTCCATACCCTGGTCGTAGACGGCGACCAGGCCCGGATCCTTCAGCCGGGCCACCGCGCGCGCCTCGCGCTGGAAGCGGGTGAGGAACTGGGTGTCACCCGCGTAGCGCGAATCCATGATCTTGACCGCGACGGACCGGTCGAGCCGCAGGTCCAGGCCGCGGTATACCGCCGACATGCCACCGGTGGCGATGATCGTGTCCACCCGGTAGCGGCCATCCAGCACGGTCCCGCCCAGGGGATCCAATTGCTGGTTGGCTTCCACCGAAGACATGTTAACGAGACGGCCCGCTCGACTTAGACTCGATGTGGTGAGCACCATTCCGGCCGCCGAAGATGTTCTCGATCCCGATGAGGCCGTGTACGACCTGCCCGCGGTCGCCGACTTGCTCGGCGTACCGGTGTCCAAAGTGCATCAGCACCTCAAGGAGGGCCACCTGATCGCCGTGCGCCGAAACGGTGAGGTGGTGGTGCCCAAGGTCTTTTTCGACGACACCGGACATGTGGTCAAGAGCCTGACCGGTCTGCTCGTCGTCCTGCAGGACGGGGGATATCACGAGACCGAGATCATGCGGTGGCTGTTCACCCCGGACCCATCGCTGACCATCCGCCGCGACGGCAGCACCGAAAATCAGGTCAATGCTCGGCCGGTTGATGCGCTGCATTCCCACCAGGCTCGCGAGGTGGTCCGTCGGGCCCAGGCGATGGCTTATTGACCGCCCGCGGTCGTGGCCTATTGACCGCACGCGGTCGTGGCTTATTGAGCTCGGTCGTCTCCGACGTCCGGTACAGCGCGTACCACGCCACCACCGCGCACGCCGTGGCCAGCAGCACGTGCGTCCACGAGTACATTCCGTGCGCCCCGTCGGGCTTCCACACCACGGTTATCCATGTCGACAGCCCGGCGATCACCGCGATCGCCGACCGGGTCTGCGCCAGCGCGGAAACCACTGCCAATGGCCAGGTGTAGTACCAGGGCAGTGCGGCGGGCACGAACAGCACCACCACGACCATCACCCAGGCGATCCCCACCAGCGCCTCCCGGTCGGTATGGCGAAAACGCCACCACAGCAACGGAAGTGCGATCGCGATGATCGCGATGCCGATGATCCTGGTGACGTCGAGCACGGCATAGAAGTTGACCGCGCCAAACAGGCCGCCGATGACGTTGATCAGGTTGGCCGCCGCGGTCGGGATGGTCAGCCAGTTGATGATCTTCACCGAGCCGGCGAGCGCGGTCAGCCAGCCCAGGCCCACGCCTGCGATGAGCGAGAGGATCGAGAACACCACGACGAACAGCGCCGCGGACGCCACCGTGGCGATCACGAAAGCCTTGGCCGCGCCGTAGCCGCGTCGGCTCCGCAGGTCACGGGCCCACACCCAGACCATGAACGGAAGCGCCAGCCCCGCGGTGGCTTTCACCGCGACGGCGGCGGCGATCAGGCCCACACCCCAGCCGTGGCGGCCGGAGAACGCCAGCGCGATACCCGCCATCATCAGCCCGACCATCAGCATCTCGTTGTGCACGCCGCCCATGAGGTGGATGATCACCAGCGGGTTGAGCACGCAGATCCACAGCGCAGTCGGCCCGTCGGCGCCGACATGTCTGGCCACCCGCGGCGCGGCCCAGATCAGCAGCGCCAGACCGGGCAGCATGCACAGCCGCAGCAGCAACGTGCCCGCGACGATGTCCTCGCCGACCAGTTGGGTGACGAACCTGGCGATCAGGATGAAGCCGGGCCCGTACGGCGCGGTGGTCGTCGTCCAGATCGGGCTCACGTTGTCCAGCAGCGAGTTCGGGTTGTCGACGGGGCCGACGGCATAGGGGTCGAAGCCGTCGCGCAGCAGCGCGCCCTGGGCCAGGTACGAATAGGTGTCCCTGCTGAACAGTGGAACGCTGAGCAGCAGCGGAGCCAGCCAGAACGCGGTGGTGGCGACCATCGTGTATTCGGTTGTGGTGCGGGCGATCACACGACGGCCCAGCCACAGCCACGCCACCAGCATCAGCGCCACGCCGGCCCACATCAGCACCGAAGACAACACCAGCCCGTGCCCGAAGCGCAGCCACGACACGTGCATCGACTCCAGCAGCGGATCGTGCAGTCGGGTGCTGCCGGCGCCCAGCCCGCCTGCCGCGATCAACAGGGCTCCCAGAAAGCCCAGCCGGGCGGGTTGTGCCTGCGGGGATGTCGCGAACGACGTCAGTCGCGAAAGGTGTTGTACCAGGGAGGTCGTCATGTCTCTAGGCGGACCGGTTCGCTACCAATCTGGTGAGCTCGGCCAGCCCGGCTTTGGCGTGTTCGTCGATCGGTGCCGCGTCCAGTGTGTGCAGGGCTCGTTGGGCCAGTTCCGCGATGCGCTGTTCGACGGCGGCCAACGCGCCCACCGACTCGATCATCTGGCACAGGTCCTTCACCGCGGCGTCGGAGAGCTCGGTGCCGATGGCGGCGCGCAACCGTTTGGCGGCCGCGGGATCGTTCTTGTCGGCCAATTCGATCGCCTCGGCCAGCAGCACCGTGCGCTTGCCCGACCGCAGATCGTCACCGGACGGTTTACCGGTCACGGCGGGGTCGCCGAACACGCCGAGAACGTCGTCGCGCAGCTGGAACGCGACGCCCAGGTCATTGCCCATCTCGTGGAACGCCGCAAGCACCTCGGGCCGGTCGGCGGCCGCGGCGACACCCAACTGCAGCGGACGCGAGATCGTGTAGGACGCGGTCTTGTAGATGTTGACCGTCATCGCGGACTCCACCGCTTCGGCGCCGCTGGCCTCTGAGACGATGTCGAGGTACTGGCCGGCGAGGACCTCCGAACGGATCGCGGCCCAGATCCGGCGCACCCGCCGATGGGCTTCGGCCGGCAGATCCACCGTCGCAACGATGTCGTCGGCCCACACCAACGCGAGGTCGCCCAGCAGGATGGCCGCTGATACCCCGAACTGTTCCGAAGGCCCGTGCCAGGCGTTGGCGCGGTGCCGGTCGGCGAACAGCCGGTGCACGGTGGGCAGCCCGCGCCGCGTCGCCGAGGCGTCGATGACGTCGTCGTGGACCAGCGCGCAGGCATGCAGCAGCTCAAGGGCGGAGAACAGCCGCAGCGCCTGCGGGTCGAGTGGGTCCGCGTCGTGGTCGGCGACCGCGCGCCAGCCCCAGTAGGCGAACGCGGGCCGCAGCCGTTTGCCGCCGCGCAGCACAAATTCCTCCAGCGCGGCGGTCAGCTCAGCGTAGGCGGGGCCCATGTAGGCGCCGTCTTCGGCGCGTTCGGCCAGCACCTCACGCAGCTGTTCGGTGACGGCGCCGGCCAACTCGACGGCTGACGGTGCCACAGTGTGCACGCTCAGAGGGCGCCCCTTTCGCTGTGCGTTTCTACCCCGGCCCGAGTCGCATTCAGAGTAGAGCTTGCAGCTGGGCATTTAGCAACTCAGGCGGTGGCCGTCGCCGGTTACGGCGCAGGGCCGCCGACGCGGGGCGACCGGTCGCGGCTCAGATACGCCAGCGCGCCGATGAGGCCGGCCACCGCCAGCGAGCCCAGCCCGAGCCAGATCGCGGCGCCGGTGAACGAGCGGGCGCTGGGATCGGTGTAGCGCGCCTGGGCGTTCATCGTGCTGACCACGCCGGGGCGCAGCTTCCACTGGACGATCTCCGCGGAGACCTGATCACCGTTGGTCGAGGTCACCTCTCCGGGAAACGACACCGACAACGACACGTCGGCCTCCGGATCGTTGAGGGACGTGAGATCGGCGCGGCCCTCGAGGATCACGAGGTCACCGGCGCGGCGCAGTGAGATGTCCACGCCCGCGGCGTCGCGGTTCATGTTGGCCAGCTGCGGGACCTCGGCAAACGTCAAGTCGGAGAACACCGCCCGCGAGCCCACGTAGTCGTCGCGTTCGTATTCCGACACCGCCACCTTGTTGGAGAACGGGAGGTTGTTGAGCAGTTGCGGGCCTTTGTCGTCGGCGTTGCGCGGAATGGCTGCCGCGACGATCTGCCCGGATACCCGGTCGTCGGGGGAGACGGTGATCGACGCGCGGATCCGCACACACCCCACAGCCGTGGGCAACACCACGAGCAACACCAGAACAACAGCCAGCAGCCGGGTTCTGCTGCCGCGCTTGAAGAGGGCCGGCACGTGGTCATCGTGCCAGATCGACACGTCAAAGCGGCAGCGACCGGCCCAGGATGGCGAAGGCGCGCGGGTCTCCGGCGAAGTGGTAGCCGCGGATGATGTCGGTGAAGCCGAGCCGTCGGTACAACCGCCAGGCCCGATTGGACTCGCCGTTGATCTCCGGTGTCGACAGCAGCACGTAGGACTCGGCGCGGTCGGCGAGCAGCCTGCGCGCCAACGCTTCACCGAGCCCGCGGCCCTGAGCGCGGGGGTGGATGTGCAGCTCGGTGAGCTCGAAGTAGCTCGTCATCAGCTCCGAGATCCGCGAGCGGTCCGCGCCCACCCGGCGCAGACCGGACACCACCTGCTGCTGCCACCACTGGTCGGGTGCGCCGCAGTAGCCGTAGGCGATGCCGAGCATCGGCGCCTGCGAAACCGCCTCGGCGTCGTTGTCGGCGGCTTCGACGGCGGCGACGGCCTTCCAGCCCTGTCTGCGGGTGTGCTCCAGCCACATCGAGGCGCGCTGAGCTTCGGTGCCGCGGGGGTACCGCATGGCGTCGACGTACACCGCCAGGGCGTCACCGAGCCGGCGTTGCATATCGCTCGGCGACAGATCGATGAGATGTGTCGCCAACTGTTCTCGCCTTCTCCAAGGGGTGGTGCGGGGTCTGGTTCCATTATTCGGTGACATGCTGCTGCTTCCCAGCGGCGGCGCACGTCATACAATCGGGGGTCCAACAAGGTGGTACGGCTCAGGTAGACCTCGTATCATGACTGTTAGGTGCCCGTTGCGGCGGGTGCGACTGTTTAGTTTTTGAGATGGCCGGGTCGGCCCCGGGTTTCGAGGGAGGGACGAATGCCACTCTCCGATCATGAGCAGCGCATGCTCGACCAGATCGAGAGCGCGCTCTACGCCGAGGACCCCAAGTTCGCGTCCAGCGTTCGTGGTGGCACCTTGCGCGCTCCCTCGGCGCGGCGTCGCCTCCAGGGCGCCGCGCTCTTCGTGGTCGGTCTGGCGCTGTTGGTCTCCGGTGTTGCGTTCCCCGCGACCCAGATCAGCGGCTTTCCGGTTCTGTCCGTCATCGGCTTCATGGTGATGTTCGGCGGGGTGGTGTTCGCCATCACCGGCCCGCGGGTGGTCGGCGGCCGTGACCGCTCTCCCGAGCCGGGCGCACCGCGGCAGAAGAAGGCCAAGGGCGCCGGCGGCTCGTTCACCAGCCGTATGGAAGACCGTTTCCGCCGCCGCTTCGACGAATAGTTTGACACCGAAGAAGGGGTAGCCCGCCCGGGCTGCCCCTTTTTTCGTGCCCCGCTCGCCCCCACTTCACCCCACCCGCTACGACCTGCCGTTTTGCTGTTCGCGGGGTTACCGCCGACCGGTGCTCGTGGCGTTGGGTGGGGAAGTCGCGACATTGACACGCTGCATTGGGGGCAAAGTGGGGGATTGTGGGGTAAAGTGGCGGACAACGGAGCGACCGGGGCTCTGTTGACAGGCCGGGCAGTTGGAGGTTGGCGAGATGTTTCTCGGCACCTACACGCCGAAGCTCGACGACAAGGGGCGGCTCACGCTGCCCGCCAAGTTCCGCGACGCGCTGGCAGGAGGGTTGATGGTCACCAAGAGCCAAGATCACAGCCTGGCCGTGTACCCGCGCGCTGAGTTCGAAAAGCTGGCGCGACGGGCGTCGCAGGCCTCGCGCAGCAACCCGGAGGCGCGGGCGTTCCTGCGCAACCTGGCCGCTGCCACCGATGAACAGCATCCCGATTCGCAGGGCCGTATCACGCTGTCCGCCGATCATCGCCGCTACGCCAACCTGTCCAAGGACTGCGTGGTGATCGGATCGGTTGACTACCTGGAAATCTGGGATTCCACGGCATGGCAGGAGTACCAGCAGACGCACGAAGAGAACTTCTCCGCGGCCACCGATGAAGCTCTGCACGACATCATCTGATTCGGTGGCTGACCGGCATGCGGCCCGTGCATCGCGGCCTCTGCCCGAACCGGCCCTGGCGTACTTCCCCAACGCCAGGTCCGTGCTCTCGGACAGGGACCCCGGTGCAGCGGGCCCGCTGCTCGGTCGGAAAAGGGCATATGCGAGAGGTATTGCGATGGCCCCGGAAGCTCACGGTCACGTGCCGGTCCTGCTCGACCGCTGTGTCGAACTTTTCGAACCGGCGCTGACCCGGCACAGTTCCGACGGCACCGGCGCCGTGTTGGTCGACGCCACGCTGGGCGCGGGCGGACATGCCGAACGGTTCCTGACACAGTTTCCCGGTCTGCGGTTGATCGGGCTGGACCGCGACCCCGACGCGCTGTGGATCGCCGGGGAACGGTTGGCCCCGTTCGGCGACCGGGTGATGTTGGTGCGCACCCGCTACGACGGCATCGAAGGCGTTCTGGGTGAAACCGGTTATTGGACAAGCAAAGACTCCATGCTCGTGCAAGGCATCCTGTTCGATCTCGGGGTGTCGTCGATGCAGCTCGACCGCACCGAGCGCGGGTTCTCCTATTCCGCCGACGCACCGTTGGACATGCGGATGGACCCCGACGCCACGTTGACAGCCGCCGAGGTCGTCAACACCTACGACGAGAAGTCGCTGACCCGCGCGCTGCGCGAATTCGGCGAAGAGCGCTTCGCCGGTCGCATCGCCGCCCAGATCGTCCGCCGTCGCGCTCGGCAACCGTTTGCCACCACAGGTGATCTCGTCGAACTGCTGTATCAGGCGATCCCGGCGCCGGCCAGGCGCACCGGTGGCCATCCGGCCAAGCGCACCTTCCAGGCGCTGCGCATCGTCGTCAACGGCGAACTGGACTCGCTGCGCGCGGCGCTGCCCGCGGCGCTATCCGCGTTGGCGCCGGGCGGGCGGATCGTGGTGATGGCCTATCAGTCTCTGGAGGACCGCATCGTCAAGAATGCGTTCACCGCCGCGACGGCGTCGCGCACACCTCCCGGTCTACCCGTCGAATTGCCCGGGCACGAACCGCAGTTCGTCGCATTGACCCGCGGCGCCGAACGGGCAGCGCCTGCGGAGATGGAACTGAACCCGCGTAGTGCATCTGTCCGGCTACGAGCACTGGAAAAGGTGAGGGGAGCGGCGTGAAACCCAAGCAGGCCAAGCGTAAAGCGCCGGTGCGCGGCAACGACAAGGGTCGGCGGGATCCGCGCAACCCGCGCGAACCACGTAACGCGCGCAATCCGCAGCGCCGCACGGCCGATGCGCCGCCACGGCGCAAACCGCCTCGCGAGCAGCGCGCCGCCCGCTCGGCGCCGCAAACCGGTCCGATCCGGCGCCCGGTCTCGAGACCGGCCCGGCCGAAGAACACCAGCCAAGCCAAGGCCCGAGCCAAAGCGCGTAAAGCCAAGGCGCCCAAGGTTATCCGGCCACCACTTCGGCAGCGGCTCATCGTCAAACTCGCATCGATCGACCTGAACCCCCGGACCCTGGTCGCCCGGGTGCCGTTCGTGGTGCTGGTCATCGGATCGTTGGGCTTCGGCCTCGGCATCACGCTGTGGTTGTCCACCGACGCCGCGGAGCGTTCCTATCGACTCGGCAACGCCCGCGAGACCAACCAGGCGCTCCTGCAACAGAAGGAAGCCCTCGAACGCGAGGTGCTCGAGGCGCAGGCCGCACCGGCGTTGGCCGAGGCGGCTCGCGAACTCGGCATGATCCCGTCGCGTGACACCGCGCACCTGGTGCAGGACCCGGCGGGTAACTGGATCGTGGTCGGCACGCCGAAACCCGCGGAGGGCGTTCCGCCGCCGCCGCTGAACACACCGCTGCCGGAGGCGGCACCGCCGCCACCGCCCTCGTCGCCCGCGCCCCGGGTGGTCGAACCGCTCGAGCGCTCGGTTCGGTTACCGTCCACGACGGAGCAGGCGCCCGGCGTCGTGCCGCAGGTACCGCAGGTGCCGCAGGTGCCCGGTGCCGTGCCGCACGTACCCGCGCAGGGCCCGCCGGGGCCGGTGCCCGGGATGCAACAACCGCTCCCGGTCCCCGCACCCGCACCCGCACCCGTGCCCGTGCCCGCGCCCGCGGTCGGCGCTCCGGCATGAGCCGCGGCGAGCGCCAGAACCGGCGAACGGCAAAACCCAAGCCCCGCCCGGCCAAACGTGCGACCGCCACCACACAGGAGCGCTCGGCCAAGGCGCGGCGTACCCGTTCACCCATCGTCGACAGCGGGCTGCGCAGCGCGTCGTTCGTGTTCCGGCACCGCACCGGAAACGCCGTGATCTTCCTGCTGCTCGTCGTCGCCGCCGCGCAGCTGTTCCACCTGCAGGTGCCGCGCGCCGAGGGCCTCCGCGCCGAGGCCGCAAGCCAACTCAAGGTCACCGACGTCGACAAAGCGGTGCGCGGGGCGATCGTCGACCGCGACAACGACAAGCTGGCGTTCACGATCGAGGCGCGCGCCTTGACCTTTCAACCGGCCAAGGTGCGCAAACAGTTGGAGGAGGCCAGGGCGAAGACCTCCGATGCGCCCGACCCCGACGAACGACTGCGGGATATCGCCGCAGAAGTCGCGTCGCGGCTGAACGACAAGCCCGACGCGACGACGGTGCTCAAGAAGCTGCGAAGCGACGAAACGTTCGTCTACCTGGCGCGCGCGGTGGACCCGGCCATTGCCGAGGCCATCCGGGCGGAGTACCCCGAAGTCGGTGCAGAGCGTCAAGATCTGCGCCAGTACCCGGGTGGCTCCCTGGCCGCCAACATCATCGGCGGGATCGACTGGGACGGGCACGGCCTCTTGGGGCTTGAGGATTCGCTCGACGCGGCGCTGGCGGGCACCGACGGGTCGATCACCTATGACCGCGGCTCTGACGGTGTGGTCATCCCGGGCAGCTACCGCAACCGCCACGACGCGGTGGATGGTTCCACGGTCATGCTCACCCTCGACGACGACATCCAGTTCTACGTGCAACAGCAGGTGCAGCAGGCCAAGAACCTGTCCGGTGCCAAGCACCTGTCGGCCGTGGTGCTCGACGCGAAAACCGGTGAGGTGCTCGCGATGGCCAACGACAACACCTTCGATCCCTCCCAGGACATCGGCAGACAGGACAACCGGGAACTGGGCAACCCGTCGGTGTCCGCACCGTTCGAACCCGGTTCGGTCAACAAGATCGTCACCGCGGCGGGTGCCATCGAATATGGGCTGTCCCAACCCGACGAGGTGCTGCAGGTGCCCGGTTCCATCCACATGGGCGGCGTCACCGTCGGCGACGCCTGGGAACACGGCGTCATGCCCTACACCACCACCGGGGTGTTCGGGAAGTCGTCCAACGTCGGCACGCTGATGCTCGCGCAGCGGATCGGCCCGGAGCGGTTCGCAGATCTGTTGCGCCAGTTCGGGCTCGGCCAGCGCACCGGGGTGGGCCTGCCCGGTGAGAGCGCGGGCATCGTGCCGCCGATCGACCAGTGGTCAGGCAGCACATTCTCGAACCTGCCCATCGGGCAGGGCCTTTCGATGACCCTGCTGCAGATGACCGGGATGTACCAGACCATCGCCAACGACGGTGTGCGGATTCCGCCGCGGATCGTCAAGACCACGGTCGCACCCGACGGCACCCGTACCAACGAGCCGCGTCCCGAGGGGGTTCGGGTGGTGTCGGCGCAGACCGCCAAGACCGTCCGCGACATGTTGCGCGCGCCCGTCCAACGCGATCCCCGCGGCGTGCAGCAGGGCACCGGACCGCAGGCGGCCATCGAGGGCTACCAGGTGTCGGGCAAGACTGGCACCGCGCAGAAGATCAACCCGGCGTGCGGCTGCTACTACAGCGACGTCTACTGGATCACGTTCGCGGGCATGGCCCCGACCGAGGATCCGCGCTACGTCGTGGGGGTCATGGCCGACGACCCGGACCGGGCGGCCGACGGCGAACCCGGCAGCTCGATGGCGCCGCTGTTCCACAACATCATGTCCTGGCTGCTGCAGAGCCAGAACGTGCCGCTGTCAGCCGACCCCGGCGCGCCGCTGGTGCTGGTCGCCGACTGACCTGCGCAGAGCACCGCTTGCGGCCGGACGCCGGTGGCCGGCCGGTACTGTGTCATCCGCGATGAACCTGCGTCCCCGCCAACCTGCCGGCGCCGCGCTCGCGCAGCTCGCTGAGCAGCTGGCGGCGGCACCTGCCGCACCGGGCCCGGTGCCCGACATCGAGATCACCGGCGTGACGCTGCGCAGCAGCGATGTCCGGCCCGGTGACGTGTTCGCCGCGCTGTCCGGGTCCGCCTCACACGGCGGCCGCTTCGTCGGCGAAGCGTTGGCCCGCGGGGCCGCGGCCGTGCTGACCGACCCCGACGGGTTGGCACATATCGGCGCCGACATCGCGGTGCCCGTGCTGGTGCATCCCGCGCCGCGAACGGTGCTCGGCGAGTTGGCGGCCACCGTGTACGGGCATCCGTCGGAGAAGCTGCGCGTCATCGGCGTGACCGGCACGTCCGGGAAGACCACCACCACCTATCTGGTCGAAGCGGGGCTGCGCGCGGCCGACCGGGTCGCGGGGCTGATCGGCACCGTCGGCATCCGTATCGACGGGCGCGACCAGCCCAGCGTGCTGACCACCCCGGAGGCCCCCGATCTGCAGGCGTTGTTGGCGCTGATGCTCGAAGGCGGCGTCGACACGGTCGTCATGGAGGTGTCCAGCCACGCGCTATCGCTGGGGCGCGTGGACGGCGTGCGTTTCGCGGTCGGCGGGTTCACCAACCTGTCGCGTGATCACCTGGACTTCCACCCGACGATGCAAGACTACTTCGACGCCAAAGCCCGCCTGTTCGACCCCGAATCACCCACGCACGCCGACGTTTCGGTGGTGTGCGTCGACGACGACGCGGGATGCGCGATGGCAGCGCGCGCGCACCGGCCGATATCGGTGAGCACTACCGGCCGCGACGCCGACTGGCGCGTCGAGGACATTCGCGCGGTCGACACCGGCTCGGCGCCCGCACAGGACTTCATCGCCGTCGACCCCGCGGGCGTGCATCACCGGCTGCGCATCGGCCTGCCCGGCCACTTCAACGTCGCCAACGGCCTGCTGGCGGTGGCGCTGCTCGACGCGGTCGGCGCCTCCCCCGAGCAGGCCGCACCCGGGCTGCGCACCGCAACAGTGCCCGGCCGGCTCGAGGCCGTCGACCGCGGGCAGGCGTTTCTTGCGTTGGTCGATTACGCTCACAAACCCGGTGCGCTGCAGGCCGTGCTCGAAACGCTGCGCGCGCACCGGACCGGCCGCTTGGCCGTGGTGTTCGGCGCCGGCGGTAACCGAGACGCCGGCAAGCGCGCCCCGATGGGCCGCGTCGCCGCCGAACTTGCCGACCTGGTCGTGGTCACCGACGACAACCCCCGCGACGAAGACCCCGCGGACATCCGCGCGGCGGTCGTGGCCGGTGCGGCCGGTGGGAGCGCCGAGGTGGTCGAAATCGGTGACCGCCGCATGGCGATCGAACACGCGGTGGCGTGGGCGGCGCCAGGCGACGTTGTTCTGGTGGCAGGTAAGGGCCACGAAACCGGGCAGACCAGCCGGGGCCAGACCCGCCCGTTCGACGACCGCGACGTGCTGGCCGGCGCGCTGGAAGCATTGGAGCACCGCACATGATCGCCCTGTCGCTGGCCCAGATCGCCGACATCGTCGGGGGCCGGCTCACCGACATCAGCGTGCAGGAGGCCGCGGCCACCAAAGTCACCGGAACTGTCGAGTTCGACTCGCGCGCAGTCACTTCCGGCGGGTTGTTCCTCGCGCTGCCCGGTGCCCGCGCCGACGGGCACGACCACGCCGCGGCCGCCGTCGCCGCCGGGGCGGTCGGGGTGCTGGCCGCCCGCCCGGTCGGGGTGCCCGCCGTCGTCGTGGACCCCACACCTTCGGCGACCGACCGCGGTGGCCTGGTGTTCGAGCATGACGCCGACGGTTCGGGTGCGGCGGTGCTGGCCGCGCTGGCCAAACTGGCTGCCGCGGTGGCCGCCGAACTGGTCGACGGCGGGCTCAAAGTCGTCGGCATCACGGGTTCCTCGGGCAAGACGTCGACCAAGGACCTGGTGGCTGCGCTGCTGGCGCCGCTCGGCGAGGTGGTCGCGCCGCCCGGCTCGTTCAACAACGAACTCGGCCATCCGTGGACGGTGTTGCGCGCGACGGAGTCCACGGACTTCCTGGTGCTGGAGATGTCGGCCCGGCATCGCGGCAACATCGCGGCGCTGGCCGCCATCGCCGTCCCCTCGATCGCCGTGGTGCTCAACGTCGGCACCGCGCACCTCGGCGAGTTCGGTTCGCGTGAGGCCATCGCGGCGACGAAAGCCGAACTGCCCCAAGCGGTTCCCTCTGACGGTGCGGTGATCCTCAACATCGACGACACCGCGGTGGCGGCGATGGCCGATCAGACGCGCGCCCGGGTGGTCCGGGTCAGCCGGAAACCGGGCACCGCCGACGTCGACGTGTGGGCCGATGCGGTGACGCTGGACGCGTTGGCCCGACCGCAGTTTCGCCTGCACGCCGCCGATCAGCAGGTCGACGTCGCGCTGGCGGTACACGGCGACCATCAGGTGTCCAACGCCCTGTGCGCGGCCGCGGTCGCGCTCGAATGCGGCGCCACGCTCGAGCAGGTGGCCACCGCACTGGCCGCCGCCGCCCCGGTGTCCAAACGGCGCATGGAGGTCGTGACCCGCGACGACGGTGTGACGATCGTCAACGACGCATACAACGCCAACCCCGACTCGATGCGGGCCGGGTTGAAAGCGCTGGCCGCCATCGCGCACGTGGGCGGGAGACGCCGCAGCTGGGCGGTGCTCGGCGAAATGGCCGAACTCGGCGATGACGCGATATCTGAGCATGACAACATCGGTCGGCTTGCCGTGCGATTAGATGTGTCACGACTCATCGTCGTAGGAACCGGGAGGGCTATGAGCGCCATGCACCACGGTGCGGTGATGGAGGGATCGTGGGGCCCCGAGGCGACCATGGTCGCCGACGCCGACGCCGCGTTGGCGTTGCTGCGGGCCGAACTGCGGCCCGGCGACGTGGTGCTGGTGAAGGCGTCCAACGCGGCGGGGCTCGGGCCGCTGGCCGACGCGCTGGCGGCGGGCACCGCTGACGGGGCCAACAGATGAGACAGATCCTCATCGCCGTCGGCATCGCGCTGACGGTCTCGATCCTGCTGACCCCGGTGCTCATCCGGCTGTTCACCCGGCAGGGCTTCGGCCACGAGATCCGCGAGGACGGCCCGCCAAGCCACCACAAAAAGCGCGGCACCCCGTCGATGGGCGGGGTGGCGATCGTCGCCGGCATCTGGGCCAGCTACCTGGGCACCCATTTGGTCGGCGTCGTGATGGACGGTAAGGGCCCGTCGGCCTCGGGCCTGCTGGTGCTGGCGCTGGCCACCGCGCTCGGCCTGGTCGGTTTCACCGACGACCTGATCAAGATCAGGCGATCGCGCAACCTCGGCCTGAACAAGACCGCGAAATCCGTCGGCATCCTGACCGCCGCAGTCATCTTCGGCGTGCTGGCCCTGCAATTCCGCAACGCCGACGGGCTGACACCGGGCAGCGCCGACCTGTCCTACGTCCGCGAGATCGCCACGGTCACGCTGCCGCCGTTGATCTTTGTGCTGTTCTGCGTGCTGATCGTCAGCGCCTGGTCCAACGCGGTGAACCTGACCGACGGCCTGGACGGGCTGGCGGCCGGTGCGATGGCGATGGTGTGCGCGGCCTACGTGCTGATCACGTTCTGGCAGTTCCGCAACGCCTGCGCCACCACCCCCGGACTCGGCTGCTACAACGTGCGCGACCCGCTGGACCTGGCGATCGTCGCGGCCGCCACCGCGGGCGCGTGTATCGGCTTTCTGTGGTGGAACGCCGCACCGGCCAAGATCTTCATGGGCGACACCGGTTCACTTTCGCTGGGCGGCATCATCGCCGGGCTGTCGGTGACCAGCCGCACCGAGATGCTCGCCGTGGTGCTCGGCGCGTTGTTCGTCGCCGAGGTGGTGTCGGTGGTGGTGCAGGTACTGGCGTTCCGCACCACCGGACGCCGGGTGTTTCGGATGGCGCCGTTCCACCACCACTTCGAGCTGGTGGGCTGGGCCGAGACGACGGTGATCATCCGGTTCTGGCTGTTGACGGCGATCGCCTGTGGTCTGGGCGTGGCGCTCTTCTACAGCGAGTGGCTGACCACCGTCGGGGCCTGAGATGTCCGACCTCGCCCCGCTGGTGCCGGGCGCCCGGGTGTTGGTCACCGGCGCCGGGCTGACCGGGCGCTCGGTGAGCGCCGTGCTCGAACCCACCGGGGTGCGGCTGACGATCTGCGACGACGACCCGCTGGCCCTGCAGCGGCTCATCACGCCGGCCCGCGTCGTCACCACCGCCGAGGCCGAGGCGAGCATCGGCGAGTACGCGTTGGTGATCACCAGCCCCGGGTTCGCGCCGACCACCCCGGTGCTGGCCGCGGCGGCGGCGGCGAACGTGCCGATCTGGGGTGACGTCGAGCTGGCGTGGCGACTGGATCGCGCGGGCCGGTTCGGGCCGCCGCGCCGCTGGTTGGTGGTGACCGGCACCAACGGCAAGACGACTACGACCTCGATGCTGCACGCCATGCTGGTGGCGGCAGGACGGCGCGCCCTGCTGTGCGGCAACATCGGCAACCCGGTGCTCGACGTGCTCGCCGAACCGTCGGACATCCTGGCCGTCGAGCTGTCCAGCTTCCAACTGCACTGGGCACCGTCGCTGCGACCGGATGCGGGTGTGGTGCTCAACGTCGCCGAAGACCACCTGGACTGGCACGGATCGTTGCAGGCGTACGCGACCGACAAGGCCCGCGTGCTCGACGGCCGCGTCGGCGTCGTCGGGCTCGACGATCCCATCGCCGCGGGCCTGCTCGACACCGCCGCCGCAGACATCCGCACCGGCTTCCGGCTCGGCGAGCCGGGGGAGCGCGAACTCGGCGTGCGCGACGGGATGTTGATCGACAACGCGTTCGGCGACCAGGTCCGGCTGGCCGAGGCGGCGTCGATCCCGGTCGCGGGTCCCGTCGGGGTGCTCGACGCGTTGGGGGCCGCCGCGTTGGCCCGCGCGGTCGACGTGCCGGCCGAAACCATCGCCGCCGCGCTGCGCGGGTTCACGGTCGGCAGGCACCGCGCCGAAGTCGTCGCGACGGTCGACGGCGTCACCTATGTCGACGACTCCAAGGCCACCAACCCGCACGCCGCCCAGGCGTCGATCGCCGCCTATCCGCGGGTGGTGTGGATCGCCGGCGGCCTGCTCAAGGGTGCCTCGGTCGATGACCTGGTGGCCGCCGTGGTGGACCGGCTGGGCGCCGCCGTCCTGATCGGGCGCGACCGCGAGCTGATTGCCGAGGCGTTATCGCGACACGCACCGAATGTCCCCGTTGTTACGCCTGTGACGGGGGAGGATTCTGGGATGCTTGGGGCAAATGGGACAGATGAGACGGGACGGGCGGTGATGTCAGCCGTGGTCGCCGCCGCACGCGAGCTGGCCAGACCCGGCGACACCGTGCTGTTGGCGCCCGCCGGGGCATCCTTCGACCAGTTCAGCAGTTACGGGCACCGCGGCGACGCGTTCGCCACGGCCGTGCGCGCCCTGTCCAGGTAGCGCCGATGAGCAACATCCTGACCCGCTTGCGGCAGCGCAGGGTGGGCGTCGTCCCAGACGCCGCCGAGCAACCGCTGGGGCAGCCGGCGCCGCGCACCCGGTTCGGCAGCTGGTTGGGCCGGCCGATGACGTCGTTTCACCTGATCATCGCCGTCGCCGCGCTGCTCACCATGCTCGGGCTGACGATGGTGCTGTCGGCCTCCGGCGTCTACTCCTACGACCAGGACGGCTCGCCGTGGGTGGTGTTCGGCAAGCAGGTGCTGTGGACCGTCGTCGGGCTGATCGGGTTCTACGTCGCGTTGCGCACCCGGGTGCAGGTGATGCGCAGCCTGGCGTTCACCGGCTTCGCCATCACGATTGTGCTGCTGATCCTGGTGCTGGTGCCGGGAATCGGGAAGGTAGCCAACGGATCTCGCGGCTGGTTCGTGGTGTCGGGCTTTTCCATGCAGCCCTCCGAGCTGGCAAAGATCGCGTTCGCGATTTGGGGTGCGCACCTGCTGGCCGCACGCCGCATGGAGCGGGCCTCGCTGCGTGAGATGCTGGTGCCGCTGGTGCCCGCCGCCGTCATCGCGCTGGCGCTCATCGTCGCCCAGCCCGACCTCGGGCAGACGGTCTCGCTGGGCATCATCCTGCTGGCGCTGCTGTGGTACGCCGGCTTGCCGCTGCGGGTGTTTGTGTCCTCGCTGTTCGCGGTGATGGCCTCGGCGGCGGTGCTGGCCATGGTCGAGGGCTACCGGTCCGACCGGGTGATGTCGTGGCTGAACCCCCAGATGGACACCCAGGGCTCCGGCTACCAGGCCAAACAGGCGCGGTTCGCGCTGGCCAACGGCGGGTTCTTCGGCGACGGACTGGGCCAGGGCGCCGCCAAGTGGAACTACCTGCCCAACGCGCACAACGATTTCATCTTCGCGATCATCGGCGAGGAACTCGGCTTCGTCGGGGCCGCCGGGTTGCTGTGCCTGTTCGGCCTGTTCGCCTACACCGGCATGCGCATCGCGCGGCGCTCGGCCGATCCGTTCCTGCGGCTGGTCACCGCGACCGCGACGCTGTGGATCATGGGCCAGGTCTTCATCAACGTCGGCTACGTGGTCGGCCTGCTGCCGGTCACCGGGCTGCAGCTGCCGCTCATCTCTGCCGGTGGAACATCAACGGCGACAACGCTGTTCATCATCGGCATCATGGCCAACGCGGCGCGCCACGAACCCGAGGCGGTGGCGGCGCTGCGCGCAGGCCGCGACGACCGGGTGAACCGGTTGTTGCGGTTGCCGTTGCCTGCGCCGTACGTGCCGACCCGCACCGAAGCGCTGCGTGACCGCCTGCGCACCCGGGAGCCGGCCAAGAAACCCGCGCGCAAACCGGCCAAGAAACCCGCGCGCAAACCCCCCGCGGCTGCCCGACCGGTACGGGGCGCAAGGCATCATGGAGGCGGCCGATCTGAGAAAGGCCGGCGGTCCCGCACATTGGAAGGTCAGCGTTACGGGTGAATAGGGTTTCGGTGGTGCTTGCGGGCGGTGGTACCGCGGGACACGTCGAACCGGCGATGGCGGTCGCCGACGCGCTGACCGCGCTCGATCCGACAGTGCAGATCACCGCGCTGGGCACCGAGCGCGGGCTGGAAACCCGGCTGGTGCCCGAACGCGGCTATCGCCTGGAGTTGATCACCCCGGTCCCGCTGCCCCGTAAACCGTCCGGTGATCTACTGCGACTTCCGGTGCGGTTGCGCCGTGCGGTGCGCCAGACCCGCGCGGTGCTCGACGCCGTCCACGCCGACGTCGTCGTCGGGTTCGGCGGATACGTCGCGGTGCCGGCCTACCTGGCGGCGCGCGGGCGCTTCGGCCGGGGCGGCGTCCCGGTGGTGGTGCACGAGGCCAACGCCAGCGCGGGTTGGGCCAACCGGGTTGGTGCGCGCTCGGCGCGCCGCGTGCTCTCCGCGGTACCCGACCCGGGATTGCGCGGCGACGTCGAGGTGGTGGGCGTGCCGGTGCGCGCGGCGATCACCTCGTTGGACCGCGCCGCGCTGCGGGCCGAGGCGCGGGCGCACTTCGGGTTCGCCGACGACGCGAAGGTGCTGCTGGTCTTCGGCGGATCCCAAGGCGCGCAGTCGCTCAACCGGGCGGTGGCCGCGGCCGCCAAAGACCTGGCGGCCGCGGGTATTTCGGTACTGCACGCCCACGGCAGCAAGAACACGCTGGACCTTCGCGAGCCCGCCGACGGCGACCCGCCCTACGTCGCCGTGCCCTACCTGAACCGGATGGACTTGGCTTACGCCGGAGCGGATCTGGCGATCTGCCGCTCGGGGGCGATGACGGTCGCAGAGGTGACCGCGGTCGGGCTGCCCGCAGTGTACGTACCGTTGCCGATCGGCAACGGCGAACAACGGCTCAACGCGCTGCCCGTGGTCAACGCCGGCGGCGGGCTGATCGTCGACGACGCCGAATTGTCCCCGTCCTTCGTCGCCAACACCGTGGTGGGCCTGCTCACCGACACCGGCCGGATGCAGTCGATGACCGCGGCCGCCGCGCTGGCCGGACACCGCGACGCCGCGCAACGGATCGCCCAGATCGCGCTCGACATCGCGCGCGCCGAGCGTAAGGCCATCAGGTGAACCCGAACCTGAGCCTGCCCGACGACCTGCAGCGCGTGCACATGGTCGGCATCGGGGGAGCGGGTATGTCGGGCATCGCGCGCATCCTGCTGGACCGTGGCGGCATGGTGTCGGGTTCGGATGCCAAGGAATCGCGCGGCGTCCTCGCGCTGCGCGCACGCGGCGCATCGATCCGCATCGGCCACGACGAGTCCTCGCTGGACCTATTGCCCGGCGGGCCCACCGCAGTGGTCACCACGCACGCCGCGATCCCCAAGACCAACCCTGAACTGGTCGAGGCGCGCAAGCGTGGAATCCCGGTGGTGCTGCGCCCGGCGGTGCTCGCCAAGTTGATGACCGATCACACGACGTTGATGGTGACCGGGACACACGGCAAGACCACCACCACCTCGATGCTCATCGTCGCCTTGCAGCACAGCGGTTTTGACCCGTCGTTCGCCGTCGGAGGCGATCTGGGGGAGGCCGGCACCAACGCGCACCACGGCAGCGGGGACTGTTTTGTCGCCGAGGCCGACGAGAGCGACGGCTCGCTGCTGGAGTACACCCCCGACGTCGCCGTGGTGACCAACATCGAGGCCGACCACCTCGACTTCTTCGGCAGCGTCGAGGCCTACACAGCGGTGTTCGACGATTTCGTCGAGCGCCTCAAACCCGGTGGGGCAGTTGTGGTCTGCGCTGACGACCCCGGCGCGGCGGCGCTTGGCGAGCGCACCGAGGCGCTGGGCATCCGGGTGCTGCGCTACGGCAGCGACCCGGGCCAACCGCTGGACGCCACCCTGCTCAGCTGGGAGCAGCACGACACCGGCGCGGTAGCGCACATCCAACTGGCCGGCGAACCGCACGCGCGGGTGATGCGGCTTTCGGTGCCCGGACGGCACATGGCGCTCAACGCACTCGGTGCGCTGCTGGCCGCGATGCAGGTCGACGCGCCGGTGGACACGGTTCTCGACGGGCTCGCCGGATTCGAAGGCGTGCGCAGGCGGTTCGAGCTGGTGGGAACCGCATACGGGGTGCGGGTCTTCGACGACTACGCGCATCACCCGACCGAGATCCGCGCCACGTTGAGCGCGCTGCGCACCGCGACCGAACAGGCCGGGCAGGGGCGCGCGATCGTGGTTTTCCAGCCGCACTTGTATTCGCGCACAGAGACTTTCGCCCGCGACTTCGGCAGGGCGCTGGACGGGGCCGATCAGGTGCTGGTGCTCGACGTGTATGCCGCGCGCGAACAACCGATCGCCGGGGTGAGCGGCGCCAGCGTCGCCGAACACGTCAGCGTGCCGGTGAGATACATCCCGGACTTCTCCGCCGTCGCCGAACAGGTCGCCGAGCTCGCCGAGCCCGCCGACGTCGTCGTCACGATGGGTGCCGGTGACGTGACCATGCTCGGCGCGGAAATCCTCGTCGCGCTGCAGGCCAAGGCCAACCGCAGCGCGCCGGGCAAATCCGGGACGGCGCTGCGATGACCGAACCGACGGACACCAACACCGACCCGGCCGCCGAACCGGTGATGCCCGCCGCCGCACCGGATTACGAGGGGCCGCGGCGCCGGGCGCGGCGCGAGCGCGAAGAACGACGCGCCGCCCAGGCCCGCGCCACCGCGATCGAGCAGGCCCGGCGCGAAGCCAAGCGCCGCGCCATGGGCCAGACCGTCGAAGAGACGAAAAAGCTTGGCAAAGGCACGGTTCGGGGTCTGAAGATGTTGATGTGGACGGCGCTGATCAGCGTCGTCGTGGTCGGTCTCGGACTGCTGCTGTACTTCACGCCGGTCATGTCGGCACGCAACGTCGCGGTCGTCGGGCTGGATGCCATACCCGAGGAACAGGTCATCGACGCGGCCGCCGTGGCACCCGGCACACCGCTGTTGCAGGTCGACACCGACTCGGTCGCCGAACGGGTGGCGATGATCCGCCGGGTGGCCAGCGCGCGGGTGCAGCGGCAGTACCCGTCGACGCTGCGCATCACCGTGGTCGAACGGGTGCCCGTCGTGGTCAAGGACTATCCGGACGGACCGCACCTCTTCGACCGCGACGGGGTCGACTTCGCCACCGAGGTGCCGCCGCCCGGTGTGCCGTACCTCGACACCGAAACGCCCGGACCCAACGATCCGCCCACCCAGGCGGCGCTGCAGGTGATGACCTCGTTGCCGCCGGAGGTGGCCGCCCAGATCGCGCGCATCTCCGCGCCGTCGGTCGCCGCGATCACGTTGAAGTTGCTCGACGGGCGGGAAGTGGTGTGGGGCACCACCGATCGCACCGAAGAGAAGGCCGTGACACTGGCGGCCCTGCTCACCCAGCCGGGCCACATCTACGACGTGTCCAGTCCGGATTTGCCTACGGTCAAGTAGCGCCGCGGCGCCCGGTGCCGCAGAAGTTTCGAAAAATCTCGACACGCGCGTCGGCGCGCCTGCATGGATACCCCGCGACCTCGTCCTACCGTTCTGGTTGCGCGGAACAACTTGACATAACTATAACCCTCTGGTTGAGGTTGAGAGTTTACTGGATGTGTTCAAGCCGTTCGGCGTCCCACCGGCAACCAGGGAGGAAGGCGATCGATGACCCCCCCGCACAATTACCTCGCCGTGATCAAGGTCGTCGGCATCGGCGGTGGCGGCGTCAATGCCGTCAACCGAATGATCGAACAGGGCCTCAAGGGCGTCGAGTTCATCGCGATCAACACCGATGCGCAGGCGCTGTTGATGAGCGATGCCGACGTCAAGCTCGACGTCGGACGCGAGTCCACCCGTGGGCTCGGCGCCGGCGCCGATCCCGAGGTGGGGCGAAAGGCCGCCGAGGACGCCAAGGATGACATCGAGGAGCTGCTGCGCGGCGCCGACATGGTGTTCGTCACCGCCGGTGAAGGCGGCGGCACCGGCACCGGCGGCGCACCTGTGGTCGCGTCGATCGCCCGCAAGCTCGGTGCGTTGACCGTCGGCGTGGTGACGCGGCCGTTCTCGTTTGAGGGCAAGCGCCGAAGCAACCAGGCCGAGCTCGGCATCCAGGCGCTGCGCGAGAGCTGCGACACCCTGATCGTCATCCCCAACGACCGGCTGCTGCAGATGGGCGACGCCGCCGTGTCGCTGATGGATGCGTTCCGCAGCGCCGACGAGGTGCTGCTCAACGGCGTGCAGGGCATCACCGACCTGATCACCACCCCGGGCCTGATCAACGTCGACTTCGCCGACGTCAAGGGCGTGATGAGCGGGGCGGGCACCGCGTTGATGGGCATCGGCTCGGCACGCGGCGACGGGCGTGCGCTCAAGGCCGCCGAGATCGCAATCAACTCGCCGCTGCTGGAAGCCTCGATGGAAGGCGCCCAGGGCGTGCTGCTGTCGGTGGCCGGCGGCAGCGACCTCGGCCTGTTCGAGATCAACGAGGCCGCCTCGCTGGTGCAAGACGCCGCACATCAGGACGCCAACATCATCTTCGGCACGGTCATCGACGACTCGCTGGGCGACGAGGTGCGCGTCACGGTCATCGCGGCGGGCTTCGACTCCAGCGGACCGGGCCGCACCCCGGTCGTGAGCTCCTCGTCCACGTCGACCCCGCCGATCGAGTCGGGCAAGGCAGGCAAGGTGAGCACCTCGCTGTTCGAGCCCTCCGACCCCGCCAGCGTGCCTGCGCACACCAACGGCGCGACGGTCAGCATCGGCGGCGACGATGGCGGCATCTCCGACGACGACGTCGATGTCCCGCCCTTCATGCGCCGCTGAGCCTGAGCTTGACGCAATACTGGCGACCGTGACGGTTCGCATTCGGCGCGTGACCACCACCCGCGCCGGCGGCGTCTCCGCGCCGCCCTACGACACCTTCAACCTCGGCGACCACGTCGGCGACGACCCCGCCGCGGTGGCAGCCAACCGCAAGCGGCTGCGCGCGGCGATCGGCCTCGGCGACGACGCGGTGGTGTGGATGAACCAGGTGCACGGCGACCGTGTCGCGGTGGTCGACGGCCCAGCCCAGGCTGCCCTCGACAACACCGACGCCCTGGTGACCGCGACGCCGCGGTTGGCGCTGGCGGTGGTGACCGCCGATTGCGTCCCGGTGCTGATGGCCGACGCGCGCGCCGGCGTGGTGGCCGCCGTGCACGCCGGACGCGTCGGCGCGCAGCAGGGAGTGGTGGTGCGCGCGGTCGAGGCGATGCTCGGCCTGGGCGCGCATGCCGAGGACATCTCCGCGCTGCTGGGCCCGGCGGTCAGCGGACGCAACTACGAAGTGCCCGCCGTCATGGCCGACGAGGTCGAGGCCGCGCTGCCGGGCAGCCGCACCGTGACGGCGAAGAACACCCCGGGCCTTGACCTGCGCGCCGGAATCGCCCGGCAACTCACGGGTTTGGGGATCACCGCCGTCGACATCGATCCGCGGTGCACCGTCGAGGACACCACCCTGTTCAGCCACCGGCGCGACGCCCCCACCGGGCGGATGGCTTCGCTGGTGTGGATGGAATGACGGCGACGGTGGCGACGACGCGTGAACTCGAACTGGCCGAGGCGCTCAGCGCGCTGCGGGCCCGCATCACCGATGCCGCGGAGGCGGCCGGACGCGATGAGAACGAAATCGAATTGCTTCCCGTCACAAAATTCTTTCCGGCCTCCGACGTACTTGTTTTGACGCAATTGGGCTGCCGTTCTTTTGGCGAGTCCCGCGAACAGGAAGCCTCCAATAAGATCGCGGAACTGCGTGAAATGGCGGGCGCGACAACGGTTCGCTGGCACATGGTCGGGCGCATTCAACGCAATAAAGCGCGCGCGATCGCCGGGTGGGCCTACGCGGCGCACTCCGTCGACAGCCGCAAGGTGCTCGACGCACTCAACCGCGCTGTCACCGAGGCGCTGGCAGACGGGCGACGCACCGAACCCTTGCGCGTCTGCATCCAGCTCAGCCTCGACGGCGACGAACGCCGTGGCGGCGTCTACGTGGAACGCCCCGATCTCGTCGACGAAATGTGTGCGGCAGCCGAGGCCGCCGAGGCGCTGGAGTTCGCGGGGCTGATGGCAATTCCGCCGCTCGACGCGGACGCCGATACCGCATTCGGCCGGTTACAAACCGAGCATCAGCGGGTACAAAACCACTATCACCAGCGGCTTGAGCTGTCGGCAGGGATGTCTGACGACCTCGAGGCGGCGATCAAACACGGCTCCACATGTGTGCGTGTCGGTACCGCGCTATTGGGGCCACGTCCTCTAACGTTCCCTTGAAGTAGTCACTCTAGTCACATCTTCATCACAGACACCAGAGCCTGCGTTACCAGAAGGGTCGAGCGATGAGCACACTGCACAAGGTCAAGGCTTACTTCGGCATGGCGCCGATGGATGACTACGACGACGAGTACTACGACGAAGAGGACCGCGCCCCGATGCGCGGCTACTCCCGTCGCCCCCGAGACGACCGGTTCGACGACGACGGCTACGGCCGGGGCTACGACGACCGTGACTACGACGACCCGCCGGTCGGCTACCGCGGCGGTTACGCCGACGAGGGCCGCTTCGAGCCGCGCCTGCGCGCCCCGCGTGAATTCGACCGGCCGGCACCGCGGTTCGGCGGTTCACTGCGCGGTGCGACCCGTGGCGCGCTGGCGATGGACCCGCGCCGGATGGCGGAGCTTTTCGAGGCGGGCAGCCCGCTATCGAAGATCACTACGCTTCGGCCCAAGGACTACAGCGAGGCGCGCACCATCGGTGAGCGGTTCCGCGACGGCACCCCGGTGATCATCGACCTCGTCACGATGGACAACGCCGACGCCAAGCGGCTCGTCGACTTCGCCGCCGGCCTGGCCTTCGCCCTGCGCGGCTCGTTCGACAAGGTGGCCACCAAGGTGTTCCTACTCTCGCCGGCCGACATCGACGTCACTGCCGAGGAGCGGCGCCGCATCGCCGAGGCGGGCTTCTACGCCTATCAGTAGGCTCGCTGCGTTGTACAGGTAGGCTGGCCTGGCGCTTGAGGCTGTGGCAGCCGAGAGCCTCCGTCTTGCCAAACGTCACACCGTCCGTAGCGAGGTCGCTCCGTTGTCGCAGTTCTTCCAGATCCTGGGCTTCGTCCTGTTCGTGTTCTGGCTGCTGCTCATTGCCCGCGTCGTAGTCGAGTTCATCCGCACGTTCTCCCGCGACTGGCATCCCAAGGGTGCGACGGTGGTGATCCTCGAGATCATCATGACCCTGACCGATCCGCCGGTGCGGCTGCTGCGGCGCCTGATTCCGCAGCTCACAATAGGTGCCGTGCGGTTCGATCTGTCGATCATGGTGTTGTTGCTGCTGGCGTTCATCGGCATGCAGCTCGCGTTCGGCGCGGCCGCCTGAGCGCCGATCCGCGCCGCTTCGCCCCGGTAAAATTCGTTCTTAATTATTAACCTCGCCTGCAACCGACGGGTCTGGTGTGACAGGATGGACGCCAGTTACGCCCAGTGATAAACCAAGGCTCTACACTTTGAGATCGGTTGACGGTCCAGACTCCAAGGGGGCATACGATGCCGCTCACACCAGCCGACGTTCACAACGTCGCGTTCAGTAAGCCACCGATCGGGAAGCGCGGGTACAACGAGGACGAGGTCGACGCGTTCCTCGACCTGGTCGAGGCGGAACTGGCCCGCCTGATCGAAGAGAACACCGATCTGCGTCAGCGCGTCGCCGAACTGGACCAGGAGCTTGCGGGCGCCCGCGCCGACGGCGGTGGCCAGGCAACAGCGGCACCGAGCGTCCCGCAATACGAACAGCCCGCCGAGCCGGCGCCGCAGCCCGTATACGAGGCACCCGCCGCCACGGCGTCCACCGCGTCCACCGAGGATCAGCATCTGCGCGCGGCCAAGGTGCTCAGCCTGGCGCAGGACACCGCCGACCGGTTGACCGGCAGCGCCAAGGCCGAGTCCGAGAAGATGCTTGCCGACGCACGCGCACAGGCCGACGCGATGGTCAGCGAAGCCCGCCAGACCGCCGAGACCACCGTCGCCGACGCGCGCCAGCGCGCCGATGCGATGCTGGCCGACGCGCAGACCCGCTCGGAGGCACAGCTGCGTCAGGCCCAGGAGAAGGCCGACGCGTTGCAGGCCGACGCCGAACGCAAACACTCCGAGATCATGGGGACCATCAACCAGCAGCGCACCGTGTTGGAAGGCCGTCTCGAACAACTGCGGACCTTCGAGCGTGAATACCGCACCCGGTTGAAGACCTACCTGGAATCCCAGCTCGAAGAACTCGGCCAGCGCGGCTCGGCCGCACCGGTCGACTCCGGAGCCAATAGCGAAAGCGCCGGCTTCAACCAATTCAATCGGGGCAATAACTAGCGCTCCGAGGCTTCCGTCCACCTAGGGTTGATCAATGCTGATCGTTGCGCTCGTGCTCGCCGTCATCGGCCTGGCCGCGCTGGTAACCGCAGTCGTCACAAGCAATGAGCTGATCGCCTGGGTGTGTATCGCCGCCAGCGCCATCGGTGTCCTGCTGTTGATCGTCGACGCAGTGCGCGAACGAAGCAGGGGCAGCACCGAGGAAGCCGAAGAGGCCGAGACCCCCGCCGAGGCGGAGCAGTTCGACGCCGAGTACCCCGACACCGATGCGGAACCACCCCGGGATCTACCCGAGGATGACGCGGAGACCACCGTCGTCGAACAGGCCGACGATAACAACCGCTAAACCGTTGGGGTAGCGAGCAATTCGCGAACCTCGTCGTCGGTGACCTGACGGAAGTCCTGGAACACCTGCCCGACCGCTTCGAACCCGGCCGGCATCGTCACGCACACCACCTCGTCGGCTTCGGCCGCCATCTCGCGGCAGGCGGACGGCGCGCCCACCGGCACCGCGACCACCAGCCGCGCCGGCCCGCCGGCCCGCACCGCGCGCACGGCCGCGAGCATGCTGGCACCGGTGGCGATGCCGTCGTCGACCAGGATCACGATGCGCCCGGAAACGTCGACCGGCGGACGGTCGCCGCGGTAGGCGCGTTCGCGTCGGTGCAGCTCCTCGGTTTCGCGGTTGATGACATCCTGCAGTTGTTCGTCGCTGATGCGGAGGCTGCGCACCACGCTGTCGTTGAGCACAATGCCGCCGCCGCTGGCCAGTGCGCCCATCGCCAGCTCCGGCCAGTGCGGCACTCCGAGCTTGCGGACCAGGAACACGTCCAGCGGTGCGTGCAACGCCGACGCCACGTGCCATCCGACCGGAACCCCGCCGCGCGCTAAACCCAGCACCAGCACGTTGTCCTTGCCGCGGTAGGACGACAACTCCTCGCCGAGGACCTCGCCGGCTTCCTGCCGGTTCGCAAAGACCCGCTCCGAATTCCGTCGGGCGAGCTCACCCCATCCGCTCATCGCAGCCACTTCGCTATCGGGAACGCTCTCAGCCTACGACGATTGGGTATCCAATGGCTCAACATGGGAATCGAGTACCAGAGCTTCGTCGATCACCGGCTCGACGAGGTGTTCGGCTGGCACACCCGACCGGGCGCGATGCGCCGCCTGGTGCCGCCGTGGCAGCCGATGAAGGTGGTCGCGGAGACGCAGTCGCTGGCTGACGGCCAGGCGGTGCTCGGCCTGCCGGGCGGGCTGCGCTGGGTGGCCCAGCACGATCCGGCGCGCTACGCGCCGCCGTACCGCTTCGTCGACGTGCTTTCGTCGGAAGGCCCGACGTCGTGGCCGGTCAGGGTGGTCGGGCGGTGGACACACAGCCACGAGTTCAGCGAGGTATCCGGCGGCACGCGGGTCTGTGACCGGGTCGAGGCGCCGGTTCCGGGCGCGGCGCTACGGCCGATGTTCGTCTACCGGCACCGCCAGCTCGCCGACGACCTGGCCGCGCACCGCGACGCGGCGGCCGCCGGGTTGCCACCGCTGGTGGTGGCGGTGACCGGCGCGTCAGGGCTGGTCGGGACTGCGCTGACGGCGTTCCTGAGCACCGGCGGGCACCGGGTGATCCGGCTGGTGCGGCGGCCGGCGAGCTCCGACGACGAGCGGCAGTGGGATCCCGACCGGCCGCACCCGCAACTGTTGGCGGGCGTGGACGCCGTCATCCACCTGGCCGGTGCGTCGATCGCCGGACGCTTCAACGAGGCGCACAAGGCCGCGATCCGCGACAGCCGCGTTGAACCCACCCGGCGGCTGGCCGAGGTGGCGGCTGCGGGCGGCCCGCGCGTGTTCGTCACCGCTTCGGGGGCCGGGGTCTACGGTGCCGACCGCGGCGACGCCGTGCTCGATGAGGACAGCGACCGCGGCGCGGGGTTTCTGGCCGACGTGGTCGCAGACTGGGAAGCCGCGACGACACCTGCCGACGCGGCCGGGGTGCGGGTGGTCACGGTCCGCACCGGGGTGGTGCAGTCCGCGCGCGGTGGCACGTTGCGGCTGCTGCGGCCGCTGTTCGCGGCCGGGCTTGGTGGGCGGCTCGGCAGCGGCCAACAGTGGCTGGCGTGGATCGGGTTGGATGATCTGCTCGACGTGTATCTGCGCGCGCTGTATGACGACCGCCTGAGCGGACCCGTCAATGCCGTCGCGCCGACCCCGGTGCGCAACGCCGACTACACCGCGGCGCTTGCCCGCGTAATGCGACGCCCGGCGGTGTTACCGGTGCCGTCGCTGGGGCCGCGGATCCTGTTGGGGCAGCAGGGTGTCCGCGAAGTCGCCGAGGCCAGCCAGCGGGTGGTGCCGGCCAAGCTCGAGGCGCTGGGGCACCGGTTCCGCCGTCCGCGCATCGACGCCGCGCTGGCGCACGAACTCGGACGAGGCTGAGCGGCGCGAGTCCAAAACTTGTCGGTGGGGGGCTATATCGTTGGGTCATGTTCGATTTGACCGAGCTGGCCGCGGTGGATCCGCATGCTGACGAGGCTGTGTTGGTCGAACGGATCGCGGTGTTGGAGCAGGTGAAGTCTGCGGCGGCTGCGGGTCAGGCCCGGGCGGCGGCGTTGTTGGACGCCAAACGCCGTGCGGCGGAGGCGGCTGCGGGGGTGCCCAGGGCCAAGAGAGGTAACGGGTTGGCCAGTGAGGTGGCTTTGGCCCGCCGTGAGGCGCCCACGTGCGGGGGTAGGCATCTGGGTTTTGCCAAGGCGCTGGTGCATGAAATGCCGTATACGTTGGCGGCATTGGAGTGTGGGGCGCTTTCGGAATGGCGGGCGACGGTGATCGTGCGCGAATCGGCCTGCCTGAGTATCGAGGATCGGCAGACGCTGGATGCCGAAATGTGTGCCGATATCGCATCCCTGGATGGCATGGGTGATAAGCGGATCGAAACCGAGGCCAAAAAGATCGCGTATCGGCTCGATCCGCAGGCGGTGGTCGATCGGATGGCCAAGGCCGAAAAGGACCGCAACGTCAGCGTGCGCCCAGCTCCGGATTCAATGACTTATGTGACCGCGTTGCTGCCGGTGGCTCAGGGGGTTGGAGTGTATGCGGCGCTCAGACGCGCCGCCGACACCACGTTCGACGGGCGACCGCGGGGCCAGGTGATGGCCGACACCCTGGTCGAACGCGTCACCGGTCGGCCCGCCGAGCAGCCTGAGCCGGTAGCAGTCAACATGATCATCAGCGATCAGACCCTGCTGGGTGATGACGAGCACCCGGCGGTGGTGGACGGGTATGGGCCGATTCCAGCGTCGGTGGCGCGCAAGGTGGTGGCCGCTGCGGTGGCCGACAAGAAGTCGGTGGCCACGTTGCGGCGGTTGTATCGGCACCCCAAGTCGGGGGCGCTGGTGGCGATGGAGTCACGTGCACGGCGGTTTCCCAAAGCGTTGGCCCTGTTTATCGGGTTGCGCGATCAGAGATGTCGCACCCCCTACTGTGATGCGCCGATCCGGCATCGTGATCATGCGGTGCCGCATCATCGGGGTGGGCCCACCAGCGCGGTCAACGGGTTGGGCGCGTGTGAACACTGCAATTACGTCAAGGAAGCACCAGGCTGGCATGTGACCGGCTGTGAGGTCGACGGCGCGCATGAAGCCGAGTTCATCACGCCTACTGGGGCGCGATATCACTCCAAGGCGCCACCGTTGCCGGGGCCAGCGCCGATCACAATCAGCGAAGTCGAAATGCACATCAGCATCGAACTCGCCAACCTCCACGCCGCTTAACGTCGCGGCCCAAAGTGACCTGGCTCGCAATTGTTTCGGGCGGGTTTCCTCGACCGCGCATCGGCCGCTCACGCGGAATGAGGCAGTGTTGATGTACGCGACACGACGGTGCAACGGTCGCGGAATGGCTTCGCGTCAGCCTTGTTCACGTGAAGACATTGAGCCGCGGGCGCACCATCGAGCACTGGGACGCCGAAGATGTCGAGGCCTGGGAATCCGCCGGTAAGCACATCGCCAGACGCAACCTGATCTGGTCGATCTTCGCCGAGCACGTCGGGTTCTCGGTGTGGTCGATCTGGTCGGTGATGGTGCTGTTCATGCCGCAGGACGTCTACCGGATCGACGCGGCGGGCAAGTTCTATCTGGTCGCGATCCCCACCCTGGTCGGCGCGGCGATGCGCATCCCGTACACGATCGCGCCCGCCAAGTTCGGCGGACGCAACTGGACGATCGTCAGCGCCCTGCTGCTGCTCGGTCCGACCCTGATGACGCTGTGGGTGATGGGGCGACCCGAGACCTCCTACACCACGTTCATGGTCGTCGCGGCGTTCGCCGGGTTGGGCGGCGGCAACTTCGCGTCGTCGATGACCAACATCAACGCCTTCTACCCCCAGCGGCTCAAGGGTTGGGCGCTGGGACTGAACGCCGGCGGCGGCAACATCGGTGTTCCGGTGATCCAGCTCGTCGGTCTGTTGGTGATCGCCACGGTGAGCAACACCGCGCCCGAAATCGTCTGTGCCATCTACCTTGCCCTCATCGCGACAGCCGCCTTGGGCGCGACGCTGTTCATGGACAACCTCGGCAATCAGCGGTCCAACCTCAGCGCGATGGCAGAGGCGTTGCGCTTTAAACACTCCTGGGTGATGAGCTTTCTCTACATCGGCACCTTCGGATCGTTCATCGGGTTCTCGTTCGCCTTCGGCCAGGTGCTGCAGATCAACTTCCTCGCCGGCGGTGACAGCCCGGCCCAGGCCTCGCTACATGCCGCCCAGATCGCCTTCCTCGGACCGCTGTTGGGCTCCATCTCACGACCGTTCGGCGGTAGGCTGGCCGACCGGATCGGCGGCGGAAAAATCACCCTGTACACCTTCGTGGCGATGATCTTCGCCGCCGGAATCCTCGTCACCGCAGGCATGCTCGACGACCGCACTGCCGGCGCCGCCACCGACGGACAGATGATCGCCTACGTCGCCGGCTTCATCTGCTTGTTCATCCTCTCCGGCATCGGCAACGGCTCCACCTACAAGATGATCCCGTCAATCTTCGAGGCCAAGGCCCAGGGCCGCATCGACTGGACGCGCAGCGAGAAGGCGGCATGGTCGCGCAGCATGTCCGGTGCGCTGATCGGATTCGCCGGCGCGGTCGGTGCGCTCGGCGGCGTGTTCATCAACGTCGTGCTGCGCGCCTCCTACGTCAGCGACGCGAAGTCGGCCACCAACGCCTTCTGGGTGTTCCTCGGCTTCTACCTCGTCTGCGCGTTCGTCACCTGGTTCGTGTTCCTGCGCATCCAGACCGCACGCGCCGGTGCGGGCGAGCAGACCGGCCGGGCACCGGCGCCGGTGACCGCGACTTGACGGCGCCCATGACGAACACCGTGACCCGCACCGCGTGCTCGTACTGCGGTGTCGGATGCGGCATCGAGGTGCACACCCGGACCGACGGTGACACCGGCCGACCCGTCATCGCCCGGATCACCGGTGACAAGCTGCATCCCACCAACGCCGGTCGGCTATGCACCAAAGGTGCGACGCACGCGGAGATGATGCGCGCCGACGATGACCGGTTGACCTGCGCGCTGATGCGCCGCGGCGAGCAGCTCGTCGCGGCCGACGTCGACGAGGCGGCCGCCGAGGCCGGCCGGCGGTTACGCGCCATCGTCGATGAGCACGGACCCGATGCCGTCGCGCTGTATGTCTCGGGCCAGATGACGATCGAAGCCCAGTACCTGGCGACCAAGCTGGCCAAGGGTTTCCTGCGTACCGTGCACCTCGAGTCGAACTCGCGGCTGTGTATGGCCAGCGCAGGCGCTGGGTTCAAACAGTCGCTGGGCGCCGATGGCCCACCGGGCTCCTATGACGACTTCGATTGCACCGACCTGTTTTTCGTCATCGGCTCGAATATGGCCGATTGTCATCCGATCCTGTACCTGCGGATGGCCGACCGATTGAAGGCCGGCGCCAAGCTGGTCGTCGTCGACCCGCGCCGCACCACCACCGCCGAACGCGCCGACCTGTTCCTGCAGATCAAACCCGGAACCGATCTGGCGCTGCTGAACGGTCTGCTGCATCTTCTCGTCGCAAACGGCCACGTCGACCACCGGTTCATCGCCGAGCACACCGAGGGCTGGGAAACGATGCCCGCCTTCCTCGCCGACTACCCGCCCCCGGTGGTCGCTGAGATTACCGGGCTGGCCGAATCCGACATCCGCACCGCAGCCGGCATGATCGCCGACGCGGGGGAGTGGATGACCTGCTGGACCATGGGGCTCAACCAGAGCACGCACGGCACCGCGAACACCAACGCGATCTGCAACCTGCACCTGGCGACCGGCGCGATCTGCCGACCGGGAAGCGGCCCGATGTCGCTGACCGGCCAGCCCAACGCCATGGGCGGACGCGAAATGGGTTACATGGGGCCGGGTTTACCCGGACAACGCGCGGTGACGTCGGCGGCCGACCGCGCGTTCGTCGAACAGCAGTGGGGTCTGCCGTCGGGTACCGTCCGGTCCGACGTCGGGCCCGGCACCATCGCCATGTTCCGCCGCACCGCCGACGGCGACATCAAGGCCTGCTGGATCATCTGCACCAACCCTGTTGCCTCCGTGGCGAATCGGGACACGGTGCTCGACGCGCTGCAGCGCGCCGAGCTTGTCATCACCCAGGACGCCTACGGCGGCACCGCGACCAACCGGTACGCCGACATCGTGCTTCCCGCTGCGATGTGGGCCGAATCCGACGGTGTGATGGTCAACTCCGAACGCACCATGACGCTGCTGCAACAGTCGACCGCCCCGCCCGGGCAGGCCCGGCCGGACTGGCAGCTGATCTGTGAGGTCGCAACGCATCTGGGCTTCGGAGAGCACTTCAGCTACGACTCCAGCGAGCAGATCTTCGACGAGATCCGCGGTTTCACCAACCCGGCCACCGGATACGACCTGCGCGGAATCAGCTATGCGCGGCTGCGGGATACGCCGCAGCAGTGGCCATGCCCGCCGGGCGGAGGCCCCCGGAACCCGATCCGCTACCTCGACCGCGGCGGCCTGACGTTCCCGACGCCGTCGGGGCGCGCGCGGTTTTGCGCCCGCCCGCACATCGACCCGGCCGAACGTGTCGACAACGACTATCCGTTCGTGTTCAACACCGGCCGACTGCCGCACCAATGGCACACGATGACCAAGACGGGCAGGGTCGCCGCACTCAACAAGCTCGACAACGGCCCGTTCGTCGAGATTCATCCCGCCGATGCCGCCGAGCTGCAGATCGTGGAAGGTCAGCGCGTGGAGCTGATCTCGCGACGTGGCCGCGCGGTGCTTCCGGCGGTGGTCACCGAGCGGGTGCGGCCCCGCAATTGCTTCGCGCCGTTTCACTGGAACGACGAACACGGTGAGCTGCTCACGGTCAACGCAGTGACCAACGACGCCGTCGACCCCGACTCACTGCAACCCGAGTTCAAGGCGTGCGCGGTCACCCTGCGGCCGGTGGGCCCGGCGCCTGCCGCCCGCACGGTCGCTGCGCCGCCGCATCCCGGTGACGGACCCCTGGTGCTGTGGGCGTCGCAGACCGGCACCGCCGAGCAGTTCGCCACCCAGTTGGCCGACCGGCTCGGCGACGTGCACCTGGTCAACATGGACGACGCGGAGTTGACGCACCTGGGGAGCGGGCGGTACGTGTTCGTTGTCACCAGCACGTTCGGGGACGGGGAGCCACCCGACAACGGGGCGGGCTTCTGGTCCCGGCTGGTGTCGCCGGACGCGCCGAGGCTGGACGGCATCCGGTATGCGGTGCTCGGGATCGGCGACCGCTCCTATGCGAACTTCTGCGGGCACGCCAAATCGATCGACGCGAAGTTGGCCGCGCTCGGGGCGACGCGGATGCTCGAGCGCGCCGAATGCGAGGCGCACGATGACGAACCGATGCGGCGCTGGGCCGAGCAGGTCGGCACGCTACTCGGAAAGGTGAGCGCGCCGTTGACGACGGTCGCCGAACCGTTCACCCGCGCGCAGCCGATCGTCGTTCCGTTGGTGCGCAACACCCTGCTGACCGCGTCCACGTCGCGGAAGGAGGTGCGCCAGTTTGGCTTTGACATATCAGCGCACGACGTCAGCTACGCCACCGGCGATTCGCTGGGTGTGTTCGCCGAGAACGATCCGGCGGTCGTGGAGGCATGGTTGATCGCGACCGGGCTGCGTGGCGGGCAGGTCGTCGAGGTGGACGGCACCGAGATGAGCCTGCGGGACGCGCTGACGACGCACTACGACATCTGCCGGGTCACCCCCGATCTGCTGCGGTTCATCGCCGACCACAGCCGCGACGCCAAACCGCTGCGCGCATCGGGGGACAAGCGCGACAAGTGGCTGGTGGGCCGCAACGGGCTGGATCTAGTGCAGCGGTTCGTCGTGCATGCCGATCCGGTGGAGTGGCAGCAGGTGCTGGTGCGGCTGACACCGCGCAGCTACTCGATTTCGTCGAGCCCGCTGGTGAGCCCGCACGAGGTGCAGTTGACGGTGGCGGTGGTGCGCTACCGCGGGGCCGACGGCGGCCCGCGCGGCGGGGTCTGTTCGACGTATCTGGCCGACCGGGCGGCGTCGGCGCCGGTGTTTCTGCAGCGCTCGCCGCATTTCCGGCCGCCCGAGGACGGCGCGACACCGATGATCATGATCGGCCCGGGCACCGGGGTGGCGCCGTTCCGCGGGTTTCTGCAGGAGCGACGCGCCCGCGGCCACACCGGCCGCAACTGGCTGTTCTTCGGTGAACGACATCGCCGCGAGAACTATTACTACCGCGACGATTTCGAGGACATGGCGCGCGACGGGCTGCTCAACCGCTTGGATCTGGCGTTCTCCCGCGACCAGGCCAAGCCGGTGTACGTCCAGCACAAGATGCTTGATTACGGCGCCGACGTATGGCGCTGGGTGGCCGACGGTGCGCATTTCTACGTCTGCGGCGATGCCGCCCGGATGGCCAAAGACGTCGACGACGCGTTCACGAAGATCATCGAACGCCACGGCGGCATGTCACACGAGCAGGCCCACGATTACAAACGCGAGCTGGTGGCCGCCAAACGCTACGTGCGCGACGTGTACTGATGTGGTGTCCGAGGGGGGACTTGAACCCCACAGAAGCGCCTGGCTGGAGCGCTCGATACTGAGGGCGGCTAAATGACCCTGGCGCTTCGTTCTAGCCGGCCGTGGTCGTACGGGTAAGGCTTTCAAGTTCAGCCATACGGGGAGGCTAGGCCGCGCCATCAGCCGCTCGTAGGGGTCGGGCACCAAACTAGTCGCCCTTCATGCGCCAGCACCTCGACCCTGACGAGTCCCACTACTTCAACGAGCTCGTCTGCCATCTCCCAAGTCTGGAGATGGCCAGCCATCCACCGAGCACGCTTACTGCCGAAAGCAGGCCTGAGAACTCAAAACCACCGGCCAGGCTTCTAAGTTTGACCATCAAGGCAATAGTGTTGCGGGACAACATTATTTAAGTGTATCCGAGTCCGTATGTGTCTTCGCTAAGCATTTTCTGATCTGCGCATTTGGGTCGAGCGTCCAGGTATTGCTGGCGCGCGTCTCAACGCCGGAGCGTCGCTGACGGAGACTCACCGAATCGATCGCGGTAAAGCACGGAGAAGCGCCCAGGCTGTAAGAACCCCCATCTTGCTGCAATTTCGGTAACGGTTGATGTGGTTGGGTCGGCATCGACGAGGTCGTCGTGTGCTCGTCTCAATCTGACGTCACGCAAGAACGTCATAGGAGTTGAACTGATGTGGCGACGGAATCCCTCTTGCAAGGCGCGGACGCTGAGGCCGACCGCCTCGGCGATGTCCTCCACGCTCAACGGCTCATCAGCGTGCGCCTCGATCAGTTCGGCAGCATGCCGAATAGGTTGTGGTGTCACCTTTCCCGGCTCTCGGTGCACTAGCGGCCAGTAGTTGTTGGGCTGACAGCGGATCAACCGGCTCAGGAGTAAATGCTGCAATTCCGGAGGTGCGATCTCCTCGAGTGGATGAGATATCGGATTATCGACGTCTTGAACCAGCAGATCGAGGACCCGCTTCCACGAGGAGATCGCAGGTCCGGCGAGGTCCATTCCCAACTCAAACTGAACTGGCACGCTTAGGCGGCCGCCGACCATCTGCCGCAGGTGCTTCTCAAGGTAGTCCCTGTCCACTTGGACCAAGAGCTGCGGGTTCCTATCACCCCAATGCATGAGAAAGCCTTCGTCTGGGGACAGTACCGACGCCATTGTCGGGTCCGACACTATCTGGTTGTCGCCCGACTTGATCTGCGCTCTCCCCGCCAAGGGGATCTGAATCAGGTAGAAGTGGTGAAATGGCCCGCGGGCAATTCTCACTCCGGCACCGTAATCTAAGTAGTGCAAGCCAATCGGGCCAAGATCGATTGAATGAAACCGTGCTCGAACCTTGCGATGGAGCGCCAGAGGTCCTAGCTGGTGCGGCACAAACACATCGGTTACCACTGACCGAGCTTCATCAAGGTTTGCAGCATCGGCACGTTCGAATCTTGCTAAGGGCGGCTTCGTGATTGACGTCGAAGAATCGTCCGGCATTGGTCCCGCTACTGACACAGGAGCCTCCCTCCACCGCGCAATCGGTATAGCGTGTGCGTCTTCAAGATAGCTGCACGTCACAGTTCAGAAATACGATAACCCGTGTATTGACGGATGTAACCCCCTCGTAGAGGGCGGATCTAGGTGAGGTCAAGGTTGTGCCGCGGCCCAGGCAGCTTGCTGTGTTGTGGGCTTCGGAGGAATGTGCAGGTGCTTCTGAAGCGCAGATGTCGGCAGCCGATATACCGCTACCGAGTGGGCGTACTTGGACCTAACCGCGGGAGAGGGGAGTTCGGCTATGGGAGGCACGTGTTGGCAGCAGTAGGTCAACCAGCATGACGAGCTCGTCCAGGGTTCTCAGCGCATTGCCCCGGAGCAGTGGTGACGGCCGGTCTGGGCAGCGATGCGAACGTGCACTCGTCTGGCTTTCCCAAGGCGAGTCCGAATTCGACCGCAGCTAGAAATCAGGATGACGATATCGAGCGCCGAACTACGAAAACATCTGGAACAGCCTTGAATTGAGGGAGGTGCCCTACTCAGAGTACTGGCTCCGCGGAGCCAAGGACCACTACACAGGATCTGGGTCCTATGTATCTTGCCACGGTTGTACCAAGTCACCTCGAACGGAACGGCCGGCGGGAGCGCGCTGTGCGGTCGGTCTAATTTCTGGGCTCGTTTCTTGGACTCGGCCGACTGACCTGTTGGACGGGTTTCAGGCCGGACTCGGGTGATGGCCACTTCCACTGTGGGATCGGTTTCTCATCCATTCAGCGAATCAAATCGGGCGATTCAAAGCCAAACGCGAAGGACGAAAATGACTTTGGCAGTATCCCTTCTGAGGTGCAAAGCAGTTACGCGCGGCAGAGCCTCGATTCCGCGGCTCCTGCTGACACTCGCTCTTGCGCTCGCAGTCTCCACGGTAATCGCGCAGCATCCTTCCGCCAGCGCCGAGGAAGCCTGTCCGCCAAACATTGGCTATCAGCCGGAGTGCCAGTACCGGCCGTTCTATACACCTCCAGATCCCCTGCCTACAGCCCTCCCTGGTGACCTCATCCGGACGGAGCCGTCGCGTATCGCGCTCGATCCGGCAGGTCACGGGAACTACTCGGGCGAAGGAACACGCATCATGTATCAAAGCACTGACATGCGGGGTCAACCTGTTGCGGTAACCGGCACCTACCTTGAACCGGACCGCCAGTGGCCGGGTAGTGGCCCACGTCCGCTGGTCGCGATCGCGCCATGGTTGCAGGGGTTAGGCGATCAGTGCGCCATTTCGCGCCTCATCAGCGAAGGCGGCATCCACTACGGGGGGTTCCTGGATTTCGTGTTCTACTTCGAAGAAGGATTCCTCGCGACCATGCTCGACCGCGGATTCGCGCTGGTTATCACCGACTATCAGGGCATCGGCACTTACGGCCCTCCTACCGCGGGGATACGGGTCCCCACTGCACACGCGGTGATTGATGCGGCCCGGGCAGCGATGCGGCTGCCGGGGACCTCCTTGGAACCGGACGGTCCCGTTGCATTTTGGGGATACGGACTCGGCGGCTCGGCCGCCGGTGCGGCTGTCGAGATGGCGCCGAGCTATGCCCCCGAGCTCGACGTTGTTGGTGCGTGGCTTGGCGCACCACTCGCCGACCCCGCCCTGGCGGCAGACTACGCCGACGGCTCCATGCTTGTCGGAACGATGGGATATGCGCTCAATACCTTCATCGGGGCCTTTCCTGAAGCCGAGGAGTTCATCATGAGCACAATGACTCCCAGAGGAGTCGATTTTATTCAGAAGACTCGATATAACTGCCTCGACGAAGTCATATTGAAATTCCAGTTTCGCCATTTGCAGCCGTACTTCAACCAAGACCTTCGTCAGATGTTCGAATCGGAGCCGATCAAGTCGGCGATGGCGGCTCAGCGATTGGGTTCGTTGAAGCCGACCGCGCCCGTACAAATCGACATAAATCGATTCGACCCAACTTTTCCATGGGTCGGTGCCAGACAGTTGGCCGCGGACTGGTGCGCTCAAGGTGTCGATGTGCAATTTTGGACCAACGAGCAACCCCCGTTCCTCAATAAAACCGCCACCAACAGCATATTGACGTATTTCGTCGAGGGCGAACGTGGCATGCAGTGGATCACCGACCGGTTCAATAGGGAGCCCACTACGCCCAATTGTCAACAATTGCCACCATTCACGGTCGCCGGGTGAGCCGCCGCCTTCCAACGACCGATTCGGCGAACCGGACTTCGATAGCGACGAGCGAGAGGACTGCGGTTAGATTCCGTGCGGCGCATGGGCGTACAGGAAGTAGGGCGTGGGTGCTTCCATTGACGACGCTGGTCGTCATGCTTGTCGGATACGAACCCGTCGCGTACGGCGCCGTATTGCCACAGCTAGTACGTGACACGACACAGCTGGGCCCATTGACGCTGGGCGGTGCAGGCTTACTGAGCTTCTGCTCATTGCTCGGGATGCTGGTGGGGGCGATCGTAATCGGTGTTATGGGGCATCGGTGTGCGAGCAGGACACTCGTGACCACCTCTGTCATCGTGTCGTCAATCGGCATGGGTCTTATTGCTGCCGCGCCCAACGCTTTGACTTTCGCGATACTGCGCTTCGTCACCGGAATCGGCTTGGGAGGCATGGTATCCGCGGCTGTCGTCATCGTCGCAGAGTTTGCTCCACCGGGAAGAGCGCACCTGCACAACGCTGTGATGTGCAGCGGCATCCCGCTGGGAGGTGTCTTAGCGGCCGGTGCCGCACTTGTGTTTGATGACGCTGTGGGGTGGCGGGGAGTATTCCTCCTCGGAGCGCTTCCACTGATTCTCCTGGTTCCACCAATGGTGATGCGACTTCCCGCCGCGGTGCGTGAAGTACTGCCATACCCAGACGGTCCAGCGACGGCTGTGGGGGAGGGCCGGAAGGTCGCCGCGAGGGTTGCGTCCTCTGGGATTCTCAGCCTATTTAGCAGAAGTCGCGTTGTGGAAACACTTCTGCTGGGCACGATGAGCTTTATTGCTCTACTGCTGACCTACGGTCTGAACACCTGGCTGCCGGTGATAATGCAAGCTCACGGACTCCAAGTCACGGTCTCGTTGTTCGTGCTGCTCACTCTCAATGGCGGTGCTGTCATTGGCGTCCTTCTTGCAGCGGTAGTCGCCGACAGGCTAGGCCCGAAAGGCGTTGTCCTCACAACCTTTTTAATGGCATCGGCAGTGTTGTTCGCGCTCCCACGAGGGATGCCGTTGCTGGTATTGCTGGTCGCGGTCAGCATCGTCGGTGTCGGGACCATCGGCACCCAGATTTTAATCTACGGTCTCGTTGGCCACTTGTATTCGGAAGGGGTTAGGCATGCCGGAGCGGCCTGGTGCGCTGCTACGGGCAGAGTCGGCGGAATAGTCGGCCCGCTGCTGGGCGGGGCAGTCATGGGAGTCGACGCGAGCGGTGAAAGTGCCCTAAACGCATTTGCCGGCCTGGCGTTGGTCGGTGGCGCGATGACGTTGATGCTTCGTACGCGAGATTCGCGGGCGAGTACGCGAGTTCCCTGAGTCGAATCCATCCACGACATTTGGGCGGACAGCCCGCCGGCGCCTTGGGTAAAGC
>NZ_JBEFRW010000016.1:0-108686 GCF_053483195.1 Mycolicibacterium sp. XJ2546 | reverse complement strand
TCTAGAGCCGCTCCCCCTGCCAGGTGGCCAGGCAGCCGCCGCCGGCCAGGGCCAACGGTAGCCCCGCGGTGTCGGCGCAGCCGTTCGGATAGTGCAGTTCGCTGACACAGGCCATCGGCGCGCCGAGATCGTCGTCGGTCACCGAGCCGCTGCCCAGCTCGATGCGGTGGCGCAGCAACGGCGAACCGTCAACGTCGGCGTGCAACGCTCCCGACCAGAACCCCTGGCACTCACCAGATCTGCCGATCTGCACCCGCTCCCGCAGCCGGACCCGGCCCGGCCCGGTCAATTCCAGGTGGGTGGCGGTGAGGTGGCGCGACGTCGCGGCGACGACGGTGGGCTCCGGATCGAGGTCGAGATCCCCGGCGACCTCGAGGTTCCACACCGCGCGCGATTCGACCGTCGACGGACCCGGCAGCGTCACCGTTGCCGCCGTCGTGCGCACCCGCAGCCGCGCGCCCGCTTCGACGACGACGCGCACCGCCAGCGTGTCACCGCCCAACGGGGTGGCCGCGGCCGACACCAGGTGCACGGTGTCGGCCTCGGTGTGGCGTGCCGCCAGCGCCCCCGTGCACTCGATCCGCGCCCGGCGGCCGGGGCTGGCGATGATCACCACGTCAGAGCGCACTAGACCGGCACCTGCAGCTGCTGGCGCACCCAGGCCAGAACCGGCGTCGCCGCCGGGTCCTCGGTCAGCGAGATCAACACCGTGGGACGCTCACCGCGTACGGCGGCGGCGTCGCGGCGCATCACGTCGAGGTCGGCGCCGACTAGCGGGGCAAGGTCGATCTTGTTGACCACCAACAGATCCGAGTACGTCACACCGGGGCCACCTTTGCGCGGCACCTTGTCGCCACCGGCCACGTCGATGACGAAGACCTGGACGTCGACGAGACCCGAGGAGAACGTGGCGGTCAGGTTGTCACCGCCGGACTCGACCAGGATCAGGTCGAGCCGCTCCGCCGGGCCCGAGTTGGCCGCGATGAGGTCGTCGATGGCGTCGAGGTTGGCGGTGATGTCGTCGCGGATGGCGGTGTGCGGGCAGCCGCCGGTCTGCACCGCCGCGATGCGTGCATCGGGGAGCACTGCATGCCGGCGCAGAAAGTCGGCGTCCTCGGTGGTGTAGATGTCGTTGGTCAGCACCGCCAACGACAGGTCATCGCGCAGCTGCCTGCACAGTGCGGCGACCAGCGCCGTCTTGCCCGAGCCGACGGGTCCGCCGACCCCGATGCGCAGCGGCTCCCCCGGCTGCCGCAGGCGCTTGGGCCGGTCGAGGTGAGCGTGGGGCTGACCGTCGAGGAAATGCGGTGGCATGGTGCGCCTTTCAGGAGGCAAACAGCGGGCGTTCGCGTTGGCTGTGCCTTTCGGCCAGCACGTCGAGCAGCGGATCGGACAGTTCGGCCAGCTCCTTAGCGGCCTCGGCGGCGAGTTGGTCACACAGCGGCGCCAATTCGAACGTCACAGCCGCGACGTCACCGGGGTCCAGGGCCAGCAGCCGCTGCGCGGCGGTGGCCGAACCGGTCATCGTCGTGTAGATCACCGACAGCGCGGTGTGTTCGGGCACCATGTCGGCGGCGGCCCCCACCACGCCCGCCGCAACCGCCAGGTGCGGGGTGCTGCCAAGCCGGCGCCATTCGACGTCAGACCACACCTGCCGCGCCAGGCGGACCAGACCGCGGCCCTGGGCGCGGGAGGCCTGGCGTGCCGCCGGAGCCGGTGTGCGGGCGTCGGTTTCGCGGTCGGCGGCCTCGACGTCGAGCCGGGCGCTGTGCACCGCCGCCGCGACCGACGCCGCCACCAGGCCGTGGGTGCGGACGCGGCGGCGCAGAAACGCCCGCAGCGTCGCGAGGTCGCGCACTCGTCCCTCGGCGACGGCCTGCTCGACGCCGCCGGAGTGCACGTGCCCGCCGGTCGGCAGCCGCGAGTCCGCCAGCGTCAACAGCGTCGCGAGGTTGGTCATCAGAACAGGAAGTACCGCTGCGCCATGGGAAGTTCGGCGGCCGGATCCGCACGCCACACGTCGCCGTCGATGCGCACGGTGAACGTGTCCGGATCGACCTCGATGTCGGGCAGCGCGTCGTTGAGCGGCAGATCGGCTTTACCCACCGCGCGTACATCCTTGACCGCGACCATTCGGCGGGCGACGGCGAGCCGGTCCGCCAGCCCGTCCTCGACGGCCTGCGGGGACACGAAGTGCACCGACGTGGTCGCCGCCGACACCGGCGCAGCGCCGAACATGGGCCGCGGCAGCACCGGCTGCGGGGTCGGTATCGACGCATTGGCGTCTCCCATTGCGGCCCAGGCGATCATGCCGCCCTTCAGCACGGCGTGCGGTCGCACCCCGAAGAACGCCGGCTCCCACAACACGAGGTCGGCCAGCTTGCCCACCTCGACCGAACCCACCTCGTCGTCGAGGCCGTGCGCGATGGCCGGGCAGATCGTGTACTTGGCGACATAGCGGCGCACCCGGTTGTTGTCGGCGCCTGCGGTGTCACCCGGCAGGGCGCCCCGGCGGCGTTTCATCACATGCGCGGTCTGCACGGTGCGGATGACCACCTCCCCGATCCGTCCCATCGCCTGCGCGTCGCTGCCGATCATCGAGATCGCGCCGATGTCGTGCAGCAGGTCCTCGGCGGCCATCGTCGACGGGCGGATCCGGCTCTCGGCGAATGCGAGGTCTTCTGGCACAGCGGGATTGAGGTGATGGCACACCATCAGCATGTCGAGGTGCTCGTCGAGGGTGTTGACGGTGTGGGGCCGGGTCGGGTTCGTCGAACTGGGCAGCACGTGCGGCTGTGCCGCCACCGTGATGATGTCGGGTGCGTGCCCACCGCCCGCGCCCTCGGTGTGGTAGGCGTGGATCGAGCGTCCGTTGATCGCGCCGATCGTGTTCTCGACGAAACCGGCTTCGTTGAGTGTGTCCGAGTGCAGCGCCACCTGCACCCCGGCCGCATCGGCGACGGTCAGGCAGGCGTCGATCGCCGCAGGCGTCGATCCCCAGTCCTCGTGCAACTTGAAACCCGAAGCGCCACCGCGCAACTGCTCCCACATCGCCTCGGCGCTGACGGTGTTGCCCTTGCCCAGCAACGCGATGTTGAGCGGCCAGGAATCCAGCGACTCCAGCATCCGTCCCAGATGCCACGCACCAGGGGTGACCGTGGTGGCCTTGCTGCCTTCGGCGGGCCCGGTGCCGCCGGCGATCACGGTGGTGACGCCGGAGCCGATCGCCTCCGACATCAACTGCGGACAGATCAGGTGCACGTGGCAGTCGATACCGCCAGCCGTGACGATGCGGCCGTTTCCTGCGATGATCTCCGTCGACGGTCCGACCACCAGGTCGGGGTGCACGCCCGCCATGATGTCGGGGTTGCCCGCCTTGCCGATCGCCACGATGCGCCCGTCACGAATTCCGATGTCGGCCTTGATGATTCCCCAGTAGTCGATGATGACCGCGCCGGTGATCACGGTGTCGGGCGCACCGTCGGCCCTGGTGGCTCGGGCCTGCCCCATCGACTCGCGCAACACCTTGCCGCCGCCGAACACCGCCTCGTCACCGGCCAGATCTGGGCCGCCGCTGCGGTCCTCGGTGATCTCGACGAACAGATCGGTGTCGGCCAACCGGATGCGGTCGCCCGTGGTTGGACCGAACAGCGCGGCGTACCGAGGCCGCGACAGCCGGGTCATGACGCGTCCAGACGGCCCGGAGGCGACAGCGTCAACCCGTGCACTTCGCGTGAACCGGACAGCGGCACCAGCGTGACCTGTTGGGCGACACCGGGTTCGAAGCGCACCGCGGTGCCAGCAGGGATATCGAGCCGGTTTCCGTGCGCGGCGGCGCGGTCGAACTCCAGCGCCGCGTTGGCCTGCGGCAGGTGCACATGGCTGCCAACCTGCACAGGGCGGTCACCGGTGTTGACCACTTCGATCTCGAGACGGGTTGCGCCGACGTTGATCTCGATGTCGCCGGCGCCGAATACGATCTCGCCGGGCACCATGGGCCCGCTCACGAGATCGGGTGGTGGACGGTGACCAGCTTGGTGCCGTCCGGAAACGTCGCCTCCACCTGGACATCCTCGAGCATCTCGGGCACCCCTTCCATGACGTCGTCGCGGCGCAGCACCTCACGACCGCTGACCATCAATTCCGCAACCGTGCGGCCGTCACGGGCGCCCTCGAGGATGTGGTCGGTGATCACGGCGACCGCCTCGGGATGGTTGAGCAGCAGGCCGCGGGCCTGTCGCCGCCGCGCCAACTCGGCGGCATACGACAGCAGCAGCAGATCCTGTTCATGCGGCGTTAAGCGCATAGTCGGCGATATTGCCATGCCTCCGCCGGCGCGGCAGCGCGAGCGACGTGTGTGTTACTCCGCGGGTATGTTCTGCAGCCGCACCTGCCCACGGGCGACGACGCGGTCGCGCTCGTCGGTGATGGTGATCTGCCACAGCTGTTGGCGTCGTCCGCGGTGGATCGGGGTGGATACCGCGGTGACCGCGCCCGAGGAGATGGCGCGCAGGAAGTCGGTGTTGTTGTTGACCCCGACCACGTGGCCGCCGCCGTTTTCGGCGAGCCAGAGCTGGCCGGACACACTGGCCAGGCTCTCGACGATCGCGCAGTACACGCCGCCGTGCACGATGCCCCCGGGCTGTAGCAGCTTTTCGTCGATGGTCAGCCGCGCCGTTCCGCCGTCAGCGCTGAGGTCGGCATAGGTCAAACCCAGTGCGTTGTCGAATCCCTTGCCGAGATCGGCCATGTCGATGCTCACGCGAACGTGTCTACACGTGCTCGCCGACGCCCTGTCCGCAGGGGTAGTGGCATGATCGTCGGGCATGACCAAGAGCGCAAAAGATCTGGTGGCCGCCGCCAACGCGGTGGTGCCGCACATCTCCTATGCCGAGGCGTCCGAGATTATCGCCAATGGCAACACCCTGGTCGTCGACGTACGCGACGCACCCGAGGTCGAGCAGAGCGGCAAGGTGGCCGGCGCCGTGCACGTCCCGCGCGGCATGTTGGAGTTCCGGGCCGACCCTGAGTCGCCGTACCACGACGACAACTTCTCGAAGGACAAAACCGTGATCGTGTACTGCGCCTCCGGTGGGCGTTCGGCGCTGTCCGGTCAGGCGCTCAAGGAACTCGGCTACGAGCAGGTGTACAACCTGGGCGGTTTCGGCGACTGGGCCGAAAGCGGCGGTGCCGTAGAGAAGGCATAGCCAAGAGACTCGGACGGGCCCCACACCAGCGGTGTGGGGCCCGTCCTTGATGTGGACCGGGAGTCTCTGCAGCCCTCAGGACTCCGGCGCGGTCCGGTGGTCGACGTCAATGACCGGATTCAGGATAGGCAAGGCTTGCCTAATTAAGCAAGACCTTCGCTCCGGAAACCCGGGGCGTTCCGCGGACCGGCAGCCCGAAGCCGACGAAGGCGTCGAGCACGGCCTGTCCGCGCTGCATGGCGGTCAGCTCACTGGACCCCGCCAGCAGTGGCACCAGGGTCGCGGCGCTCACCACTGCCGTGCCCACGACATGCCACATGGATGCCGCCGACATCGCCCCGTGGCTGACGGCGGCCAGCTTGGTGAACAGCGGCTCGAGGGCGCGGTGGCTGCGGTGGGCCACCCACGTCGTCAGCGCCGCCTCGCTCGGCAACGCCACGATCCCGTCGCTCACCGCCCTGCCGTTATCGAAATACGGATCGTCGGGCAGCGTCCGCACCGTCGGATCCGCGACACCGACCCAGTCGATCGCACCTTCGGAATCGACATGCACCCAGAGGTTCTCCAGGCCGGGGTCCCAAGCCCGCCCCTCCAACACCAGAAGCGGTATCACCCGCCCGACGACGACGTGGGCCAGCGTCGCGGCCAACTGGTGGGTCACCGCCGTCGGGCTGTCGGTCTCCGCATTGGCCAGATCGAACATGTTCTGCAGACGGTCTGTGGTCAACGCCTCAGTCAATGGCCACCATCGCCGGCGCGACAGGTCCCCCATCACCGCGACGCCGTAAACCCGCGGACATTCGGGATAGAGCTCACGCAGGCGTCGGCTCGATTCGTGCAGTGGCAGCGGCCGCCTGATCGCCATGCTGGCGATGAGCGGATCGTCGACCGCAACTGTCATGCGCACCTCCCGTTGTAACTTAGGTTAGCCTTACTATAGTCATCCGTGGAGTGTCGGCTAGACCCTGTGATTGGACTCACAGCGCGGTCAGAAGCGGTGGTGAGCACCGTCGGAAATCGCGCGGGAGGACATAAATTCCGAACCTCCGCAGTTGGATACGACACACCGTAGTAAACCCGTAGTAAGCTGGCTTTACTGTCTCTAGGAGAGAACATTCGCATGCCCAAACTGACGCGGCTGGGGGACCTCGAACGCGAGGTGATGGACCATCTGTGGTCCGCACCGGAGCCCCAGACCGTGCGCCAGGTCCACGAGGCGTTGTCGGCGCGGCGCGATTTGGCCTACACCACGATCATGACCGTGCTGCAGCGGCTTGCGAAGAAGAACCTCGTCGTGCAGCACCGCGACGACCGCGCTCACCGCTACGCACCCACGCACGGCCGCGACGAACTGGTCGCCGGGTTGATGGTCGACGCACTCGACCAGGCCGCGGACTCCGGAAGTCGCGAGGCCGCGCTCGTCCACTTCGTCGAACGAGTCGGCGCCGATGAGGCGGCGGCATTGCGCCGGGCGCTGGCCGATCTGGAAGACAACGACGGCATTTCGCGGCTCGCTGGCCATTCAGGCGCTGACTGAGAGACACTGACAGCGTGTCCGCGCTGGCCTTCACCGTTCTGGCGCTGGTCCTGTCCGGACCAGTGCCTGCGATGCTGGCCCGCGCCGCCTGGCCGATGCGCGCGCCGCGGGCGGCCATCGTGTTGTGGCAGGCGATCGCCCTCGCTGCCGTGCTCTCGGCGTTCTCCGCAGGTATCGCCATCGCCAGCCGGCTTTTCGAACCCGGCCCCGACGGTCGGCCGACCGCAACGGTGGTCAGCGAAATCGCCGTGCTGGGTTGGCCGTTGTGGACCGTCTACGTGGTGGTTTTCGCGATCACGCTGGTGATCGGGGCACGGCTGATCGTCTCCGTGCTCCAGGTCGCCGTCGCCACCCGGCGCCGACGCGCACATCACCGCATGGTCGTCGACCTGGTCGGCAAATCCCAGACATGCCGTCACCATCCGACCGCGGGCTACGGGCTGCGCATCCTCAGCGTGGCTCAACCGCTGGCTTACTGTCTGCCCGGTGTGCGCAGCCGGGTGGTTGTCAGCGAGGGCACGCTGAGCGCGTTGGCGGACAACGAGTTTGCCGCAATCCTGTCCCATGAACGTGCGCATCTGCGGGCCCGCCACGACTTGGTGCTGGAGATGTTCACCGCGGTGCATGCCGCGTTCCCGCGGTTCGTCCGCAGCGCCAGCGCGCTGGGCGCGGTCCGGCTGCTGATCGAGATGCTGGCCGATGACGCCGCGGTGCGCACCGCAGGCCCGACTCCCCTGGCCCGGGCGCTGGTGGCCTGCGCGGGCGGGCACACGCCCTCGGGTGCGCTGGCCGCCGGCGGGCCGACGACACTGCTTCGCGTGCGCCGCCTGGGCGGCCGCGGTAACAGCCTGGCGTGGAGCATCGCGGCGTATCTGGCCGCCGCGGCGGTGCTGGTGGTGCCGACCTATGCGGTGGCGCTGCCCTGGCTGACCGAACTGCACCGGCTCTTCACCGGGTAGCCGGATAGGTCGCGTAGCGTTTCTCCGTTACACCAAGCGAAACAACGAAAGGCTGCCTGCATGAGCTCGTCGGACGTGTCCTCCCCAGCTGCCACCACAGGCACCGCGCAGATCGGGGTGACCGGCCTGGCGGTGATGGGCTCGAACATCGCGCGCAACTTCGCGCGGCACGGCTACACCGTCGCGCTGCACAACCGCTCGGTCGCCAAAACCGATGCGTTGCTGGCCGAACACGGTTCCGACGGCAAGTTCGTCCGCACCGAGACCATCGCCGAATTCCTTGCTGCCCTGGAGAAACCGCGCCGGGTGTTGATCATGGTCAAGGCCGGTGAAGCGACCGACGCCGTGATCAACGAGCTCGCGGACGCGATGGATGAAGGCGACATCATCATCGACGGCGGCAACGCGCTCTACACCGACACCATCCGGCGGGAGAAGGCCATGCGCGAGCGCGGCCTGCACTTCGTCGGCGCGGGCATCTCCGGCGGTGAGGAGGGCGCGCTCAACGGGCCCTCGATCATGCCGGGTGGCCCCGCCGAGTCATACAAGTCGCTGGGCCCGTTGCTCGAGGAGATCTCCGCGCACGTCGACGGTGTGCCGTGCTGCACCCACATCGGCCCCGACGGGGCAGGCCATTTCGTGAAGATGGTGCACAACGGCATCGAGTACTCCGATATGCAGCTCATCGGGGAGGCCTATCAGCTACTGCGCGACGGGCTGGGCAAGTCGGCGGGCGAGATCGCCGACGTGTTCGACGAATGGAATTCCGGTGATCTGGACAGCTTTCTGGTCGAGATCACCGCGAAGGTGCTGCGCCAGGTCGACGCCAAGACCGAAAAGCCGCTGGTCGACGTCATCGTCGACGAGGCCGAACAGAAGGGCACCGGCCGGTGGACGGTTAAGTCTGCGCTGGACCTGGGTGTGCCGGTGACAGGTATCGCCGAGGCGGTGTTCGCTCGCGCGCTGTCGGGTTCGGTCGCCCAGCGGCAGGCCACCACCGGGCTGGCCTCCGGCGACCTGGGTCAAAACCCGAGTGACGCAGGCAAATTCACCGAGGATGTGCGCCAGGCGCTGTACGCGTCGAAGATCATCGCGTACGCGCAGGGCTTCAACCAGATCCAGGCGGGCAGCGCCGAGTACGGCTGGAACGTCGCCCCCGGTGACTTGGCCACCATCTGGCGCGGCGGCTGCATCATCCGCGCCAAGTTCCTCAACCGGATCAAGGACGCCTACGACAGCGAGCCGCATCTGGCCACGCTGATCGCGGCGCCGTACTTCCGCAGCGCGGTCGAGTCGGCGATCGACAGCTGGCGGCGCGTCATCGTCACCGCCACCCAGCTGGGCATCCCGATCCCCGGGTTCGCATCGGCGTTGTCCTACTACGACGCGCTGCGCACTGAGCGGCTGCCCGCCGCGCTGATCCAGGGTCTGCGCGACTACTTCGGCGCCCACACCTACGCACGCATCGACGCCGACCGCGACCAGAAGTTCCACACGCTGTGGAGCGGCGACCGCACCGAGGTGCCCGCCTGACTTGGTGCTCGAGGACCCGCCTACACCTCCTCCGAAGGCCCATTCTGGGGGTTCTCACGTCTGCTCGCCGGGAGAACGGGCCCACTAGACTCGTAGACAAATGCGCTTTCTTGAGGGCCACCGGCCCGCCTTCGACCTGACCTACGACGACGTCTTCATCGTCCCCGGCCGCTCCGAAGTTCAGTCGCGGATGGACGTCGACCTGGCCACCTCGGACGGCTCGGGCACGACGATCCCGGTGGTGGTGGCCAACATGACCGCGGTGGCCGGGCGGCGGATGGCCGAGACGGTCGCCCGCCGTGGCGGGCTGGTGGTGCTGCCCCAGGATCTGCCTGTCAACGTGGTGAAACAGACCGTTGACTTCGTCAAGAGCCGCGACCTGGTGGTGGACACCCCGGTCGTGCTCTCCCCCGACGACTCGGTATCGGATGCGACCGCGCTGATCCACAAACGCGCGCACGGCGTCGCCGTCGTGGCGTTCGAGGGCCGCCCGATCGGCCTGGTCACCGAGGGCAACTGTGTCGGGGTGGACAGGTTCACCCGGGTACGCGACGTCGCGATCTCCGACTTCGTCACCGCACCGGTCGGCACCGATCCGCGCAAGGTCTTCGACCTGCTCGAGCACGCACCCGTCGACGTGGCGGTGATGACCGACGCCGACGGCAGCCTGGCCGGCGTGCTGACCCGCACCGCCGCGATCCGGGCGGGCATCTACACACCGGCCGTCGACGACGCCGACCGGCTGCGGATCGCCGCGGCGGTCGGCATCAACGGCGACGTCGGCGGCAAGGCGCGCAGCCTGGCCGAAGCCGGCGTCGACCTGCTGGTCATTGACACCGCCCACGGCCACCAGGTCAAGATGCTCGACGCGATCAAGGCGGTGGCATCGCTGGAGTTGGGGCTGCCGCTGGCCGCGGGCAACGTGGTCTCGGCCGAGGGCACCCGCGACTTGATCGACGCCGGCGCGTCGATCGTGAAGGTCGGCGTCGGGCCCGGTGCGATGTGCACCACCCGGATGATGACCGGCGTCGGACGCCCGCAGTTCTCTGCGGTGGTCGAATGTGCCGCCGCTGCACGGGAACTCGGCGCGCATGTCTGGGCCGACGGCGGGGTTCGCCACCCCCGCGATGTGGCGCTGGCCTTGGCCGCCGGAGCGTCCAACGTGATGATCGGCTCCTGGTTCGCAGGCACCTACGAGTCCCCGGGCGACCTGATGCGCGACCGCGACGACCAGCCGTACAAGGAGAGCTACGGGATGGCGTCCAAGCGGGCGGTCGCAGCGCGCGCCGCCGCCGACAGCCCGTTCGACCAGGCCCGCAAGGCGTTGTTCGAGGAGGGCATCTCGACATCGCGGATGGGCCTGGACCCGTCGCGCGGCGGCGTCGAGGACCTGCTCGACCACATCACCTCGGGGGTGCGCAGCACGTGCACCTACGTCGGCGCCGCCAATCTGGCCGAACTACACAACAAGGTGGTGCTGGGCGTGCAGTCCGCGGCCGGCTACGCCGAGGGCCATCCGCTGCCCACCGGTTGGTGACTCCGCCGCGGCGGAAACAGCGGTTACCATGAGTTCTCATTACTCGTCTATTCGAAAGGGAACCCGTGCCGCAGGCACCCGTGGAGGCCGTGAGCTTGTCGGCCGAGCGGCCCGGTCACGAGCCTTCCGACGCCGAGCCCTCTTCTAGCCAGCCGGGCGAGCGGCCCGGCGGCCAAGAGGCGAGGCGACGATGAGCCTCACGATGTCGCTGCTGTCGATCGCGGCGATCATCCTGCTGACCGCGGGCACCGCGGTGTTCGTCGCCGCGGAGTTCTCGCTGACCGCGTTGGAGCGCAGCACCGTCGAGGCCAACGCGCGCGACGGCGACCGCCGCGACCAGATGGTCCGGCGCGCACACCGCACGCTGTCGTTTCAACTCTCCGGCGCCCAGGTCGGCATCTCGATCACCACGCTGGCCACCGGCTATCTGGCCGAACCGGTCGTCGGCCGGCTGATCCAACCCGGGCTCGACGCCATCGGAGTGCCCTCCCGCCTTATCCCCGGCGTTTCACTGTTGTTCGCCGTCGTCATCGCCACCTCACTGTCGATGGTGTTCGGCGAACTCGTACCCAAAAACCTCGCCGTGGCCAAGCCGGTGCCGACCGCGCGGTGGTCGGCGGGCCCGCAGTTGCTGTTCTCGGCGCTGTTCACCCCGCTGATCCGGCTCACCAACGGCACCGCCAACTGGATCCTGCGCCGGGTCGGCATCGAACCCGCCGACGAACTGCGCTCGGCGCGTTCCGCGCAGGAATTGGTGTCGCTGGTGCGCAACTCCGCGCGCAGCGGCGCGCTGGACCCGGTGACCGCCCTGCTGGTGGACCGGTCCCTGCAATTCGGCGACCGCACCGCCGAGGAGTTGATGACGCCGCGGGCCAAGATCGAAGCGCTCGACGCCGACGACACCGTTGCCGACCTGGTCGACGTCGCGATCAAAACCGGCTTCTCCCGGTTCCCGATCATCCGGGGCGACCTCGACGAGACCATCGGCATCGCCCACGTCAAACAGGTCTTCGAGGTGCCGATGGACGCACGCGCCACCACCCGCCTGGCGGCGTTGGTGTTACCGGTCGCCAAAGTGCCGTCGACGCTCGACGGTGACGCGGTGATGACTCAGATCCGCGCCAACGGCCTGCAGACCGCACTGGTGGTCGACGAGTACGGCGGCACCGCGGGCATGGTCACCGTCGAGGACCTGATCGAGGAGATCGTCGGCGACGTCCGCGATGAGCACGACGTCGAAGCGCCCAACGTGGTGCCCGCCGGACGCGGCTGGCGGGTGTCGGGACTGCTGCGCATCGACGAGGTCGCCGGCGCGACGAACTTCCGCGCCCCCGAAGGCGACTACGAGACGATCGGCGGGCTGGTGCTCGAACGGCTCGGCCACATCCCCGACGAGGGTGAATCGGTCGAGCTCACGGCGTTCGATCCCGACAACGTCGTGGAGGACCCGGTGTACTGGCTGGCCACCGTCGTGCGGATGGACGGGCGGCGCATCGACCTGCTCGAGCTGACCGAGCTGGGCCGCCGCAGCGACAGCGGGGAGAACCGATGAACGATCTGTTCGGGGTGCTGCTGACCATCCTGTTGCTGGGCCTGAACGCGTTTTTCGTCGCGTCGGAGTTCGCGCTGATCTCGGCGCGCCGCGACCGGCTCGAAGCGCTCGCCGAGAACGGCAAGAAGAGCGCGGTCACCGTCATTCGGGCCAACGAGAACCTGTCGCTGATGCTGGCCGGCTCGCAGCTCGGCATCACGATCTGCTCGATCCTGTTGGGCCGCGTCGGCGAGCCCGCCGTCGCGCACCTGCTGGAGAAACCGTTCGGCTTGATCGGCATCCCCGACGCGGTGCTGCACACGGTGTCGTTTTTCGTCGCGCTCGCGGTCGTGGTCACCCTGCACGTGTTGCTGGGCGAGATGGTGCCGAAGAACATCGCGATCGCAGGTCCGGAGACCACCGCGATGCTGCTGATCCCCACCTACCTGGTGTGGATCCGGATGGCCAAACCCCTGATCGCCTTCTACAACTGGTGCGCCAACATGACGTTGCGCGCGTTTCGTATCCAGCCCAAGGACGAACTCGACGTCACCGTCTCCACGGTCGAGCTGTCCGAGATGATCGCCGAGTCGGTATCAGAGGGACTGCTCGACCCCGAGGAACACACCCGGCTGACCCGCGCCCTGCAGATCCGCAACCGCGTGGTCAACGACGTCGCCGTGCCGCTGCGCGAAATTCGGGCCGTCCCGGTGGCCCGCGAAGGCGCCGGACCGACCGTCGGCGCCATCGAGGACGCGCTGGCCGAAACCGGCTACTCACGGTTCCCGATCACCGACACCAACGGCAATTACCTCGGCTACCTGCACATCAAAGATGTGTTGCCGCTGGTCAACGACCCCGACGCGGTGCTGGACTCGGCGATGGTGCGTCCGCTGCCGCGGGTGCCGGCGTCGCTGCCGCTGCCCGACGGGCTGTCCCGGCTGCGCCGCCGCAACGCGCACCTGGCGCTGGTCACCGAGCGCGACGGCACCGTATCGGCGATGGTGGCGCTCGAAGACCTGGTCGAGGACCTGGTGGGCACCGTGCGCGACGGGACGCACCGTGTTTGAGGTCGGGCTCCGCACGACGGTGTCTGATGTCGGGCTCCGCTCGACGGTGTCTGATGTCGCGCCGGACTGGACCACCCGCGCCCGCGCGCACCGCCGGCGCGTCGACGACTTTCTGCGCAGATACCGCTCGTCACCCGACCAACCCCACCCCGTCTGGGATTTCCTGTTCAGCTACTACAGCATGCGGCCGCGGCAGTTGCGGACCTGGCATCCCGGGTTCGGCGCCGTGCTGACCGGTGCCGCCGCGCAGCGCTACGTGGGCCGCACCGGATACGCCCGGACCGACGGCGGCGTCACCGTCACCCGCGACTACCTGGCTGCCCGCCTCGACACCGTCGGTTTCATCGCCCGGTTGCTGCGCGCCACCGCCGCCCGCCCCGCGCGGCTGAACTGCTTCGGGCTGCACGAGTGGGCGATGGTGTACCGAGCGCCGACGGTGCGCCACCCGCAGGTTCCGCTGCGGCTCGGCGCCGCGGGCACCGATGCGGTGGTCGAGTCGATGCCGTTGCGCTGCAGTCACTTCGACGCGTTCCGGTTCTTCACCGAACCGGCCGCCCGGCGCAACACCGAGCGCCTCACCCGCGACGGCCAGATCGGCGCCGAACAACCGGGCTGTCTGCACGCGGCGATGGACTGCTACAAGTGGTCGTTCAAGCTGGGTCCGCTGGTGAACTCCGAGCTGGTGATGGACTGCCTGGAGTTGGCCGCCGATGCCCGTGAACTGGACATGCGGGCCAGCCCCTATGATCTCCGCGAATACGGATTCACTCCGATCGAGATCGAGACACCGGCCGGTCGGGCCGAATACGTACGGATCCAGCAGAACGTTGCCGACCGGGCTGCGCCGCTACGCGCCGCCCTCGCCGATCGGTGCGACCGACTTCTCGCCTCGGCCAGCCGTGAACCAGGCGGCGCTGGCGCTGGCGGATAAACCCCAGCTACCGGTGGGTAAGCTGGAGCGACAGCTCAAGGGAGGAAAGATGACCGATCGCGTGACGGTGGGAAACCTTCGCGTCGCCCAGGTGTTGTACGACTTCATCAACAACGAGGCGCTACCGGGCACCGATATCGACCCCGACACCTTCTGGTCGGGCGTGGACAAGGTCGTCGGCGAGCTGACTCCGCGCAACCGGCAGCTGCTGGACCGCCGCGACGAACTTCAGGCGCAGCTCGACAAGTGGCACCGGCAGCGGGTCATCGATCCAATCGACACGCCGGAGTTCAAAGAGGCCTACCAACGGTTCTTGACCGAGATCGGTTACCTGCTGCCCGAGCCGGACGACTTCACCATCGCCACCTCCGGGGTGGACGACGAGATCACCACCACCGCCGGCCCGCAGCTGGTGGTGCCGGTCACCAACGCTCGGTTCGCGCTGAACGCCGCCAACGCCCGGTGGGGTTCGCTCTACGACGCGTTGTACGGCACGGACGTGATCTCCGAGGAAGACGGGGCCGGACAGGAATCCGGGTCCGGCGGCGGATATAACCCAGTTCGCGGCGACAAGGTCATCGCCTACGCCCGCGGTTTCCTCGACGAGGCCGTTCCGCTGGACGACGGCGGCTGGGCCGACATCACCGCCCTGCGCATCGAGGACGGGCAGCTGGTCGTCGCGCTCGGCGAGGACCGGTCCACGGCGCTGGCCGCCCCGGAGCAGTTCGTCGGGTACACCGGCGACCTCGGTGCAGCACAGTGGTCGGTGCTGCTGCGCAACCACGGTCTGCACATCGAGATCCTCGTCGACCCCGACTCCCCCATCGGCTCAACGGATCGGGCCGGGATCAAGGATGTCGTGCTGGAATCGGCTGTCACCACGATCATCGACTTCGAGGATGCGGTGTCCGCCGTCGACGCGGAGGACAAGACGGCCGCCTACCGCAATTGGCTGGGCCTGATGAAGGGCGACCTGTCCGCCGAGGTCAGTAAGGACGGCACCACGTTCACGCGCGTGCTCAACGAGGACCGCACCTACCGCACCCCCGACGGTGACGGCGAACTGACGTTGCCGGGTCGCAGCCTGCTGTTCGTGCGCAACGTCGGACACCTGATGGTCAACGACGCGATCGTCGACAGCGACGGTAACGAGGTGTTCGAGGGTATCCAGGACGCGTTGATCACCTCGCTGGCCGCAATCCACGGGCTGAAGTCCGGCTCTGATAACGATGGGGCCAACGGCCCGATGGTCAACAGCCGCACCGGGTCGGTCTACATCGTCAAGCCCAAGATGCACGGTCCCGACGAGGTCGCGTTCACCGTCGATCTGTTCAGCCGGGTGGAAGACGTGCTCGGCCTGCCGGCGAACACCCTCAAGGTCGGCATCATGGACGAAGAGCGCCGCACCACCGTCAACCTCAAGGCCTGCATCAAGGCCGCGGCCGAGCGGGTGGTGTTCATCAACACCGGATTCCTCGACCGCACCGGCGACGAAATCCACACCTCGATGGAGGCGGGTCCGATGATCCGCAAGGGTCAGATGAAGACCCAGCCGTGGATTTTGGGCTACGAGGACAACAACGTCGACGTCGGTCTGGCGGCCGGTTTCGTCGGTCGCGCCCAGATCGGCAAGGGCATGTGGGCGATGACCGATCTGATGGCCGACATGGTCGAGCAGAAGATCGGCCAACCCAGGGCCGGTGCGAACACCGCGTGGGTGCCGTCGCCCACCGCGGCGACCCTGCACGCGATGCACTACCACCAGGTCGACGTCGCCGCGGTGCAGAAAGACCTGGCTGGCAAGCGTCGTGCGACCATCGACCAGCTCCTCACCATTCCGCTGGCCAAGGAATTGGCCTGGGCGCCGGAGGAGATCCGCGAGGAGGTCGACAACAACTGCCAATCGATCCTCGGTTACGTGGTGCGCTGGATCGATCAGGGCGTGGGCTCGTCGAAGGTGCCCGACATCCACAACGTCGCGTTGATGGAAGACCGTGCCACGCTACGTATTTCAAGCCAGCTGCTGACGAACTGGTTGCGTCACGGGGTGATCACCGAAGAGGACGTGAAGGCCAGTCTGCGGCGGATGGCCGCCGTTGTCGACAAGCAGAACGAGGGCGACGACAAGTACCGGCCAATGGCACCGGATCCCGACAACAACATCGCGTTCCTGGCCGCCCAAGAGTTGATCCTCTCCGGCGCTGAGCAACCGAACGGCTACACCGAGCCGATCCTGCACCGCCGACGCCGCGAGTACAAGGCTGCAAGTGGGCAGGCATAGCCTTCCGGATCCCGAGGACTCGGCAGGCGACGAGCAGGCTCCGGAGTCTTCGGAATCTCTGACCGAACGCTTCGGGTCGTTTCGGGACGAGCCGGAATACCGGACCCCCGCGTACGGCACACCGCAATACGGTGAGCCCGGCGGCGACCTGCCCGGCTACCGCGGCGATGACGTCGCCGAACCCGAGCAGCCTGAACCGGATGCCGGCGCCGCCGGCGCGACGCCACCGCCGCGCGGACCCGGCCGCTCGGGCCCGCAGCACAGCGGTGACTGGGAAGGCGGCGAGTGGACCGGTAGCCACCGCGCGATAACGGCGAAACGGCGCGGGGTCAGCGTCGGCGTCATCGTCGCGCTGGTGGCGGTGGTGGTGCTGGTAGGCGCCGTGATCCTGTGGCGGTTCTTCGGCGACGCGCTGTCGTCGCGCAGCGACGTGGCCGCCGCCCGGTGCGTGGACGGTGAACTGGCCGTTGCCGTGGTCGCCGACCCGTCCATTTCCGAGCAGATCCAGGCGTTGGCCGACAGCTACAACGAAACCGCGGCCCCAGTCGGCGACCGCTGCGTCGAGGTCGGCGTCACGGCGGCCGGTTCTGATCAGGTGGTCGACGGCTTCACCGGCACCTGGCCCGACGAACTCGGTGAGCGCCCCGCGCTGTGGGTACCCGCCAGCTCGGTCGCGCACGCCCGTCTGGAGGCCGGGGCCGGCCCGCAGATCATCAGCGACAGCCGGACACTGGTCAGCTCCCCCGTGCTGCTTGCGGTCCACCCGCAGCTCAAACCCGCGCTGGCGCAGCAGAACTGGGGCACGCTGCCGAGTCTGCAGACCAACCCGACCGCGCTGGACGAGTTGAACTTGCCGGGCTGGGGTTCGCTGCGGCTCGCGCTGCCGCTGAGTGGCGACGCCGATGCGTCGTATCTGGCCGCCGAGGCGGTGGCCGCGGCGTCGGCTCCCGACGGTGCGTCGCCGAGCGCCGGCGCGGGCACCGTGAACACCCTGGTGGGCGGCCAACCGAAGTTGGCCGACAACACGGCGTCGACCGCCATGGACGCGCTGCTGAACGCCCCGGATCCGGCGTCGGCGCCCGTGCATGCCGTCGTCACCACCGAGCAGCAGCTCTACCAGCGCACCGCCGAGATGCAGAACGCGGCCCAGACGGTGGCGTCGTGGCTGCCGCCGGGCCCGCCCGCGGTGGCCGACTATCCGACCGTGCTGCTGTCGGGTGACTGGCTGAGTCAGGAACAGATCAGGGCGGCCAGCGAATTCGCCCGGTACATGCGCAAACCCGAGCAGCTCGCGCAGTTCGCCGAGGCCGGGTTCCGCGCCGGGGAGCAGACGATGCCAGAGAGCGACGTGCTCGACTTCCCGCCGCTCGCTGAGCCGCTGTCGCTGGGCGACGACGCCGCTCGTGCTGCCCTGGCCGCCACGTTGACCGCGCCCGCGGCCAACCCCGCCGTGACGATCATGCTGGACCAGTCGATGCCGACCGACGAAGGCGGCCGATCGCGGCTGGCCAACGTGGTGGCCGCGTTGCAGGCACGGCTGCAGGCGCTGCCCCAGACATCGGCGGTCGGGCTGTGGACCTTCGACGGCACCGCGGGTCGCTCGGTGGTGAGCACCGGGACGCTGACCGATCCGGTCGACGGCCAACCGCGCTCGGCGGCGCTGAGCGCGGCGCTCGACTCGCAGTCGGCGTCCGGCGGAGGCGCGGTGTCGTTCACCACGCTGCGCCTGGTCTACACGGATTCGTCGGCTAATTACCGTGCGGGACAACCTAACTCGGTGCTGGTCATCACCACCGGACCACACACCGACAGGACCCTGGACGGGCCGGGCCTGCAGCAGTACATCCGCGGGGCGTTCGATCCGGCACGTCCGGTTGCGGTCAACGTCATCGACTTCGGCGCCGACTCCGACCGCGAGACGTGGGAGGCCGTCGCGCAGATCACCGGCGGCACCTATCAGAACCTGGAGAGCTCAACCGCTCCGGAACTGAACGCGGCCATCGCGGACATGCTCGGTTAGGCCGAGGCCGACAACAGGCTCAGCGCCGACCTGGCGAACACGTCCGGCACCTCCACCTGCGGGTAGTGCCCGACGCCGGGAAGTTCGACCACCTCTGCGGCGGGCCGCAACTCGCGCAGGCCGTCGAGCACGTTCGTGGTTGCGACGATGTCGTCGAGCGCCCACAGGAAGCTCAGAGTCTTGGGCCAGTCGCGGACCGCGCCGTGCCAGCGCTCGGCGTAGCGCACCCGCTCGTCGAGATAGGCGATCAACAGGTGCGCGATGCGGTGACCGTCGTTGTGGGCCAACAGCGCCCACTGCGCCTCGGCTTCGGCAGCCGAGAGCGGATGGCCGTCGCTGAACAGCTTGCCGAACCCGCGGATGAACCCGCGGCGGATGACCAGCCGGGCCAGCAGCGGGCCGAGCGGACCGCGCAGCACCTTCTGGCTGGGCCGCAGGCTGGCCCGGTCCAGGATCACGCTGCCGTTGCTCAGCACCGCCCGCTGTAGGTCAAACGGCAACCGGCCCTGCAGATCTCGGGCCAGCAGCTCAGTGGCCACCGACGTCCCCATATCGTGGGCGATCAGAACCACCGGGCCCGCGTCGGCCTCGGCGACGACCGTCTGCACGATATCGGCCTGCTCCAGCAGGCTGTAGCGGTGCGGGCGTGGTTTGTCCGAAAGGCCGAAACCCAGGAAGTCCAGCGTCAGCCACGCCCTGCCGTGCAGGTGCGGGACCACCTGCCGGTAGTCGTAGCTGCTCGACGGGTAGCCGTGCAGCATCAGCACGGTCGGGCCGTCGCCGGGTGACGACCGCACGAAGACCTCACCGGACGGCGTGGGTATCCGGCGACCGGCGTCGCGCCACGCGGTCACGTCAGGGGGAAGCACCCCAGCGACCCTAGTCGCCGAACGTGGATTACCAACACGCTTTTTGCGCCCGGAGCGTGTATCGAGCACACACTCGGCGCCAGAGATGCGTTACGCGAACGCTTCGACCGGCGGGCACGAGCACATCAGGTTGCGGTCCCCGTACGCGCCGTCGATGCGGCGCACCGGCGGCCACACCTTGGGCCGGTAGCTCTTGCCGAGCGGGTAGGCGGCCTGCTCGCGGGTGTAGGGATGGTCCCACTGTTCGACGAGCAGGCACTCCGCGGTGTGCGGGGCATTGCGCAGCGGGTTGTCGTCGGCAGCCCAGGTGCCGTTGCCGACGTTGTCGATCTCTGCGCGGATCGCGATCATCGCCTCGCAGAACGTGTCGATCTCGGCCAGGCTCTCGCTTTCGGTCGGTTCGACCATCAGCGTGCCCGCCACCGGGAAACTCATGGTGGGGGCGTGGAAACCGTAGTCGGCCAACCGTTTTGCCACATCATCGACGGTGACGCCGGTCTGCTTGGTGATCGCGCGCAAATCCAGGATGCACTCGTGGGCGACCATGCCGTTCTTGCCGGTATAGAGCACCGGGTAGTACTCGTCGAGGCGGCGGGCGATGTAGTTGGCGGCGGCGATCGCCGTCAGCGAGGCCGCCCGCAACCCGACCGCGCCCATCATCCGGACGTAGGCCCAGGTGATCGGCAAAATCGATGCCGATCCGTACGGCGCCGCCGACACGGTGTGCGCATCGGGTAGGTCATCGGCCAGCGGGTGACCGGGCAGGTACTTGGCCAGATGTGAGCGCACCGCGACCGGGCCGACGCCCGGCCCACCGCCACCGTGGGGGATGCAGAACGTCTTGTGCAGGTTGAGGTGGCTGACGTCGCCGCCGAACCGGCCGGGTCGGGCCAACCCGACCAGCGCGTTGAGGTTGGCGCCGTCGACGTACACCTGACCGCCGGCGTCATGCACGGCCGCGCAGATGTCGGTGATGTCGTGTTCGTACACCCCGTGCGTCGACGGGTAGGTGATCATCAACGCCGACAACCGGTCTGCATGCTCGGACACCTTGGCGCGCAGATCGTCGAGGTCGACGTCACCGTTGTCGCGGCAGCCCACCACCACGACCCGCATCCCCGCCAGCGCCGCCGACGCCGCGTTGGTGCCGTGCGCGCTCGACGGGATCAGGCAGACGTCGCGCTTCGCCTCGCCGCGTTCGGCGTGGTAGGCCTGGATCGCCAGCAGACCGGCGTACTCCCCCTGCGAGCCGGCGTTGGGCTGCAGCGACACCGCGTCATAGCCGGTGATGTCGGTCAACCACCGCTCCAGGTCGGCGATCAGCTTGCGCAACCCGGGCGTGTCGGCGGCCGGCGCGAACGGATGCTGACGGCCGAACTCCGGCCAGGTGATCGGCTCCATCTCCGCGGCCGCGTTGAGCTTCATGGTGCATGATCCGAGCGGAATCATGCTGCGGTCCAACGCGATATCTTTATCCGCCAGCGACCGCAGGTAACGCATCATCTCGGTTTCGGTGCGGTAGCGGGTGAACGCCGGATGGGTCAGAAACGCCGACGTGCGCGACGCGATCGACGGACCGTCGAACGCTGCCTGCGCCGGGGCGGCGCCGAACGCCGACAGCACCGCATCCAGGTGCGACGCGGTGGTGGCCTCGTCGCAGGCCACCGACACGTGGTCGTCGTCGACGCGCCACACGTTGATACCGCGGGCCTTGGCCTTGTCGCGGATCTCGGTGGCACGGCCGGGCACCCGGGCCAGCACCGTGTCGAAGAATGCGTCGTGCACCACTTCGACGTCGGCGGCGGCGAGCCCGGCGGCCAGCGCGCGGGCCCGGTCGTGCACCCGGCGGGCGATGCCGGTCAGCCCGTCGGCGCCGTGATAGCTGGCATACATCGCGGCCAGCACCGCCAGCAGCACCTGCGCGGTGCAGATGTTGCTTGTCGCCTTGTCCCGGCGGATGTGCTGTTCGCGGGTTTGCAGCGCCAGCCGGTAGGCCGGCGACCCGTCGGCGTCCACGGACACCCCGACCAGCCGGCCGGGCAGCTGGCGGGCCTGCTTGCTGCGCACGGCCAGGTAGCCGGCGTGCGGGCCGCCGAAGCCCATCGGAACCCCGAACCGTTGCGTGGTGCCGAACGCGACGTCGGCGCCGAGCTCACCGGGCGGGGTGAGCAAGGTCAGCGCCAGCAGGTCGGCGCCGATCGCGACCAGCGCGCCCCGCTCGTGGGCCTGCACCACCAACTCGGTCCAGTCGACGACGGCGCCGCTGGCGCCGGGCAGCTGCGTGATCACGCCGAAGAACTCGCCGTCGGGCAGCCCCTGGCGCAGGTCGGCGGTGACGATCTGGATACCGAGCGGCTCGGCGCGGGTGGCCAGCACCGCGGCGGTCTGGCGGTACACGTCGACGTCCACGGCCAGCCGGTTCGACGGGCCCTTGACCGCCCGGTGCATCAGCGTCATCGCCTCCGCGGCCGCGGTGCCCTCGTCGAGCATCGACGCATTGGCCACCTCCAGGCCGGTGAGGTCGGTGACCATGGTCTGGAAGTTCAGCAGCGCCTCCAGCCGGCCCTGGCTGATCTCGGGCTGGTACGGCGTATAGGCGGTGTACCAGGCCGGGTTTTCAATGATGTTGCGCCGCAAGACCGGCGGTGTCAGCGTGTCGAAGTAGCCCTGCCCGATCATCGACACCGCGACGGTGTTGGTGTCGGCCATCGTGCGCAGTTCGGCGAGCGCCTCATCCTCGGTGGCGGCCGGCATCAGCTGATCCAGCCCGGGCGCGCGCCCGTCGGAGGCGACCGCGTCGAGGATCCCGCCGGGCACTGCCTTGTCGGCGAGTTCGTCGAGGGACGCCACGCCGATGGTCTCGAGTATGGTCGCGACCTCGTCGGCGTCGGGGCCGATATGGCGGTCGGCGAAGGTGGGCTGGTGATGATCGAACACTGGCGAGTACTCCAGACACATGAAGGTTGAGAACCGCTGGGTTCCTCTCCCTCTGTCGTCAACCCGGTCCGGGTGCCTGAGAGATTCGGCGCCGCTCCGACAAATCGGGACAACACCTTTCCCCATGGGCGGGTGGGCGCGCGCTCACCGCTTTCCAGAGGCATCGGGGTCTCGTGCGGTCCTGGGTGCCTGAGAGGTTGACGGAGAGGTATTGCTCCTTCGGCGTCCGTGGCTGGTTGCCACGGAACTCTCCCGCACAAGGGCGATGCGGTGACGAGTTTACCGCGACGGCCCTGGGGCGGCGGACTAGCGGCGGAACGTCAGCCGATCTTGCGGTCGCGGTGCTTGCGCCGCGACGCCAGCTCGTCCTCGGGGGCGGCGATGGACTCGCCGCCGTCGGCGCGCTCGCCCGGGAAATCGGCGATCGCACCGGTCAGCTCGCGCATCGCACCGGAGACGGCGATGCCGAACACCCCTTGGCCGCCCTGCAGCAGGTCGACGACTTCTTCGGCCGACGTGCACTCGTAAACCGTGGTGCCGTCGGAAAACAGCGTGATGTTGGCCAGATCCCGCACGCCGCGCTGGCGCAGATGGTCGACGGCGACGCGGATGTTGTGCAGCGAGATGCCGGTGTCGAGCAGCCGTTTGACGATCTTGAGGACCAGGATGTCCTTGAACGAGTACAGCCGTTGGCTGCCCGAACCCGCCGCGCTGCGGATCGACGGCACGACCAGCGAGGTGCGTGCCCAGTAGTCCAGCTGGCGGTAGGTGATGCCGGCAATCTGGCAGGCGCTGGGCCCGCGGTAGCCGACCAGTTCGTCGGGTACGGAGTCGTCCGGGAAAAGTCCTGCCTGCACGGGCTCGCTGGGTGCCGTCACTTCCGATTCCGCGGGGCCGCTAGCAGAGGTCAGGTCCAACTGCTCTTGACGTGGCGTGTCTCCCACTTCCGAAATCCTCTCGCCGATCGAACCGGCTCCGTAGTCCCGCATGGGGCGCACATTTGCCGAGCCCGAGTGTGTCGAGCATACGCTTTCCGCCGGGCCCGCGACTGCCCATCAGTGGTCCGGCACGTCAAAGTATGGCTGCCCGCTTGCCGCCAGCCGGAAACCCGCACCGCGTGTCGACGGCGACGAGACGCTACCGTGACAAACGTCGTGGGCGCACCCGCCAGTCGGCGTCTAGGTCGCCTTGAAGTCGTCGGGTGACACGCTGTCGAGAAACTCCTTGAACTTCTCGACCTCGTCCTCGCGGACCGCGCCGGCCGCTTCGTCGTCGCTCTCGTCGGGAATCAGTAGCCCGGCCTCGGCAAGCACCGCCTCCTCGACGTATATCGGCACACCGACGCGCAACGCGATCGCCACCGAGTCCGACGGCCGCGCCGACACCTTGATATCCCGGTCGAAGATCAGGTCCGCGTAGAACGTGCCTTCCTGCAGGTCGACGATCCGCACTTCTTTGAGCGAATGGCCAAGCGCACCAATGAGATCTCGGATCAGATCGTGGGTCAGCGGCCGGGCCGGTTCCACGCCCTGCTGCTCGAGCGCGATCGCCGCCGCCTCTGACTGGCCGATCCAGATCGGCAGATAGCGGTCACCGTTCGATTCGCGGAGCAGCAAAACCGGCTGGTTCTGTGGCTGCTCCACGCGAATGCCGACCACACGCACCTCACCCATCTGTGCCTGCCTTCCGCACCAAGAAGCCGTCCAAAACGAGTCTAATCCTCAGCGATCCAGAACGTCGCGTACAGCCGACTTGATCAGCGACGTGTGCAGCATGATCGCCAGCGCGGCCACCTCGCGGGCGAGATCGTTGCCGCGCTCCCGCGCGCCCGCCTTACCCGCCTTGGCCACCGGCCCGGCGATCTGGGCGATCAGGTCGGACTGGCGGTCGGCCGCCGAGCGGAACGCCCGCAGATGGCGCGGTTCCACGCCGTATTCGGCCAGGGCATGGGCGCACTGGGCGATCACCACCGAATGTTCGTCGAAGAAGCCGGCGGGTCCGGTGGTGATCACGCCGGACTTCACCAAGGCGGTCAACATTTCCTCGTCCACACCCGAACGCGACAACAGATCCTCCCGCGACAACCGCACCTGCGTCGGGGCCACCGAGGCCGCGGTGCTGACGTGCGCGACCGACAGGTCGGTCGCGTCGTCGCCGGACACCGGCACCAAACGCGGTACGCCGTAAGCAGATCCGATCTGCGGGGGCAGCTCACCGTCGGGCTGCGCGTCGAGCTGGGCCTTGATGACCTTCAACGGCAGGTATTGGTCCCGCTGGGCGGTCAGGATGAACCGCAGGCGAGCGCAGTCGTAGGCGGTGAACCGGCGATAACCCGACGCGGTGCGCTCTGGGGTGACCAGCCCTTCGGCCTCCAAGAACCGGATCTTGGAAATCGTCACGTCCGGGAAGTCCGGTCGCAGCAGATCAAGGACCGCTCCGATCGACATCCCAGTGAGCGCGGGAGTGTCGGGCGCCGTCACTTAGGTGCCTGGGCCGCTGTCGTCGCTCTTGGGACCGGTGAGGAAGACCAGCCGGAACTTGCCGATCTGGACCTCGTCACCGTTGGCCAGCACCGCGGAGTCCACCGGTTCGCGGTTGACGTAGGTGCCGTTGAGGCTGCCGACGTCGACGACCTGGAACTCGCCGCTTTCCAACCGGAACTCGGCGTGGCGGCGGCTCACCGTGACGTCGTCGAGGAAGATGTCGCTGTCGGGGTGGCGGCCCGCGGAGGTCGTGGGCTGGTCGAGCAGGAACCGCGAGCCGGCGTTGGGTCCGCGTTTGACGACGAGCAACGCCGAGCCGACGGGCAAGCCCTCGACACCGGAGACGGCACCCTCGGCGCCGGCCGCCGCCGGGGCGTCCAGTTCGTTGAGGAAGTCGGCGCGGAAGACCGATGTCGTTTCCACGGTGACTTCGTCAGACGCCTGATCAGCCCCAGAGTTCTTGTCCTTATCCGTCACCCGCTGCTCCTTACTGGCTGCTGTGGCGATACAGGGCCGAGCCCCAGCCGTAGTGCGTCTGATATCGACCGTACCGCGCAGTAGACGTCATTGTGCCCACCACCGCCGGATCCGCCGCGAGATCGACGTCCGGTGTGCAAAACCCTAACAACCGTCATTCGGTCACTGCGGCGCGGTAGCCGTCGGCATCAAGAAGCCCGCCCAGTGCGTCCTCTGCCGCCGACGGGTCCACCTGCAGGTCGACCAGCCAGCCCTCACCGTAGGGGTCGGAGTTGACCAGCTGCGGATTACCCTCCAGATCGCCGTTGACGGCAACGACTTTCGCGCTGACCGGGGCGTAGAGATCCGAAACCGACTTGGTCGACTCCACCTCGCCGAAGGACTCGCCCGCGGTCACGTCGGCACCGACGTCGGGCAGCTGCACGAACACCACATCACCCAGCGCGGACTGGGCGTAGTCGGTGATGCCGACGCGCACGGTGTCGTCGCCGGTGCGCAGCACCCACTCGTGTTCCTCGGTGTACTTCAGGTCGGCTGGGATATCGCTCACTGCGCTCCTAATTTTTCACTCACTGCCTTGACCTCATTTAACCGGCTGAGCGTATTGGCGGGGTTTCGGTTGCCGCAAGGCGGTCACATCGACCCGGTCGGCCTGCTGCACCGTCGTGGTGCCGCCCACCCGCTCGATGCTGTCCTTCGCGCCGCCCGGAATGTTCATCGCCGCCGCCAACGTCGGCGGATCACCAATCGCCACAACCGTATACGGCGGGTGCAAGGTGACGTTGTCGATGACCAGCGCGCCGGGTGCGCCCGCCACCCAGGTGTCGACACCCACCCGCACTGAGGTTTGTTGGGAGTCCCCTCGCCCCTGGATCTCCATGGCCTCGGCGCCGGCGTTGCGCAGTTCGTTGATGACGTCCAGCAGCGTCTCGGCGGGCACGCCCGGCGCGGTGTCGGCGATGGTCAACGTCATACCCGGCCCGGTCGCCGGCACCGTACCGATCATGATCGACAACGCGGCCAGCCGGGCCTGGGCGTTCTCGATGGCCGCCTGGTCGCTGGTGCCCGACGCCTCCAGTTCGACCAGCGTGCGCTGCAGTTCGGCGACCTCGGTGTTCAGTGCCGCCTCACGTTGCTGCAGCGAGTCGAGGAGCACCAGCAGATCGGCCGGTCGCGCGGTCTCCAGGGAGTCCCCGGATTCGGTCTGCCGCACCTGCGTGACGATCGCGACGCCGAGCAGCAGACACAACAACACCGCCAATGTGCCGAACACCACTTGTGATCGCCGCCGCCGTGCGCCGTCGACCGGTTGCGACGGTTCGTCGGGCGGCAACTGGTGTTTGCCCCCGGCGCGAATTGCGGTGTCGTCGGGGCGGTCTGGCTCCGGCGTGTGCTCCGGTGGATGCTGGTTCATGGACTACGCCCCGAACAATCTGCGCCGCAATGCGGCGGCGTTACCGAAGATCCGTATCCCGAGCACCACGATGATCGCCGTGGACAGCTGGGTGCCCACCCCGAGTTGGTCGCCGAGGTAGACGATCAGCGCGGCCACCAGCACGTTGAACACGAAGGACACCACGAACACCTTGGCGTCGAAGATGCGTTCGAGGTAGGCGCGCAACCCGCCGAACACCGCATCCAGCGCGGCCACCACGGCGATCGGCAGGTAGGGCTGGACGAACTCGGGGACGTCGGGCTGAAACACCAACCCGAGCACGATGCCGATGACGAGTGCGGCGATTCCGATCATGCGTGGTTACTGACCAATCTGCTTGGCGAAGTTGATTTCTCGTACCGAACCGGCGGGCACCGTGACGGTGTCGGTGGCGCTGACCTGCACGCCCACCCCGTAGGAGATCTCGAGCAGCCGAAGCCGCTGGAGGCCGGGGCTGCGTTCGAAGATGTCCTTCATCGTGTTGGGCGGTCCGACCGCCAGGATGACGTACGGGCTGACGATCGGCTGATTGTCCACCAGGATGCCGCCCCCGGCCTGCCGGACGGTGACGTTGGGCCCGACCCGCACGCCGCCCACCGACACCGCCTCCGCGCCGCTGGCCCACAGCGAGTTGACCAGCAGCTGCAGATCGCGGTCCAGGATCACCTGCTGGCTTCCGGGCAGCCGTTGTTTGGAAACGTCGGTGAGGTTCTGCGAGACGCCCGGATCGGTGACCGTGATCGTCAGGCCAGGGCCGATCACCCCGGTGGCGGCCGCGGCGAAGTCCGCGTCGTCGAGCTCGTCCAACAGCTGTTGGCCGTGGGCGTCGCCTTCGAGGCGGCTGCGGCGTTCGGCGCCGACCTGCGCGGCCAACGCGTCGCGGCGCGCGGCCAGATCGGAAGTCGCGGACTCCGCCGAGCGCACGCTGCCCGCCAGCGCGTGTTGAGTTTCGCGGACGCCGGTGGCGGTGCTGCGGGCCTGGGCCATCGCGGTGGCGAACACGACGGCGATCAGCAGCGCCCCGCACAGCTGCCAGGCCCAGTTCTGCCAGCGCGGTCGGCGCTTACCCGTCGCCTTGGCCTGCGCGGCGGCGGCGTAACCGGGGTCGAGATGTTCGGTCAGCAACGACCGCAGCAGCGACGGCACCGGGATCAACGTCGGCTTGTCGGCCGCGTGCGCGCTGCGGCCGGCGTTCGGGTCGTATCCGCCCAGCGAGTTGCGGAAGCTCTGGGTCATCGCGACACCTTGGGCATGCGGCGGATCACCAGGCCCACCTGCAACAGATACAGCACACCTGACCACACATACATGGCCAGCCCCCAGATCAGAAACCCCCATCCGCAGGCCAGGATCACGCGGCTCCACAACGCATCCCACTGCCCCAACAGGATCAGCGGCAGCCCCGACATCAACGCGAACGTGGCTGCCTTGCCGATGTAGGTCACCGGCAGGGCCGTGAGCCCGCGGGCGCGCAGCGACGGCAGCGTCGCGGCCAGCGCGGCGTCTCGGACGAGCAAGGTCGCCACGATCCACCACGCCAGCGAGCCGTGAAACGCCATCGCCACCGGGACCACCAGCATGTAGATGCGGTCGACCGTCGGATCGAGCAACTCCCCCAGCCGCGACGACTGGTTGTCGACGAGCCGGGCGATCTTGCCGTCGGCCCAGTCGGAGAACCCGCTGAACATCAGCACGCCCACCGCCCAGGCGGTGGCGTCGGCGGCCAGCAGCAGCCAGAGAAACACCGGCACCAGCGCCAAGCGCACCGCGCTCAGCACGTTGGGAACGGTCAGCACCCGGTCGCGGGCGGTACCTGTGGCATCCGGCGGCGAAGGCGCCTGGCCATGCGCCTCGGTCATGGGCTAAACCTAGCGGAACACCCCGGGCAGGCTAAGCGCAGAGAGCGAGTCGTCGGCGAGCGGATTGTCGTGGACCATGTAGGTCCACGTCGAGGTGGGCCGCGCCAGTTTGGACAAGTCCACGCCGGGTTCGTCTTCGATGGACTGCGCGGTCTCGAATGTCTGCTGGGCGGCCTCGATCGCGTCGGCGGCCAGCGAGGCGAACGCGTCGACGGCCATCCGGTGAAACTCGTCGATCGGCGTCTGGTTACCCAGGGCGCGCAGGTGGATGCTCTCGCGGATATCGGACAGGTACGCCAGGTGGTCGGCCCAGCCCCGGTCCAGGTGATACAGCATGATCAGCCGGCAGATCTTCTCCAGTTTCTCCGCACCGAGGTTCTCGACCAGTTCGGCGTAGCGCTTCGGTGACCGTTCCTCGAGCTCCTCACGAGCAACCGCGGTGCGCAGCAACGTGTTTCGACGTTCGACGATAATGCCGCGCTGCTGCGCGATCAGCTGGTTGTAGCGCCAGTTGTTCGCGTGGATGTCGAGCATCCGACCCTCGGCGATGCGCTGCGCGTTGTCCAGCAGGGTGGCGGCCTTGGGGCTGACGACGCGCCCGGTGTCGTCGGTGTCCATCGGGAGCTTGTTGGGCTCGAGATGGGCGACGACGACGTCGTCTTCCCAGCTGGAGAAGAACACCGACGATCCGGGGTCGCCCTGGCGGCCCGCGCGGCCGCGCAGCTGGTTGTCCAGCCGCTCGGTGTGGTGGCGGCCGGTGCCGACGACGTGCAGCCCGCCGAGTTCGGCGACCTCTTTCTTCTTGTCCGATTGGTCGTCGGCGTCGGATCCGCCGAGCCGGATGTCGGTGCCGCGGCCGGCCATTTGGGTGGACACCGTGACGCTGCCGAGCTTGCCGGCCTCGGCGATCACTGCGGCCTCCTCGGCGTCGTTCTTGGCGTTGAGGACCACGGCGGCGACGCCGGCCTTGACCAGCTGCCGGTGCAGATCCTCGGATTCGGCGACGTCGTGGGTGCCAACCAGCACGGGTTGGCGGGTTTTGTGCACTTCTGAGATGTGCTCGACGATGGCGTCGTTCTTGGCGGCCTGGGTGGCGTACACCCGGTCGGGCTCGTCCTGGCGAATGTTGGGGGTGTTAGGCGCAATTGGGGAGACGGCCAGCTTGTAGAACTGGCGCAGCTGCTCACCGGCCGCGAGCGCGGTGCCGGTCATTCCGCACACCCTCGGGTACCGGTTGATCAGCGCCTGCACGGTGATGGTGTCGAGCACCTCACCGGTCTCGGTGGTTTCGATGCCCTCCTTGGCCTCGACGGCGGCCTGCAGACCGTCGGGCCAGCGTTGCAGCTGGGCGATGCGGCCGCGGGAGGCGTTGATCAGGCGCACGGCGCCGTCGCGGACGATGTAGTGCACGTCGCGCTGCAGCAGCACGTGCGCGTGCAGCGCCACGTTGATCTCGGTGAGCGTGCTGCCGACGTGCTCCTCCGAGTACAGGTCGATGCCGCCGAGCTTGGCCTCCAGCTTTCTGGCGCCGACGTCGGTGAGGTGCACGTTGCGGTTGTCGTCGTCGGTGTCGAAGTCCAGGCCGGCGGTGAGGTCGCCCACCATCTGGATGATTTCGACCTTCGGCGTCTCCCGGTGGGTGGTTCCGGCCAGCACCAGCGGCACCAGCGCCTCGTCGACCAGCACCGAGTCGGCCTCGTCGATCAGCGCCACATCGGGGTTCGGCGACACCAGGTCGGCGACATCGGTGGCCAGCTGGTCGCGCAGCACGTCGAAGCCGACCTCGTTCACCGAGGCGTAGGTGACGTCGCAGCGGTAGGCCGCGCGGCGCTCCTCGGCGGTGGACTTCTCCGTGATCCAGCCGACCGTCAGCCCGAGCGCCTCCAGCAGCGGGCCCATCCACTCGGCGTCGCGGCGGGCGAGGTAGTCGTTGATCGTGATGACGTGCACGCGCCTGCCGCCGAGCGCATAGCCGGCCGCGGCGATCGCACCGGAGAGCGTCTTGCCTTCGCCGGTGGCCATCTCGACCACGTCGCCTGCCAGCATCCGCAGCGCACCGAGCAGCTGGACGTCGAAGGGGCGAAGCGCGGTCGTGCGCTCGGCGGCTTCGCGGGTGATCGCCAGAAACTGCGGGATGTCGGTCGAGTCGGCCAGGTCCTCGAGGTTCAGCAACTTGGCGGCCTTGCGCAGTTGTTCGGCGTCGAGGTCGGCTGCTCGCTCATCGAATTCGGTCGATTTGCGCACCTGCGCCAACGACTGCGCCTGGTCCCGGTCGGTGCTCGCGCCGAGCAGTTTCCAGAACCGGTTGCTGACACGACCTGTCGTGCGGGTCTTGGTCTTAGCCACACAGATACGGTACGCGTCCCTGCTCACCGGCCGGTGAGCCTGCGGCCTCAGGCCAGGTTCGAGCGGCGCGGGTAGGCCACTGCCGGATCGGTCAGCGCATTGACCACCGCGGGAACCCCCACCGAGAACGCGCGCTGCAGGGCCGGGCGCAGCTCGGCCGGCGTCGACACCAACTCACCGTGCCCGCCCAGCGCCGCGACTACCTCGTCATAGCGGGTGCCCGGCCGCAGATCGGCCACCACCGAGTACCCGTACAGCATCTCCATCGGATGCTTCTCCAGCGCCCAGATGCCGTTGTTGCCGATGACCGACACCACCTGGACACCGTGGCGGATCAGCGTGTCCCACTCCATACCGGAGAACCCGAACGCGCCGTCGCCCTGCAGCAGCACCACCTGCCTGTCGGGCCGGGCCAGCTTGGCGGCCAGCGCGTACCCGGGGCCGGAGCCCAGACAGCCGAACGGCCCGCTGTCCAGCCAGGCGCCCGGCACGTAGCTGTCGATCACCCGACCCGCATACGAGCCAAAATCGCCTGCGTCGATGACGACGATGGCGTCGCGATCCAGCAGCGCCTTCAATTCGGCGTAGATCCGCATCGGGTGAAGTGGTGCGCGGTCGTCGGCGAGGTCGGCGGTCTCGGCCTGCCGCGCGGCGCTCTCCACCGTGCGCAACTGTTCGATCCAGTCCGCATGTCCGGCCGGGGTGGCCGCCGCCAACGCGGCCAGGATCTGGCCCAGATCGCCGTACAGGCCGGCCGCCACCTCGCGCGGATGCGGGCGCTGCGGTGCGACGCGGTCGGCGACCACAAGTTTGGTCTCGGCGCCGAACACGCCGCCGAAGCCCAGTCGAAAGTCCAGCGGTACGCCGATCACCAACGCAACATCGGCCTCCCCCAACGCTTTTGAGCGGGCCCTGGAGAACGCGAGCTCGTGGTCGGCGGGCACGCTCCCGCGGGCCATACCGTTCATCAGGACCGGGATCCGCAGCGTCTCGGCGAGGTCGCGCAGTGCGGTCTCGGCGTGCCCCCACCAGACGTTGGTGCCTGCCATGATGACGGGCCGTTGCGCCTGCGACAGCAGACGCACGGCGGTGTCGACGGCATCGCCGTCGGGCGCGGCGCCCGCAGGCGCACCGGTCAGCGCGCCGGGTGCGCCGTGGTCGCGGGCCTCGCTGAACACGTGATCCATCGGGAAGTCGACGAACGCCACGCCCGAGGGGGCGCCGACGGCGGCGCGCAGCGCCTTATCGATCAGCGGCGCGACGGCGTCGGGGCAATCCGCGGTCGCGGCGAACCGGGCCAGCGGCGCCACGAACGGGACGTGGTCGATCTCCTGCAGCGAACCCTGGCCCCACCGTAACGCCGGAGCCCGTCCGCCCAGCACCACCAGCGGCGACTGATTCTGCTGGGCGGCGGCCATCGCGCTCATGCCGTTGGTGACGCCCGGCCCGGCGGTCAGCGCCGCGACACCGGGCACGCGGGTGACCTTGGACCAGCCTTCCGCGGCGAACGCCGCGGTCTGCTCGTGGCGAGTGTCGATCAGCCGGATGTTCTCGGCGCGGCAGCCGTCGTAGATCGAGAACAGATGGCCACCGGAGAGCGTGAAGATCGTGTCGATACCGCTGGCCCGCAGCCGCCGGGCGATCAGGTGGCCCGCGTTCACCGCGGCGGGCTCCGCAGCGTCGGTGCTCATACCGGGAGCATAATCACCGGGTGCCGAGGCCCAGGAAAACCCAAGTGCTCATCGCCGGAGCGGGGCCTGTCGGTCTCACCGCCGCGATCGAGTTGACCCGCCGCGGTGTGGACTGTCGCATCGTCGATCCACTGTCCGAATCACCGCAATACGCGAAAGCCGTTGGGGTGCAACCACGTACACTCGAAGTATTCGAGAGTATGGGTGTGCTCGACCGCATCCTGGACGCGGCGATCCCGATGCACGGCCAGATCGTCTACGTCAACGGCGAGAAAGCCGCGCAGCTCGACCTGACATTGCCCCTCGACGTGCCGTTCGGTTTCATCGCGATTCCGCAGTACGCCACCGAGCGGGTGCTGGCCGCCGAACTCACCGCCTGCGGTGGGCGGATTGAGCGCGGGGTCCGGCTGACCGGGTTCGACCAAGACGCCGACGGCGTGTCCGCGACGCTGGCTGGTGACAGCGGCGAAGAGACGTTGCGTGCGGGCTTTCTCGTCGGCGCCGACGGCGCCCACAGCACGGTGCGCAAGGGCCTGGGCCTGACGTTTGAGGGTGCGGCATTCGACGAGCAGTACATGCTCGGCGACGTCGAGGTGGACTGGTCGATGCCGCGCGGCTACGGCGTGCGGTCGATGCGCCAGACCGACGGAAACACCGACGACCTGCTGGTGTGCATCCCACTGCCGGGCCGCAACCGCTACCGGATGTCCATGCTGGTGCCCGCTGAGCTCAGCGCCGCTGCTCCCGACGGCGTGGCGCACGGCTTCGAAGGTGGCCGCAAGCCCGAACTGCACCACATCCAGGCCGTGCTCGATCGGCTGTCTCCCGAGCCAACGACTGCGCGAAACCTGCGCTGGTCCTCGGTGTTTCGCATCAGTCACCGCATCGTGGACTCCTATGGCCGCGATCGAGTGTTCGTCGCGGGCGACGCGGCCCACATCCACCCGCCCACCGGTGCGCAGGGCATGAACACCGGCATCCAGGACGCGCACAACCTGGCGTGGAAGTTGGCGCTCGCCGCCGCCGGGCAGGCCTCGCCGGAGTTGCTCGGCAGCTACGACGCGGAGCGACGGCCCGTCGGCGAGGAGGTGGTGGGGCGAACCGTGCGAAGCGCACGCGACGGTATCGGCGCCGATTCCACCGATGTCGGGTTCGTCATCCGCCGCGAGGCGCAACTGCTCATCGACTACGCCGACAGCCCGATCGTGTCGCCCGGAGCCGCCGGGCCCGCGACGTCTGGGCCCCGCGCGGGCACCCGGGCACCGGATGTCGCCGGGTTGACCCGCGCCGCGGTTACCGCCCCTGTGCGGCTGTACACCCTGTTCGGACGTGGCCACACCGTGCTGCTCTACGCCGGCGAGCAGCACGGGGCCGGCGACCTCGAGCGTTTCGAGCGCGTCGTCGACCAGGCGGTCCGGGCCGCCCATGGTCAGGTCAGGGGGTATCTGATCGCCGCGCCCGGAGCCGCCGTCGCCGCCACCACGTTGCCGCTGATCCGCGACACCGGCGGAGACTTCGCCCGCGCCTACGCAACCGGCGCAGAAGCGGCGTTCGTCGTGCGGCCCGATGGCTACCTCGGTCTTGCCGCACCGCGCGTCGACGCCGACGGTGTGGTCAACCACTTGCAGGCGACATTCGCCGCGCTGCGGTAGCTTCGCCGGCGAACGCCGCAGCGAGCAGTTGAGCTCTCTGCAGCGCTGACGGCGTTTCGGAAAGGTACCTTGCCCGAATGGAAAGTTTTGTCCCGACGCTGGACTGGGGACACGAGCTGTGGACTTCGCTGGTCTGGGTCGCGCGCGCCTGGGTGATGGCGGCGATCGCCACGCTGATCGTCGTGGTGCTCATCGCGAAATTCACCACGTGGGGGCGCCAGTTCTGGCGCATCACCGGCGGCTACTTCAAGGGCCCCGAAAGCGTCAAGGTCTGGCTCTGGCTGGCCGCCCTGCTGCTGTCGGTGATCGTGGGTGTTCGGCTCTCGGTGCTGTTCACCTATCAGGGCAACGACATGATGACCAGCTTCCAGGTGGTGGCGTCCGGCCTGGGCACCGGCGACGCCGCCGTCCGGGACTCCGGCGAGGCCGGCTTCTGGATGTCGATGCTGGTCTTCGCGCTCCTGGCGGTGCTGCACGTCGCGCGGATCATGCTCGACCTGTTCATGACCCAGCGGTTCATGCTGGCCTGGCGGGTGTGGCTCACCGACCGCCTCACCACCGACTGGCTCGACGACAAGGCCTACTACCGCACCCGGTTCATCGACGACACGATCGACAACCCGGATCAGCGCATCCAGCAGGACATCGACATCTTCACCGCCGGCGTGGGCGGACTGCCGAACACCCCCAACAACACCTCGACGGCCACCCTGCTGTTCGGTGCGGTCAACGCCGTCGCCTCGATGATCTCGTTCACCGCCATTCTGTGGAACCTGTCCGGCACGCTCACGCTGCCGGTGGTCGGGATCGCCGTGCCCAAGGCCATGTTCTGGATCCTGCTGGCCTACGTGCTGTTGGCGTCGGTCTTCGCGTTCTGGATCGGCAGGCCCATCATCTGGTTGTCGTTTCGCAACGAGAAGTACAACGCCGCGTTCCGGTACGCGCTGGTGCGGTTGCGCGACGCAGCTGAGGCTGTCGCGTTCTACCGCGGCGAACTCGCCGAACGCGCGGGCCTGCGGCGGCTCTTCGCGCCCGTGGTGTCGAACTACAAGCGCTACATCAACCGCATGATGGGCTTCTACGGGTGGAACCTCTCGATGGACCAGATCATCGTGGTGCCGCCCTACCTGCTGCAGTTTCCGCGGTTTCTGTCCGGCGAGATCACCCTCGGCGCGATGACACAGACCGCCGCGGCGTTCGGCAATATCGAGCAGGGCCTGTCGTTCTTCCGCAACGCCTACGACCAGTTCGCCGGATACCGGGCGGCGATCATCCGGCTGCACGGCCTGGTGCTGGCCAACGACGAGGGCCGGGCGCTGCCGGAGCTGATCACCAACCCGTGCGTCGACGGCACCGTGGAACTCGCCGACGTGGAGGTCCGCACGCCCGACGGCAAGCAACTGGTCAAACCGCTCGACATGCGGCTGGAAGTCGGCGACACGTTGGTAATCACCGGGCCGTCCGGCAGCGGCAAGACCACCCTGCTGCGCAGCCTGGCCCAGTTGTGGCCGTTCACCTCAGGGGCGCTGACGCGCCCGTGCGGACCCAACGAGACGATGTTCCTCTCGCAGCTGCCCTACGTGCCGCTCGGTGACCTGCGCACGGTGGTGAGCTACCCGAGCGAAGTGGGCAGCATCGACGACGAGATGTTGCGGCACACGCTGACCAAGGTCGCGCTGTCGCATCTCGGGGACCGCCTCGACGAGGTCGACGACTGGGCCAAGGTGCTCTCCCCCGGCGAACAGCAGCGGATCGCGTTCGCCCGCATCCTGTTGACCAAACCCAAGGCAGTCTTCCTCGATGAGTCCACGTCCGCGCTCGACGAGGGCCTGGAGTTCCTGCTCTATGACCTCGTGCGCACCGAACTGCCCGACACCATCCTGGTTTCCGTCAGCCACCGCAGCAGCGTGGAACAGCACCACACCCACGAGCTCAAGCTGCTCGGCGACGGTGAGTGGCGGCTCGGCCGCATCCAGGACGAGCCGGTACCCGTCTAGCCGCGGGCGGCGTGCCCACCCGCGCGCCGGGCTGCGTGTCCACCCGCCCGCCGCCCGAAGAACGACCCCTCGCCCAACTGCGTGCCGCTGGCGTAGCCCTTGCCGTCTTGGGCGATGTTGGACGCGCACGCGCCTGCCGCGTACAACCCCGGCACGACGCTGCCGTCCTCGCGCAGCACCTCGCCGTCGATCGACACCGCCAGACCGCCCATCGTGAAGCCCGAGTACATCGCCACGCCCAGCGACAGGTCGAACGCGGCCCACGGCCCCGTGTCTTGGGCCGCAAGGTATTCGGGCTGTTTGTGGAAGTCGGGGTCCTCACCGCGGGCGGCGTCGGCGTTGTAGCGCTCGAGGGTGGCCGCCAGGTTGCCTTCCGGAATGCCAAGCGCGGCTTCCATTTCGGCGATCGTCTCCCAGCCGTCGATAAACTTGATCAGCGGCATCTCGGGCATCTGCATGTGCGCTTCGTCGACGACCAGGTAGGCCTTCTGCTCGGGCTGCTCCAGCACGAATGCCGATGTCCGTGAGTGGTAGGAGTCCTCGGCGACGAACCGCTTACCGTCCTTGTTGACGATGACGCCGGTCAGCAGGATCTCCGGCGGATAGGCCGCTGCGGTGATGAACAGCTGGTCCAGGTTCTTGGCGACGCCGCCCGCCGAGACGCCCATCCGGATGCCCAGGCCATCGTCGTGCGGGTTGCCCAGGATGTAGGGCTCCACCACACCGTGGTGTTTGGTTTTTCGCTGCTGGCCCAACGCCGGGGTGTGGCGCGCGACCATCTCGGGGTTCATCGCGAACCCGCCCGCGGCGATGATCACCGACTTGGCCCTGACCGCGCCGGTGTCGCGGAAGTGCTTCCAGGCCACCCCGACCACCGACCCGTCGTCGACGACGAGGTTGGTCACCCCGGTCTCGTAGCGGATGTGCACGCCCAGGTCGGTGGCGCGCTTGAGCAGCAGGTCGATGACCATGGCGGCGCCGCCCAGCTCACCCGGTACGGGCACGGAGTGGCCACGCGGCGCCGGTTTGGCTTGTTCGCAGAACGGCCACACCTTCTCGTTGCCGGTGTAGGACAGGCCTTCGGTGCCCGGCGGGACGACGACCTTGCCAGGGTAGTAGCTGCGCTCGAACTGAAACCCCAAGTCCTCCAACCAGTTGAAGTGTTCGACGGAGCCTTCGCAGTACGCGCGGATCTTGTCGTGCTCGGGCTCGCGCGACATCGCGACGAGGTACTTGTACATCTCCTCGGCGCTGTCGCCGTGCCCGGTGGCCTGCTGCACGGCGGTGCCGCCGCCGAGATAGAAGTGCCCGCCGGCCATCGAGGTCGTCCCGCCCGCTGCGGCCGCACGTTCCAGCACCAGCACCGACGCGCCCGCGGCCGCCGCGCTGACCGCCGCGCAGCCGCCGGCGATACCGAAACCGATGACGACGACGTCGACCTCGTCGGACCACGCCGCCACCTCGGCCGCGTCGACGGTGTCGGGAATGTCCAGTTCGCTCACTGTTGCTCCTGTTTGATGTAGTCGAAGTAGGCGCGAATCTCGTCGGGCACGTAGGCGATCTCGAGGTAGGGCACGCCGGGGGCTTCGATGTAGGCGAAGTCCATACCGCCCGGCATCACGCCGCGCTGCACCGCCTCGGCGCCCCGTTCGGCCAGTGCCGCGTCCACGTCGTCGACCTCCACGCAGATGTGATGCAAGCCCGGCCCGACGCGGTCGAGGAACTCCGTATAGATGCTGTCCCCGCGAACCGGCGCGATGATCTCCAGCTGGGTGTGCCCGGCGTAGCTCAGCGAGATGGCGGCGACGAAATCCGCGGGACGGCCGCGGTAGGTGCAGGCATCGGGGGCGAAGTGCACGCTGGGCATGCGGATCCACTTCTTGGCGCCGAGCAGCGTGGTCAGCGCCGCTTCGGTGGCGTCCAGATCCCGGGTCACCCACGCGACTTGGACAGGTGTCTGGGCAAGCATCGCGTCGAGGATATCGCCGCCCCGCACCGTTGGCTAGAACGTGTTCTAGTTCAGCCTTCGCCGAGGTAGGCCGCGAGACAGCGATCGGCCATCTCCCGCGCGGCGACGGGGTCTTCGCCCTGAGCTACGTTCGCGTCGTACCACCGCTCGCTGGACAGCGTCAGAAAGCGCCGGCCGTCGTCGGTGCCCAGCCACTGCTGTCCAGCGGCCGGGTCGACGGATTCGCCCGTGCGCAGATGGATCGCCAGCCCCAGCACCATGGAATCCCACCCCATGCCGACGGCGCCCGGCCCGTACATACGGGAGATGTCGTCGTCCACGTGGGCGATGTGCTCGATCACCAACCGCGCCCGGTGCGGTCCCTCGCTGCTGACCGTGACGTCGATCCAGCTGGTGCCGCCGCCGTACTCCCAGGTGGCGGTGAAGTTGCGCGGCGGGTCACACGTCAGGATGGTGCCTCCGGCCTGCTCCTCCAGCTGGTAGGACCCGCCGAGCCGCAGGTCACCCGAGATCGGCATCAGCCACCGCGGTATGCGTTCGATGTCGGTGACCGCATTCCAGAGGTCGTCGGCCTCGGTGTCGTAGGTCTGGCTGATGGTGGCGACGTGGGCCTGCCCGGATTCGATGGTCCGGGCGCCGAAAGTCCGCTGCACCGCGTTGATCTGGTACTCGACGTTGACGTCGATCATGTCGTCTTCTTTCGCCGTTGCCGTTTGCCGCGCGCGATCTCGGTGGCCAACGCATCCAGTCGCGGTGTCCAGAACCGGCGGAACCCCTCCAGCCACTCGTGGACTTCGCGCAGCCCCGCACCGTCGACGGCATAGAGTCGCCGTTGACCGTCCGGCCGCACCGACGTAAACCCGTTATCGCGCAGCACTTTCAGATGTTGCGACACCGCTGGCTGGGTGATCGCGAACTCACTTTGGATCGCCGATCCGATGGCCCCCGCCGACATTTCACCGTCGGCGAGCAGTTCGAGGATGCGGCGGCGCACCGGATCGCCCAAGACGTCGAACGCGTGCACCCACCCAAACTAAAGCTACGACTTATATAAATTAATACTTAATGAAGTTACGGCATCGGTCCGGCGTTGCTCGACGCCGCGGAGATGACCCCCTCGCGGGCCTGCGCGCTGGTCACCTGCCACGACACCGCCGCGGGGAACTGCCCCCACGTGCTGTTGAACATTCCGATGATCGCCGCCCGACCATCCGGGGTCACCACATAGACGGGTCCGCCGGAGTCGCCCTTACCGCTGACGACGCCGTTGCCCATCGTGAACCAGCCGTTGTTGACCGATTCGATGGTTCCGCAGCTCTCCCCGGTGACGACGCCGAAGTGGCAGACGGGCAGACCCGGGGTGGGCACGACGGCGGGATCCGACACCAGCAGCCGTCCGCCGGGAAGGACGTTGTTGACCGCCACGTCGGGGCCCAGGCCGATGATCTGCCAGTCGGTGATCTGATGGTTGGTGTCGACGGTGGCGCCGTTGGGGGTGTTGTCGCGGAACTGCACCTGGGTGCCGACGAAGTTGCCGTTGCGGTCGCGGACATGACCGCTGCCCCGGCAGTGCCCGGCGGTGAACGCGACACGCGCGTGCAAATCCACGAATCCCAGCGTGCACACGGTATTGTCTTGGCGGATCTCCATCCCGGGATGCACGACGATGCCGGGTGAGGCGCTTACCGGCGCCAAGGGGGTTGCGAGCGCGATGATCGGGGCGGCCAACGCTGCCATCGCGCGAAATCGTCGTCGGAGCATCTTCCGCACCGATCCTCTCGAGTAACAGGGTGACAACGGTACCGCTGTGATGCAGTTTCCTGTACCCGAGCCAGAGAACTCATAATCCGCCCGACCAGCAGCAACCGCGTACGGTGGCACCTATCCTTGGCCATCGCTCAAGATCACGGGAACGTTACGGCCGCGCGAAAGAAAGTTTAGGCGGAGAGTTCGGCCGCCGGATCCGCGATGCGGGGCGCATCGGACACGCGGCGTTCGGCCGGTTGCCAGCCGGGCGGGCCGAACGCGTAGCCGAGCTTGTCGCGCCACCGGGTGGCCTCGCGCATATCGCGCAGGATCGCTACGTACTCGTAGGTCTGCAGCTTCCAGATGTTGTAGGTGTCGACTTGCTTGGTCAGCCCGTAGTGCGGCCGCACGGTTTCGGGCGCGAAGGTGCCGAACAGGCGGTCCCACACGATGAGGATGCCGCCGTAGTTCTTGTCCAGGTACTGGTTGTCCATCCCGTGGTGCACCCGGTGGTGCGAGGGGGTGTTGAAAATGAACTCGACTGGCGCCCAGAGCTTTCCGATGCGTTCTGTGTGGATCCAGAACTGGTAGATCAGGTTGATCGAGAAGCTGGCGAACACCAGCCAGGGCGGCACGCCCAGCAGCGGCAGCACCGCACGCAGCAACACGTCGCCGCTGATGTTCCACTTCTGCCGCAGCGCGGTGGCGAAGTTGAAGTATTGGCTGGAGTGATGGGCCTGATGCGTGGCCCAGATCAGCCGCACCCGGTGCGCGATCCGGTGGTAGAGGTAATACATCAGGTCGACGCCGACGATCGCGATGACCCAGGTGTACCAGGCGTTGGCGGGCAGGTGCCACGGTGCGACGTAAGCGTAGAGGGCTGCGTAGGCCAGCAGTGCGACGAAGTTGAGCACCCCGCTGGTGCCGATCGACACCACACCCATCGAGATGCTGGCCCAGGCGTCGGGTTTGGAGTAGGCGCCTGCCGGGGCACGTCGTTCGTCGTGGGCCAACTTGCGGGCCGCGGCCCATTCGATGACCAGCAGCAGCAAGAAGAACGGCACCGCGTACATCACCGGGTCGTGCATCAACGGCGGCAGCACGTCCGCAAAAATCCAGTCCAACGCCATCCCTCCAGCCCGCAAGTCTACGGTCTAGCGGAAGCTGAGAACCTGATCACCCCAGGCGGTGCGCACGTCGGCGTCGAGGTCGTCGACCACCCGGTCCTGGGCGTCGATGGTCAGGGTGGCCCGGTCGTCGTTGCGGTACGGACGCCACAGCGGATCGCCCTGCGGGCCTGACGGGGTGGCGTCGACGGCGAAGTTCAGCCAGCGGGTCCGCATGCGCGCCGAAACGGCTCTGCCGGCCTTCAGCCCGCCGAGCTTGAACGTCGGGTCCCTGGGGCCGGCGACCAGGTTGCCCCACACGAACGGCAGTTCGGTGGCGTGAGCGGCGTCGAGCCGCAGCAGCCGCAGCATCGGGGTGGCGAAGTCGAAGCGGTAGAGGTACACGGGTGCAACCTGGCAGTGGCCTTCGGCGAACCAGATCGAGGGCATACGGAAGCCGATGTCGCGGGCCACGCCCATGCCGATGATCTTGGGTCTGCCGCGGTAGGCCGCCCGGATCTGCGCCTCGCTCGGCAGCTGCAGTCCCGGCTGTTCGGCGGCGATCGTGGCGAACATCTCCCGGATCGCCTTCGGCGTGATCGGCATCAGCGGCGACTTCATCCAGCGGAACAGCGCGGCCTCGTGCTTGTTGGTGCCGATGGTCAGCGGGACGGGGTGGGTGCGGCCTTCGCGGGCCAGTTCCACCGGGTGCGCGGGCACGATGTCGCCGTCGATGATCGGGGCGAACGCCAGCGTGCCCGGCGTGGTCGACGGGACGGCGTCGAAGACCCGTTGGGCTGCGGCGTTGACGGCCGAGATGGGAACCGAGGCCAGCCGGTGGGCTTCGTCGGCGCGCACATCCAGTGCGGCGAGGAACTGTTCGGCGATGCGTCGTCCACGCGTTTGGTCATAGATCGACGTCGCCGGTGAACTCTGCGCGATTGCCGCGGAGAACAGTCCTTCGGCCGCCGGGCTGGCCAGCAGCGTGGTGATGATGCCGGCGCCCGCCGACTCGCCGAAGATCGTCACCCGGTCGGGGTCTCCCCCGAACGCGGCGATGTTGTCGCGCACCCATTGCAGCGCGAACAGCACGTCACGCATACCGATGTTGGTGGCGAACTGGTCGCCGAACGACGACAGGTCCAGGAACCCCAGCGCGCCCAGCCGGTAGTTGATGGTGACGATGATGGCGTCGCCGGAGCTGGCCAGCGCACGACCGTGATACAGCGGCTGTGCCGAGGAGCCCAGGATGTAGGCGCCGCCGTGGACCCAGACCATCACCGGTTTGCCCGCACCGGCCTCGATGTCGGAGGCCGCCCACACGTTGAGCGTCAGACAGTCGTCACCCTGCGGGGCGCCGAGGTCGATCGGGATTTTCGCGTCGGTGGGCTGCGGGCACACCGGGCCCACCCGGGTGGCGTCGCGCGGCTCGATCCACCGCTGCGGCGGTTCGGGTGCGCGCCAGCGCCGTTCGCCCACCGGCGCGGCGGCATAGGGAATCCCCTTCCAGAACTTGACCGTTCCGTCGTCGATTCCGCGCACCGGCCCGTTGGCGGTGTCGACGACGAGCGCGTGATCGGTTGCGCGTCGTGCGTCGGCCGTCATGCGAACTCCTTGCGTCGGCTCATCTCGAGCAGTTCCAACCACTTCAGGTTACGCCGCGCCCGGAGGCCGATATCGCCGTTGTGGTGGGTGCTACCAGGCACTTTGTCGGCTAAAGGTGAGTTTCGGCACAGGTCGACTAATTTGTTCGCGTGAGGAACTGGGTGCTGCTTGGCGCGGCGGTCATCGCCGAGATCGCCGCCACACTGTCATTACGCGCTTCCCATGACCACTCGGCGTGGTTGGCGGTGGTCATCGCCGGATACGTCACGGCGTTCACGCTGTTGACCTTGATGCTGCGTGCCGGCATGCCGGTCGGGGTGGCGTACGGCATCTGGGGTGCGCTGGGCACCGCGGGCACCGCGGCGCTGGCGGCCGTGCTCTTCGGCGACCCGTTCACCTGGCCGATCGTCGCGGGCATCGGGTTGATCATCGCCGGGGTGCTGCTGGTCGAATTCGGATCCGAACGCGCGGCGGCGGTGGACGCGCCGTGATGTGGGCGACGCTGGCAGGCGCGATCGTGTTCGAGGTGTTCGCGACGATGTCGTTGCGGGCATCCGAGGGATTCCGCAAGCGGGTTTGGATCGCGCCGGTGGTCCTCGGCTACCTGGCGTCGTTCTATCTGCTGTGGACGACGCTGGCCCTGGGCATGCCGGTGGGGGCGGCCTACGGGATCTGGACCGCCTGTGGGGTGGCGTTGGTGGCGCTGATCGCCCGCGGGGTGTTTCGCGAACCGCTGACCCTGATGATGCTGGTCGGTATTGCGTTCATCGTCGCCGGCGTGCTCACGATCGAGATGGCCGGCGTCGCCCACTGAGCACACCGGCCAGCAGCATCACCGCCGCGCCGGCGATCGGGACGGAAAGCAACCCGCCCCGCAGGCTGGTGGCGTCGGCGACCAACCCGACCACCAGCGGCGCACCGAAGAAACCGATCCGCATCAGCCAGGTCACCACCGTCAGGCCGGTGCCGGGACGCAGCCCAGGCAGCTGATCGGCGCCGTGCATCGCCGACGGGATCAGCGCGGCCACACCGAAGCCCGCCGCGGCGAACCCTGCGATCGTGCCGGGCACGGACGGAAAGGCCAGGGCCGCACCCATTCCCGCGGTGGCGATGAACCCACCGGTGCGCACCACCGCACGTTCGCCGAACCGGTCGACTAGCCGGTCGCCGATCAGCCGCCCGACGAACATGAAGCCCACCAGCGCGACGTATCCGAACGCCGCCACCGGCCCCGGCGCACCGAGGCCGTCGCGCAGATACAGGGTGGCCCAAGAGCTTCCGGCGTCCTCGATGACCGCGCCCGCCACCGCGATGGCCACCAGCGCGAGCAGCGTCGCATACACCGTCGTGCCCGCTGCTCCGCTACCGCCGGTGCGTGCCGACCTGTCGTGATCGTCGTGGTCGGGGCCCGCCAACAGGTACGGGTAGGCCATGAGAACGACCACGCTGAGCACGACCCCCACCACGCCCAGGTGCACGGCCCGCGAGACGTTCAACGCGATAGCCGCCGCACCCGTCAGCCCGCCGAGGATCGCGCCCAGCGCCCACACCGCGTGAAACGAGTTGATGATCGAACGCCTGTAGCGGCGCTGTACCCGCAGCCCGTGCGCGTTCTGCGCGACATCGGTGACCGCATCGCACGCACCGGCCAGAAACAGTGCGCCTGCCAGCGCCACCGCCGACGGCGCCACCCCCGCCAACAGGACGAACACCGCGACCCCGATCGCGCCGATCGCCGCCACCCGGGCCGAGCGGAACCGCCGGATCAGCGCCGCGGCGGTCAACCCGGCCGCCAGCGCGCCCGCCGAGAACGCGGCGATCGCCGCGCCGTAGACCGCGTTGGACAGTCCCAGGTCGGTCTTGATCTCCGGATACCGCGGCAGCAGGGTGGCGAAGGCGGCGCCGTTGGTCAAAAACAGCACCGCGACGGCGATGCGGGCTCGCCGGTTCTGCGCCGTGGCCGCTTCCACAGCGTCAGACGCCATGAACCGCACCCTACCGACCCGACGCATGCGCGCTGGTTCCCGTGGGTACACCCCGGTGGTGACGGTCAGCGAGGTGCATTCCCAACAGGCAAGATTGACGGTATGACGGACCTGCCGCAGTCGCTGGTCGAGTTGGCGCGGCGCTACGGCGTGGCCACCGAGTACGAAGACTGGGCCGGCCGACGCATCACCGTCGCCGAGTCCACGCTCACCGCCGTACTCGACGCGCTGGGTGTGCAGGCCGACACCGAACAGCAGCGCGTCGCCGCGCTGGCCGCGCACGACCGCGCCTACTGGACCCGGCCGCTGCCCCCGACGATCGTGGCGCGCGCCGGGACCGCGGCGTCGTTCTGGGTGCACGTCCTCCACGGCGACCCGGCGCAGGTATGGGTGCGGCTCGAGGACGGCAGCACCCGCACCGGCCTGCGTCAACTGGAAAACCACAGCGCGCCATACGAACTCGATGGACAACTGATCGGCGAAGCCAGCTTCGAGGTGCCGCCCGACCTGCCGCTGGGCTATCACGAACTGCACCTGCAACTCGGCGACGACGACGTCAGCACCGCCGTGATCGTCACCCCCGCCTCGCTGGCGCCGCCGCGACTGGGCACCGGCCGCAGCTGGGGGCTGGCCGTGCAGCTCTATAGCGTGCGCTCGCAAAGATCTTGGGGCATCGGCGATTTGACCGACATGACCGATCTGGCCGTGTGGTCGGCAGCCGAACATGCGGCCGGGTTCCTGCTGGTGAACCCGCTGCACGCCGCAGCGCCGACCGCCCCGATGGAGCCGTCACCGTACCTGCCGACCTCGCGGCGTTACGTCAACCCGATCTACCTGCGGGTGGAGGCCATCGCCGAGTACGCCTATCTGCGCCGGCGCGGCCGCAGCCGTAAGGCGCGCGAACAAATCCAGGCTGCCGCCGATCGCGCCGAGTTGATCGACCGCGACGCGGCCTGGCAGGCCAAGCGCGCCGCCCTGCAGGCCGTCCACCGGGTGCCGCGTTCGGCCGGCCGCGACCTGGCCTACGCCGCCTACCGCAACCGCGAGGGCGCCAGCCTCGACGACTTCGCGACGTGGTGCGCACTGGCCGAGAAGTACGGCAACGACTGGCACGGCTGGCCGCAGGAACTTCAGCATCCGGCCCGCCCCGCGGTCGCCGAATTCGCCGCAAAGCAAGCCGCCACCGTCGACTTTCACCGCTGGCTGCAGTGGCAACTCGACGATCAGCTGACCGCCGCGCAGGCCACGGCGCTGCAGGCCGGCATGGACCTCGGCCTCATGCACGACCTCGCCGTCGGGGTCGACCCCAACGGGGCCGACGCGTGGGCGCTGCAGGATGTGCTGGCGCTGGGCGTCACCGCCGGCGCGCCGCCCGACGAGTTCAACCAGCTCGGCCAGGACTGGTCGCAGCCCCCGTGGCGGCCCGACCAACTCGAACAGCGGGCTTACCAACCGTTTCGGGGGCTGGTCAACGCCGTCCTGCGGCACGCAGGCGGGGTCCGCATCGACCACATCATCGGGTTGTTTCGGCTGTGGTGGATCCCCAACGGCGCGGCGCCCACCGAAGGCACCTACGTGCGATACAACCACGAGGCGATGATCGGCATCGTCGCACTCGAGGCACACCGCACCGGAGCCGTCGTCGTGGGCGAGGACCTGGGCACCGTCGAACCGTGGGTGCGCGACTATCTGCACCAGCGCGGCCTGTTCGGCACGTCGATTCTGTGGTTCGAGGCCGACCGCGACGGCGCAGGCGGGCCCCTGCCCGCCGAACGGTGGCGGGAGTACTGCCTGTCCGCCGTCACCACCCACGACCTGCCGCCGACCGCCGGCTACCTGGCCGGCGAACACGTCCGGCTCCGTGAACAGCTCGGGCTGCTGACCCGTCCGGCCGAGGAGGAACTGGCCGCCGACCGTGCCCAGCAGGCCGCCTGGCTGGCCGAACTGCGCCGCGTCGGGCTGCTGGGCGATTCCGAAGACGCGAGTGTCGATGAGATCGTCGCCGCGCTGCACCGGTATCTGGGCCGCACCCCGTCGCGGCTGCTCGCGTTGTCGCTGACCGACGCGGTCGGTGACCGCCGCACCCAGAACCAGCCCGGTACCACCGACGAATACCCCAATTGGCGGATACCGCTGACCGGTCCCGACGGGAAGAAACTCCTGGTCGAAGACGTCTTCACCGATGCCCGCGCGGCCGGGATGGCCGCGATCATGCGGGCCGCGGTCCAACCACCGGTGTAACGCGCGAGGTCAGTTCTCCGGTTTCCCATATGTCACGACTGCGATATGTTCGCACCGCCACCGACTTAGGAGAGATCACGTGAACAAGCTCGTTGTGCTCAGCGGTGGGCTGGTGGCCGCCGGCGGGGCCGCGCTGGTCGGCGCGGGTATCGCCATGTCGCAGCCGGCCGGGTCGTCCTCCCTCAACGTGGTCGGCGAGCCGTACAACAAGGCGCTGCGCATCCTGCAGGCCCAGGGCTACAAGGGATATTTCGGCGGTTCGTTCGGCAGCGAACTGCGCCAGTCCGACTGCCTGGTCGACACGCAGAAGGTGACTTCGCGGGGCCGCATCCTGCTGATGCTGGACTGCAGCCAGGCCGCCGCCGACCGACTCGAGCAGATGGGTCCGTCGGGTGGACCGCGGGTGGGATCCAACGGCGTCACCACGGTCACCCCGACCCCGGTGGTGCCGATCCAGGGCGCCCCAGGACCCGGCATGGCGCCACCGCCTCCGCCGCCTCCGCCCGGCTGAGGCCGCTAGCCCTCGACCATCCGTTTGAGGTTCTTCAGCGTCTGCCCCATGTTGCGGCTGACCTGCCTGGCCGCGACGCGGTCGGCGATCAGCCCGAGCAGGTTGCCCGCCGACTCGTAGGACAGCCGGAAGTTCACCTTCGTCTTGCCGTCGGAGGTTTGGCGCAGCCGGAATCGGCCGCGCTGTGACACCCCGGTGATGCCGATCCACGACAGCTCGCGCGGCTGGTCGAACTCGACGACCTCCACCGACCCGCCGATCGGCACCGAGCCGATCTTCCAGTGCACGGTGTAGCGCGCGCCCACCCCCGGCGGGACGTCGGTCACGGTCTCCCAGCGCTGCAGGCTGGCCATGAATTGCGGGTAACAGCCCGGGTCGCTGACCACCCGCCACACCTCGTCGCGGCCGGCGTCGATGATGCAGTGCCGTTGTACGCGCATCGATCAGCCGATCACCGGGAAGCGGCGCTCTGCGGCCAACGCGTCGACCCCGGCCTGCAGGCTGCCGATGACCTTGTCGTGGACCGCGTCGTCGTCGCCGCCGCGCACCTCCTCGGCCGTAATCGGCTCCTGAACCTCCACCGTGATCTTCGCGGGCAGCGGGATATGGCCTGCGAGGTCACTGATCACCAGGCCCCACGGCGGGGCGATCGCGATCGGCACGCTCTTGAGCCGAAACATCTTGTCCACCCGCAGAAGTCTGGCCAACCATTGCCCGCGGCTGAGGAACAGCACGCTCTCCTGACCGCCCACGCTGGCCACCGGCACGATCGGCACACCGGCCTCGCGGGCCAGCCGGACATAGCCCTTGCGGCCACCGAAATCGACCCGGTTGCGTTCCCACGACGGCCGGAACACCTCGTAGTCGCCGCCCGGATACACCAGCAGCGCCGCGCCGGATTTCAGTGCCAGTTGCGCGTTTTCGTGGTTGGCGGCGACGGTGCCGAACTTGCGCAGCGACGCCAGCGGCGGCGCGGACACCACCAGGTTGTGCGCGAGTTGATAGAACGGGCGCTCGACACCGAAGTAGGAGCAGAACGCCAACGTGAACACGAACGTGTCCGGCGGAACATTGCCACCGCTGTGGTTTCCGACGAGCAGCACCGGACCCTCGGTCGGGATGCGATCCAGGCCGCGCACGTCGGCCCGAAAGTACAGCGACGCGACCAGCCACAGCCCCGGCAGCTGTTCGCGGATGTAGTCGGGGTCGCGCTGGTCCAGATCGGCCTTTGGAACCCGGCTGGTCACTTGGTGCTTGGCCCATTCGAGCACGTCATTGACGCCCGCCATGGGGAAGTTATTGACAAGGCGGACGTACCTGAAACCTGCGTTCCCACATACTGGCTTTAGACTCGATGGCGACGCTGGCTCGAAGGGAGGCCGCATGGCGAGAATTCCGACGCTGCGACCGCGCCGGTTCGACCGGGAGTTCGATCCGGGGCCGGTGCAGATCCAGGCCCGCAAGGTGCACTTCGACGTCAACGACATTCCGCTGCACTGGATACCGGGCCATCCGGTGGCCGCCAATGTGGTCAGCCTGCTCAACGTGGTGCTGCCCGCTGCCGAGCGGTGGTTCGTCGATACCTTCAACGAGGCGCTTCCGCTGGTGACCGATCCGCATCTGGCCGAGGATATGCGCGGGTTCATCGGCCAGGAGGCCACCCACGCCGACGTGCATGAGCAGGTTCTGCACGAGTACATGGTGGTCAACGGCATCGACCCGAAACCGATCCTCGACCAGATCGAGTACGTCTTCGAAAAGATGCTCGCGCCAAGCACTTCCGCCGATCCCAAGCGCCGGCTCAACCACCTGTGCGACCGGCTGTGGCTGATCGCGGCGATCGAGCACTACACCGCGGTGATGGGTGACTTCGCGCTGAACTGCGCGTGGGAGGACCACGACGCCGACCCGACGATGGTCGACCTGTTCCGCTGGCACGGCAGCGAAGAGGTCGAGCACCGCAACGTCGCCCACGATGTGGCCGTGCACTTCCACGACAGCTACCTCGACCGGATCCGGGCCATGACGATGGCGGTGGTGATGATCTTCGTGTTCTTCCAACGCGCGGCCTATTACCTGGTGCGTACCGACCCCAACACCGACATCGGCTGGTGGAAGTTCAACCGGCTGCGGATGCGCGACTCCAAGCTGGGGCTGCTGCCCCGCTACCGCAAGCTGTTCGGGTCCAACACGCTGATGTATTTCCGGCCGGGGTTCTCCCCCGAACAGATGGGCTCGACGGCGCAGGCGGTGGCCTATCTCGCCAGCTCCCCCGCGGCCCGCGCCGCGCACATTTGATGGGGTTTCTGCAACGCATCCGGCAGGCGCCGCCCAGTGCCTTCGGCCGGATGCGCCACGACCTGTCACTGCGCATGGCCGACGCGGCGTTCACCGGGATGATGGCCGTCTCGGCCCGGGTACGCAACATGATCCCGCCGGCCCCCGCCGACCGCACCATCACGCTGAAGGCGGCCGAGCGCCGCGTCGTCGCCCGCGACCAGGACGTGGTCGCGGTGACGCTCGTCGGCGCCGACGGCGCTCCGCTGCCGCGCTGGTATCCGGGGTCCCACATCGACCTGCACCTGCCCAGCGGGCGGATCCGCCAGTACTCCCTGTGTGGGGATCCCGCCGTACGCGACGCCTACCGCATCGCGGTGCGGCGCATCCCCGAGGGCGGCGGCGGATCCCTCGAAGTGCACGACGCGCTGCAACCCGGCGTCACCGTCACCACGCAGGGGCCGCGTAATGCGTTCCCGCTGACCGTGCCCGGCTACGGTTCGCCCACCCGGCGCTTGCGGTTCATCGCCGGCGGTATCGGGATCACCCCCATCCTGCCGATGCTCGACCTCGCGGCGCGGCACGACGTGGACTGGTCGATGCTGTACGTCGGGCGCACCCGCGACAGCCTGCCGTTCCTCGACGAGCTCGCCCGGTTCGGCGAGCGCGTCACGATCCGCACCGACGACGAGTCCGGTCTGCCAAGCGCTGCCGAACTGCTCGGCGACTGCCCGGGCGGCACGGCGGTCTACGCGTGCGGACCCGCCGCGATGCTGACCGCCGTCCGCGCCGAACTGGTCGGCCGCGACGACGTCGAACTGCATTTCGAGCGGTTCGCGGCGCCGCCCGTCGTCGACGGCAGGCAGTTCTCGGTGACGGCCGCCTCGACCGGTGACACGGTGCGCGTCGGCGCCGACGAGACGCTGCTGGGCGCGCTGAACCGGGCCGGGGTACCCGCCCGGTACTCCTGTCAGCAGGGGTTTTGCGGAACCTGCCGTACCCGTGTGCTGGCGGTGGCCGACGGCGACGTCGACCACCGTGACACGCTGCTCACCGACCCCGAACGGGACGGCGGCATGATGCTGGTCTGCATCTCCCGCGGCACCGAGGGCGCACATCTGACGCTCGACCTCTAGCCCGTCCCCTACTATTTCGCCCATGGCTTTGCCCGATGGTGCGACGTTCGCCGGATACACCATCGTGCGGTTGCTCGGGTCCGGGGGCATGGGTGAGGTGTACCTCGCGCACCATCCGCGGCTGCCGCGCCGCGATGCGCTCAAGGTGCTGCCCGCCTCGGTGTCGAAGGACAACGAGTACCGCGAGCGGTTCCACCGCGAGGCCGATATCGCCGCCACCCTGTGGCATCCGCACATCGTCGGGGTGCACGACCGCGGTGAGGCCGACGGGCAGATCTGGATCTCGATGGACTACGTCGAGGGCACCGACGCCGCCCAGTTGCTGCGGGAGCGCTATCCGCATGGCATGCCCAGCTCCGAGGTCGTGGCCATCGTCACCGCCGTCGCCGACGCGCTGGACTACGCGCACCAGCGCGGCCTGTTGCACCGCGACGTCAAGCCCGCCAACATCCTGCTCGCCTATCCGGAGGCAGGTGATCAGCGGATCCTGCTGGCCGACTTCGGGATCGCGAAGTGGGTGAACGACGTCAGCGGGCTGACCGCCACGAACATGACGGTGGGCACGGTGTCCTACGCCGCGCCAGAGCAACTGATGGGTGAGCGCCTCGACGGCCGCTCCGACCAGTACGCGCTGGCGGCCACCGCGTATCACCTGCTGACCGGGTCGCCGCCGTTTTCCAACTCGAACGCGGCGGTGGTGATCAGCCAGCACCTGTCGGCCTCGCCGCCCGCCATCGGCGTGCGCCGCCCCGAACTCGCCGGCCTGGACCCCGTCTTCGCCAAGGCGCTGGCCAAGAACCCCAACGACCGGTTCGACCGGTGCGCCGACTTCGCCCGCGCGCTCAGCCACCGGCTCTCGGACGCCGCGGGAGACGACGACGCCACCCGCATGGCGCCCGTCGCGCAGGCACCGAAACGCTCGTGGCTGCGGGCCGGGATTCTCGTGCCCGCGGTGCTGGCCGTGCTGCTGGTCGTCGCGGTCGGATTCGCGCTCGCCGAGTTCCGCGAGGCCCGTAACGCGGAACGGCTCGCCGCCGCGGCGCCGACGACGACGTCGACCACCTCCGCGGCGCCGCCTCCGGCGCCGGCACCGACGACCACTACCACGACGACCGAGATCGCCGAAACCACCGAGACCGCCACGACCGCCGCCGCCGCAACGCCGACCGCGGTGATCGGCGCGCACTGCTCACCGGTCGGGTCCACCGGAACCACCGAGGATGGCTCGACCGCGTACTGCGCCACCCTGCAGAGCACTGGCGCGACGATCTGGTCGCTCACCGAAGGTGAGGTGCCCAGCCCGACCGTCACCGTCGAGCCCACCGACGAACCGCTGCCCGTCGCCGAAGATTCGCCGGTGCGCGTGTGCATGGAGCAAACCGGACAAACCCGCCGCGAGTGCCGAAGGGATATCCGCGAGAGCAACGGATTGCCTGTGCTGCCATGAAGTTTGCCGTCGTCGCGCCCGTCGCCGCGGGGGTCACCGCGGATCCGGCGTACATGGCCGCGTTCGCCGCACACCTGGAGGCGTGCGGTTTCGAATCCGTCGTCGTGGTCGAACACACGGTGTTGATGACGCAGTACAGCAGTGTCTACCCGTATGACCCGTCCGGCCGTGTCGAACTACCCGCCGACTGTGTGGTGCCCGATCCGCTTGAGCTGCTGACGTTTCTGAGCGCCCACACGCAGCGGTTGGGCCTGGCCACGGGTGTGCTCGTGTTGCCCAACCATCATCCGGTGGTGCTGGCCAAGCGGGTGGCCACGCTCGACGCGCTGTCGGGCGGACGGGTGCGGCTGTGCGTCGGCGTGGGCTGGCTCAAGGAGGAGATCGAAGCCTGCGGAACCGATTTCGCCAGCCGGGGCCGGCGCGCGGACGAACAGCTCGAGGTGATGCGCCTGTTGTGGGAGGACCGCGCTGACGGCGTCAGCTTCCACGGCGAGTTCTTCGACTTCGACCATGCGATGTGCTATCCGAAACCCGTTGCGGCCATTCCGATCACCATCGGCGGGCACAGCGCGGCCGCGGCGCGACGGGCGGGCCGCCTCGGCGACGGATTTCAGCCCCTTGGTGTCAGCGGAGCCGACCTCGACAAGCTGGTCGCCATCATGCGCGCCAGCGCCCAGCAGCACGGGCGCGACCCCGGCGCGTTCGAACTGTCGCTGGGGCACAGCGTGACCAGGATCGACCGCGACCGGGCGGACAAGCTGGCTGCGCTGGGCGCCGACCGCGTCGTGTTGGCGATGCCGGCGATCACCGACATCGACGAGGCCCGCGACGTGTTGTCGGCCTGCGCGCAGCGGCTCGGGCTGACGTCGTGACGCTGGCGCTCGCAGACCGGTTGGCGCTGACCGACCTGGTGCACCTGTACGCATCGGCCGTCGACGACCGCCGGTTCGACGATGTGGTCGAACTGTTCACCGAGGCAGCCGAACTGCGGCTGCCCGACCCGCCGCGCTCGTTGGAGCCGGTACGCCGCAACCACGGCCGCGACGGGGTGCGGGCGGCCATGGCCGCCCTGGCCGCCGTGGCCCGCACCGAGCACGCGATCGTCGGCGAGGTCTACGCCGCCCGCGATGAGCCCGACTACGCGCTGGGCCGCATCACCTGCATCGCCCACCACTGGACGGTGGCCGACGGACAGATCACCGACCTCATCTGGCATCTGCGTTACGACGACGAGTACCTGCGGACCCGGGTCGGCTGGCGCATCCACGGCCGTGCGCTGACCATCAACGCGATCGAGACCCGTCCGGTTCGGCGTCTTCGAGCGCCGCAACCAGCCGGTCGAGCAGCGGACGCTGACCCTTCAGCAGCTTGGACTCAGCCTGTGCCACGGAAAACCAACCGACCCGGTCGATCTCGGGGAACTCCCTGACTTTTCCGGAGCCCTTCGGCCACTCCAACTCGAAAGTGTTGGACACGGTGCCCGTCAGGTCGAGATCCCCGCGCACCGCGAACGCGGTGATCACCTTGCCGCTGGGCTGTTTGAGCGGGGCGAAGTCGATGCGCGGACCGGCCGGTGCGGGTTTGCCCAGTTCCTCTTCGAACTCACGTTGGGCAACGGTCCACGGGTTTTCCCCTTCGGTGTACTCCCCCTTGGGAATCGACCACGCACCGTCGTCCTTGCGGGCCCAGAACGGTCCGCCGGGATGCCCGATGAGCACCTCCACGACATCGTCGGCTATGCGGTACAACAGCAGACCGGCGCTGAGGCGACTTCGGCGCGCTTTCGCCCCGTCAGGGTGCGTGACCGCGCCGAAATCACTCATCAGTACTTTCGGTCGCCTTCGCTGCTGTCGAAGAACGCCCAGTGGCCGTCGTCGGCCTTGACCTCCATGCGCCAGCCCAGTTCCGGATCGGCCTTCTGGTCGACGAACCAGGCGTGCGCGTCGTCAGCGCTTTCAATGTTCTTGGTGTCGACGACGTCACCTTGCGGGTTCAACACGCGATAAGTAGCCATGCCGGTAGCGTTCCCGCTTCGGCGCGGCTTGAATCAGTGCGCCTTCGGCAGCGGGATGCCCTCGCTGCTGGAGAACTGCGCATCCTCCTGCGTGGACAGCCCGAACGACACCACCGAGCGGTCGAAGAACACATCGGTCAGATATGCCAGCGCCACCGCCCACCGGTTGACGAACCGTGGAATGGCGTAGAGGTGATAGGTCCGCGTCACGGCTTTGGCGGGGAACCCCGACAGCTGCACATTGAGCGGGTTGGCAACGGCGTATCTGGGCCCAAGGTCGACGACCAGGCCCATGTTGCGGTGCTTGTACTTCTTGGGCTTGCCGTAGCCCAGGCTGGCGGCCACGTTGCGGGCCAACAGCTTTCCCTGCCGGGTGGCATGCTGCGCGGTCGGCGGGGTGATCTTGCCGGGTTGGGTGACATCGGGTACCGCGGCGGCGTCCCCGGCAGAGAACACGTCGGGATGCCCCGGCACCTGCAACTCCGTGGTGACCTTCAACCGACCCTTTTCGGTCGGCAACCCCAGGTTATCGATCAGCGGTGCACCGGTCACCCCGGTCACCCACGCCACCGTGTGGGTGCGCACCAGCGAATCATCGCTGAGCACAACGTGTTCGGCGTGCACCTCTTTGAGCGTGACGCCCAGCCGGACATCGATGCCCTTCTCCTCGAGCACCTTCATGGCCGAGGCGCCCAGCTTCTCCCCGACCTCGGGCATCACCTGCTCGGCCAGATCCAGCAGCACGAACTTCACCGCGGCGGGATCAAAGCCCATCTGTTTGGCCGCCGAGTCGGCGAGTGCGCGCAGTTGCGCGGCCAGTTCGGTGCCCGAGTACGACGCGCCGACGACCACGATGGTGCGCCGGGCCTCGGCCCGGCCCGGATCGTCGTCGACGTCGGCGAGCTCGAGCTGCTGCAGCACGTGATCGCGCAGGTAGAGCGCCTCCGCCGTGGATTTGAGCCCGCGGGCGTGCTCGGCGAGCCCCGGCACGTCGAACAGCCGGGTCACCGATCCGGGCGTCAGCACCAGTCGATCCCACGACAGGCTGCGCGCGCGCTCTTCCGGATCGATGAACGTCACGGTGCGTTCATCGAAGTCGACGCGCTCCACCCGGCCCCGGATGGCCTGCACCCCGCGCAGGGTGTTGGCCAGCGGGATGGCGACGAAGCGGGCATCCACCAGACCACCGGCCACGTCAGGCAGCAGCGGGGTGTACAGCATGTAGTCGACCGGCGAGATGATCGAGATATCGACCGGCTCGGCGCCGTCTGCTTCCTGCTTGCGCAACCTTCGGGCCAGACTGCGTGCGCACTCGAAACCGGTGAAACCACTGCCGACGATCACCACGGAGGTCATTGCATCCCACTCTACGGACGCCCGTCGGGCCCGGCTACCGCTTCACATCCGTGACGCGGACGCCGATGCTTAGGAGTATGACCCGCCCCCGGCCGCTTCGCCGGTTCGATCCGTTCCGGCCGATCGACATGCTGACCTCGCTGTGGTCGGCGGCGGCTCTGGCACCGGTCAGCGGCGCGACGGTGGCCTACCGGACGTTGTTCACCACGCTACGTCGACTCGTCGTGGGACGTCGGCTGACGGTCCGGCTCGAGGAAGGCGACGTGACGCTGACGGTCACCGAGTTCGACTCCCGCCTCGACGCGCGCACGCTGTCGGTCGGCCAGCTCGACGACGTGCGCCTGGCAGCGCGCGACGTCCAGTACGCAACCGGCGGGTTCGAGCACGCCGCCGCGGTGCTGCACAACGTGCACGTGCGGCCGACGGCCACACCGGTGCTGGTGGCCGCGCCGGTGGAGCTGACCGTCGAGGTGCCCGCGGCTGCGATCGACGGCGTGTTGCAGAAGGTGGCGCCGCGCTGGTGCGCGACCGTCGGCGCCGACAGCGTCGCGCGGCTGCAGCTGACCCGACGGCCGTCGTTGGGGCATCTCGAGGTCGACGCCAGCCTGGACGGTTCGACGCTGTGGCTGCGGCCACGCGGCCTGGTCGTCGGCCGGTACCGCTCGCCGCTGCCCTCGCGCACCCCGAGCTATCCGGTGCACCTGCCAGTGTTACCGCGGGGCCTGCGGCTGACCGGGATCGAGTTCAGTCCCGACGTCGTGCGGCTGTCCGGCACGCTTCCGGAGTGGCGGATCGAAATCCCGCCCAAACGGCTCGAGGACCTCATCGGCGCGCTGAACGTCGTGGGGCGGCCGTTGAACCTCACCGGGTTCGGCCGGCTGCGTTAACAATTCATTCTTTTTCGCTGCCGACGTTCGTTTCCATGCATAAATTCCTGCCAGTTTCAACCATTTCCTGCCAGTGGAATCAAACCTCTCACCTGCTTGTTATCCGAGATGAGCCGGCGCGAATGCTTCGAAAGCAACAAGGTTCGTGACGCGACATTCGCCCGACGGCTCGACAACTGCAAAGGAAGGTATCGGTAATGAAGAACTTCGGAATAGCAACAGCGGGCAGTGCCGTTGTCGCCGGGCTGGCTGCCGCAGTCATCGGGCTCGCCGCGCCGGTCACCGCCGCGCCCACTGGTGACACCAACGCCCAGGACACCATCGCGCGTCTGCAGTCAGAGGGCTACACGGTGATCGTGAACCGTTTCGGTAACGGACCGCTGGACGAGGCCGAGGTGCTCTCGATCCGGCCCGGATCGACCTTCGAGCGCATTGACGCCGGCACTCCGATCGTGGGAAGCAGTAAGAACTTCACCAAGATCCAGGACAGGACCATATACGTCGACGTCAGCTGACGTCCGGCAGGGCTCACGTCGTTCCTGACCACGCCAAGGGGCACCCGATCGGGTGCCCCTTGGGGCATTTGGGCACAATCCACATGCTGTGAAAGAACTGGCGTCGTATCTGGAGGGGCACGCGCGCGTCGTGGTCTGCCACGACGGCGGCGACCTCGTGTTCGCGACGCAATGCGCCGAGGGTGGGTTGGCCGCCGCGGCACGCTCGCGTGTGCCGGTCGCCGACTTCATCGCCAAGGGCGCGGGTCCGTGGCCCTGGTTCGACCTGCACGAAAAGCGTGACGGGCTGATCCGGGTGCTCGACGCGCTGGGTGTCGGCCATCCGGCATGGACCGAGCCGTTACCCGCCGACATCCTCGACCTGTTCGAGCGCGCACACCGCGGTGATTCGTCGGTGATCGAGTTGCTCGCAATGGGTTTTGACCCCGACCCGCTCGACCCCTGCGGCGCGTCCCCGCTCTGGTACGGGGTGCGGTCCCTATCCGCGGGAATCGTGGTGGCCCTGATCGACGCCGGGGCGGACGCCGGGCGCCGTATCGAACTCTCCGCGCGCGGTGAGCGCTACACCACGATCCTGCACGAGATCGTGCGGGTGGGCCGCACGGTGGCGCTGAGCCACGCGCTGGCTCAGGGTGTGGACCCGTCGCTGGTCGACTCCGACGGCGCCACCCCGATGCACGTTATCGACGAAGCCGGGGACCAGGTCAACGCGCAGATCGTGCGTGCGCTGGCCCGGGCGGGAGCGTCGGTCAACAGGCCCACCCCGACCGGCATCCAACCCATCGAGCGGGCCGCGCAGCGGATACTGCCCGCCACGGTGGCAGCGCTGGTCGAATTGGGCGCCGAACCCGGTCGTGGTCTGGACGCCCTGCTGTCCTCGTGCGGTGCACCCGTCACGGGCTGCCGCGCCGCCGACGTGATCGACGTCGTCGACACGCTGCGGGATGCAGGAGCCGCGGTCACCGAGCGCCACCGTGAGCTGGCCTCGGCCGCGGGGGCACAGGTGGTCGAAGCCGCGCTGCGCCGTTAGATCCCGAGGAACGGCAGCGGTATCGGCGACGTCCCCGTCCCCAGCGAAGACACCATCGCCGGGCAGAACATCGAGATCGCGATGCCGGTGAACATGGTGGCCGGGCCCAGCGACATGCCGGCGGCATCGGCGACCTGGGCGGCGACGTTCGCGGCGTTCTGTCCGGGTTCGGCCAGCATGGGGCAGACCTGGTGACCGACGGCGACGGCGCGGCCCGGATCGCCCACGAACACGCCGGCCTCGCCGACGGCGTGCAAGAACGCGTCCTCGACGGGGTCGGCCTGGGCAGGTGACGGCACGACGGCCGCCGCGGCGAGAAGTCCAGCGGTCAACACGGCGGCCGTGGCGGGTTTGCGAAGCACGCGGGAAGCCTACGCTTCGCCGGGCACCGCTCAGACGCCGGTCCAGCCGGCGTCGATGCTTTCGGACACATCGATGATCTTGGCCTTCTGCGACGCCGGGCTGTCGATCTCCCCGGCGACGTGGGCAGCGATGAACCGTCTGATCTCGGCGTCGATGCCTGCTAGCACCCGCAACACCTCGCCGCGCAGCGACTTGGACGTCACGTGTATCGCGATGTCGGAGGGCCGCGGCTTGCCGACGTCCAAGATCAGCAGCAGCGGCGCGGCGGCCCGCGCGGTCGCGTGCAGCGTGATCTCGCCGAACACCATGAACTTGGGCTTGTCGATCCGCAGGTCGATCACCATGTCGATCTCCAGCGGGATACGGATGTCGAAGGTGATCATGTCGCCGATCTGGCGGGTCAACCGCGGGTCCTGGATGCGGACCTTGGCGAAGACCTTTGCGATTTTGCCGGGCCCCTGGGCGATCGGGCCCATCTCGAATTCGTCACCGGCGATCGCGGCAATCGCACTGCCCACGCGATCTTCGGTCACCGCGATCTCGAAGAACTTGCGCCCGAACTCTTCGTAGGTCATTTCATCGTCGACGTGCATGGTGCGTTCACCGTCTCACGGCGGGGTTGCTCATCGCGTATCCGCGACCGAATCGCAACAACCGCAGTCAGCGGTTGTCGTCTTCGCTGCGCGCCTCGGCGCCCGTTTCCCCTACGTCAAGCGCATCATCGGCCGCGGTCTGCCCGACGTACGTGCCGTCGTCGCCGCCGGATTTGCCCGCACGTGAACCCACCACGTGCTCGTCGTCGTCGACGTCGTCTTCCGTCTTTTCCTCATCACGCCTGACCATAGGGGCTTTTCTACCCGTCTCGCGCATGTTCAAACGGTCCGCCGGACCGCTCAGTCGGCATCGGAGAAGTAGCGGATCCGGTCGATCGCGAACGGCCTGCTCGACACCTCGGCCATCAGCACATCGCGGTGCCCGTCGCGGTCGATGCCGACGACCTGGCTGTGGCCCGCCGCGATCAGCTTGCGACGCCGGGACCCGGCCAGACGCGACAGCAACTCAGCGCCGCTCATCGCCACGTCGTCGCCGTGGGTGATGTGCGCACCCTTGCCGAGCCAGCGCCGCAGCGCGACCTCGTTGCCCGCCTGCGCATCGGAGAGGAATTCTCCGAACCGGCGCTTACCGAGCGGCCCCGGGCCCCGGAAGCCGCTGAGAAAACCGAGTGTGCCGATCAGACCCTGGTTGAGCAGCAGCCCCTTCGACAGCTGCAGACCCGGTGTGACAGAACGGATACCGCTGCGGAGAAACTGTCCGACCATCGCGGGAAGTTCCCAGAATGCATATAGTGCAGCGATTTTCAATTCGCCTTGGTCGTGGGCCACGTCGTAGCGCAGATAGGCGGGTATCCGCATCGTCACCCCGGAGGCCATGCCCACCTCAAGATCCAGATCCCGGATCACCGTCGAGCCGACCACGATGTCGACGTCGCGGTCGAACGCGACGTCGCGCGGGCCGATGAAGGTGTCGTAGAAGCGCGCGATGGCGGCGTGCCCGCGGTGCGGATGGGAACCGACCGGATCCTCGACGCGTCCGTCGAAAGTGAAGGCGTCGACCCACCGGTCGCGGTCATGCGCACCGGACGCCGCAGGGGATCGCTCGACGGCTACCAGCGCGTCCGCCCGTGAGATGGCCATAAGGTTGCCTACCACCCTCGTCGGCCGCAGTCGACTAGTTCGCCACCGACGGGCACACTGGTTTTACCGCCGTGCATCGAGCGTACGGCGCGGAGGAGGAACCGCCATGAGCAGCAATGGACCGTTCGGGATCGACCCCGAAGAGTTCGACCGGGTCGTCCGCGAAGCCGGTGAAGGGCTGCGCGACGCCCTCGACGGGGTCGGCAGGTTCTTCGCCACCTCCGGGGAACGCGCCGGCTGGGCGAACCTCATCGACGAGTTCACCAGGTCGTCGCGTCCGAAGCGTGAACCGGAGACCACCGGGGAGACCGGCGACGGCGTGTGGGCCATCTACACCGTCGCCGACGACGGCAGCGCCCACATCGAGCAGGTCTACCCGACCGAACTCGATGCGCTTCGGGCCAACAAGAACAACACCGACGCCAGCCGCAAGGTGCGGTTCCTGCCGTACGGCATCGCGGTGAGCGTGCTCGACGCGGCGGCCGAATCGTCGGAGGACGACGCTTAGCCGTCCCGAACGGACCGGCCTAACCCGACAGCTGCAGCGTGACCTCGGCGGGGCAGCACACCTCGTCGCGTTGGTTGCACACCGTGACCTCGAGGTCGACCAGCAGCCGCGGCGCCCCGCCCGACGCGTCCTGGCGTTTGGTGACCACCCGGCCGCGCCCCACCATCGTGTCGCCGGCATAGATCGAGCCGAGCAACCTGATGCTGCGGCGCACCACCCTGCTGTGCGGGCCGGCCCGGCCGGTGACCACCCGGTCGACGAACCCGGCGATGTGCATGGTGTTGACGAAGATCGTCGGATGTCCTTGGCGCCGAGCGTATTTCGGATCGTAGTGGGCGGGAAAGTAGTCCCAGGTCGCACCGGGGTTCATCACCACCCGCTGGTAGTCGATGTGGTCGACCACCTCCGGGAGTTCGGTCGGCACCACGAGGTTCTCCCACGACACCTCGGGGTGGGCGGTCACGGCCGCTCCGCCGGGGTGAACCGAAACAACGTGTTGTGGTTGACGGCGACCAACGCGTTGTCGTCCCGGTAGAACTCATCGCGGGTCTCGACGAAATGTCCTGTGCCCAGGCGGGTGGTCTTCTCCGGGGACACCGACACCACCTCTTCCACCACGTGCAGGCGGTCTCCCTCGACGATCGGGCTGAGGAACTCGACGTCGTTGGACGCGTTGATGAACGTCGTACCCGGAAGCGGTACCAGGATCGCGATCGACGGTGTCGGCGGCTGCTCGGTCGGCAGCCACGGCGGCGGGATCAACCAGCCCATCAACATCGCAGGCGGGGCGAGCAGCCCGCCCCACACCTGGCGGGCGAACTCCTCATCCCAGTACGCCGGGTTGGCGTCGTGCACCATGGCGGCGAAGTGCTGAATCCGCGCACCGCTGACCGCGGTGCCCGCATACCGCGGCGGTGTCTTCGTCCCGACCATGCGCAGCGCGTCGGCGTAGATGCCGAACGCGAACGCGTACCGGATGCCTTGGCTCACAACGGGGCTCACAACGGGGCTCACAACGGGTCTCACAACAGAAGTGCGTTTTCACGTGGCGCCCGATCCCATTCGAGCTCCCGCGACGTGAAGTACCAGCCGCCCCGCTCGTAGCTGAGCCGGTCGGTGTAGGTGCCGGTCGCCAAAACGGTGTCAGCGCCGAACAACACCGCGACACAACGCTGGGTCGCGTCCACGCCGTCCACCGCGATCTCATGGTCGAGCGTCACCAGCCGCCGCCCGCCGCCGCCGTCGAACGCGGCCCGCAGATCGCTGAATGACTCTCCCCCGCGCGTGTACGTCGCGCCCGCGTGCCGAAACGTGGCGATCCACCCGTTTCGGTCACCGGCGGAGTACAACCGGTTGTGTCGGGCATCCAGATCGAGGATCGCCGCCCGTCCCGCGAGACCATCGAGCACGTACTGCTGCTGGTAGGTCATGGTCATAGGCGTCTCCTTCTCGCGACTACCCAGGTAGCCAGGCGAGTCCCGGTTGAAAAACCACTCGGGGTGCGGCCGCACATGAAGCTGCCGGACACCGACGACACATACCCCTCGCTCATCGGATGTGTTGCCGGCGCCCGGCAGGTGCCCTCCGACGTACCCGCGACACCGTCATCTGAAACGGATCTGAGGGCGACGGGGAGCGGTTCGGTCACGCTTGCGCTGCCGCCGGATCGGGTTGGCCGTCGGCGGTGTACCCGTAATCGGTCGCCGACGGCTCGGGCCCTGGATAGAACCGGTGTGCCCAGCGCCGCAGGGCCGCGTAGTCACCGGCCTCCTCCGGGGCGAGGTTGGGCTTCTCCAGGTACTTCATGTTCTCCCAGGTGAAGAAGTCCTGCTTGATGACTTCCTGTTGCAGCTGCAGGAATTTCGCGGCCCGGCCCGTCGGTTTGTCGCCGGCGTCGCCCGGTGCGCGGGCCGAAGCCTGGGTGTAGAAGTAGTCGGTGTAGTCCTCGTCCACCGGGGTCTGGCCGGTCACCTGAACGGTGGCCACCAGCTCGGAGGGGAACCGGACGACCCCCAGACCCAGCGAGTAGTTGTCGTAGATGATCTTGGCGTCGACGGGGCCGTTGGGAGTCAGCCACGTCTTGGCCCGTCCCCCACCGAAATTCGCGTTGACCGTCGCATGCAGGTGGTAGCCGGACAGCTCGAAGGACGCGGTGGTGGCCGGGTTGGCGGCCTTGTGCACGTACTGGACGTGATACGGGTCGGCGGCGTTCTCGATGATCATCTGGGCATGCACCTTGACCCGGTTCAGCATCCGGGTGTGCGGGTGCAGCGGGTAGTACTCACCGGTTTCGAGTTCGGGCAGCACCGGCGGCTGCCAGTAGGGTGCGCGGCCGTGGCGTTCGTGCCACACCAGGATGAAGCCGTACCACTCCATGCTGTGGTAGCTGCGGATGCGCACGTTCTGTTTGCAGCCGATCTTGCTGTACGGGATCAGCGCGTTGGTGCCGTCGCCGTTCCAGTGCCAGCCGTGCCACGGGCAGACGATGCGCTCACCTTCGACGGTGCCGCCGACACCCATGTTCGCGCCGAGATGCTGGCAGTAGGCGTCCAACACGTTGACCTGACCGGATTCGGTCCGGAAGATCACCAGCTCCTCGCCGAAATAGTGGGCACGTTTGACCTGGCCCGCGGACAGCTCCGAGGCGAACCCGACGATGAACCAGCCGGTCGGGAAGCGATACGACGACAGGCTGATCCCGGTTGACCCGAACTCGCGCTCCGACGGATCCAGGATGTCCGTCTCCGTCACTGCTGTCTCCGTCCGCGAAGCAACGCCGCAGGTCGCGAGGACCCGCCGTTGCCTATTTTTACTATTTTAGGCCTGCTAAAGCAAGGATGACGCAGGAGTGCCGGCGTGACGACGACCGAACCGGTCTACCTGTCTGATTTGTCGTTGCGGCAGAACGGTTTTCCCGACGAGCTGTGCACGGCGCTGCGCCGCGACCGGCCGCTCATCCAGGGAATCGGTCCGGTGGGCGCGTTTGGCCTCAGAAGCCCTTGGGGCGGGTGCCGATCACGCCGTCGGCGCTGAGCCGCGCCAGGTCGGCGTCGTCGAGCCCGCACAGTTGCGACAGCACCTCGGCGTTGTGCTCACCTAGCGTCGGCGGTGTGCGGTACAGCCACGCGTCGACGCCGTCGGGGCGGGCGAACGGTGGACACGGATACCACCCGGGCCCGGTGCTCGGGTGGACGAGCTTCTCGAAGAACCCACGATGCACCAGCTGCGGGTTGTCGACCACCAGAGACGGCGAGATCACCACGGCTGCCGGAACACCCCTTTCCACAAGCGTTTCCACTACAGTCTCGGCGTCCTGAGCGGCCAGCCACCGGTCCAACCGGGCGTCCAGCCCGCCGGCGAGCTCACTGAGCACAGCGCGTTGGGCATCGGTGTGCGCGCACACCGCCACCCAATTGTCCTGCCCCGCACACCGATAGATGTCCTGGGTGGCCGCGGTGTGGCCCCGGTTGCCGCGGCGCTCCAGCACCTCGCCGAAGACCTCGTACTCCATCGTCTGCGCCGCGGTCACATTCAACACCGTCTCGATCATCGGTACCTCGACGAGTTGGCCGCGACCCGTGCGCTCGGCGAAATCCAACGCCGCGAGCAGAGCGAACGCGGCATGCGCACCCGCGAGCGGATCGCACGCCCCGCGGGGGGCGATCGGCGGTCCGTCGGGTAGGCCGGTCACCCACGCCAGGCCGGCGATCTGCTCCATCGTCGGCGCGAACCCCACCCGGTCGCGCCACGGACCGCTCAGGCCGAACGCGGGCATCCGCAACACGACCAGCCGCGGGTTGATGCCCAGCAGGACGTCGGCGCCGAGGCCGAACTGATCCATCACCCGTGGTGAGAAGTTCTCCACCACCGCGTCGGCCTTGCTCACCAGTTGCTTGAGCAGCCGCAGCCCCTCGGGCGACTGTAAATCGAGTGTCACCGACCGCTTGTTGGTGTTCATGGCGTGAAAGACCCAGCCGTACTCCCACCAGTCGTCGACATCCTTGCGCATACCGCCCGAGTACCGGATGCCGTCGGGGCGCTGCACCGACTCGATCTTGATCACGTCGGCGCCGAACGCGGCCAGCGCGTGGGCGGCCGCCGGACCCGCCCAGAACGCGGTGAAGTCCACGACTCGGACGCCAGCAAGCGGGCGGTCACCCGACGACTGTATGGTCGCCAGTATTTCCCTTGGCGCCCACGGGCTCTCACCGTCGCTGGCGCCGACAGCCGGTGCGCCGCGCAGCGGCGCCGGTCGGGCCTCGCTCATCAGCCACGGTGGACGGGGTTGCCGGAAACCCGCGGGGTTCTTCACATACACGCCGCGCTGCACCATGTGGTCCAGTTGCGGGATCGTCGCGCCGTTGCCCAGCGGCGCCAGCGGCAGCCGAAACAACTGCCCGAGCTCGACGACCTCCTCGACGGTGCGCGCGCGCATCCACGGATCGATACGCTCGCGGATCCAGTCGCGGTAGTCCCACCGGCCGATCTGGAACTGCAGCGCGGGAATTTCGGTGAACTCCGGGCAGTCCAGCATCGCGGCGAAGTCCAGCCACTGCTGACCGGTCACCATGCTGATCCCGACATAGCCGTCCTTGGCCCGCTCGATCGAGGGCACCTCGACCGAGCGCTGCACGGGCGGCACCTGCAGTAGCTGGCTGTGCAGCCACTCGCCGCTCTGCATCAGCGTGACCGCTTCGAGCATCGACATGTCGAGATGGCCGCCCGGACCGCCGTTGCGTACCCGCCGGTGCAGGGCCAGCGCGCCGTAGGCCGCCCACACCCCGCCCATGAACTCCCCCAGCTCGCCGCCGATCGAAATCGGCGGGCCCGCCGGGTCACCGCGGAACCCGGTCAGACCTGAGGCGGCCTGCAGTGTGAACTCCGTCGCCGGGCGTTGCGACCACGGACCGCTCCAACCGAAGTCCGAGACGGTGACCATCACGCAATGGGGTGCGATTTCGACAAGCCGCTGCGGGTCGACACCCCACCGTCGCGCGCCGTCGCGGTCGGCCGTCAGCACCACGATATCCGCTCCGGACACTAGATCATCAGAACACGTTGTGACGCTGCGCTTTCCGGCGTTCAGATAGCTGAACAGCGGCGCATCGACAGCCGCTGGAGGCGCGGCGCCGGTGAGCGTATAGCGGCGGAACGGATCGCCTTGTGGCGGTTCGACCTTGACCACGTCGGCGCCGGCGTCCACCAGCAGCTTGCCGCAGTACGCGCCGGCGATGCGGTCGCTGACCTCCACCACGCGCAGGTCACCGAGCGGGGTGGGTGCTATGTCGCCCACATGCACGACCTCCCTCATTTCTGGCCATCTTAATAACTATTGGCGGATAGCCCGCGCAGTTAGCGGCGCTGTCACTGTTAACATTGCGATGTCATGACAACGCTGGGTATCGGTCCCGAAGCGCGACGGCGGCTGGGCGCACGCAGAACCGCCGAAATCGTCGCCGACGAACTGCGTCGCCAGATCATCGAGGGTGAACTGTCCGACGGTGACCTGCTGCCCCGACAGGAAGTGCTCGTCGAGCAGTTCAACGTCAGCCTGGTGTCGCTGCGAGAAGCGTTGCGAATCCTGGAAACCGAGGGCCTGGTATCGGTGCGTCGCGGCAACCGCGGCGGTGCGGTCGTGCACGCACCGGCCAAAGCGAGCGCGGCCTACATGCTCGGACTGCTGCTGCAGAGCGACTACGTTCCCCTCGCCGATCTCGGTACTGCACTACAGGAACTCGACCCGATGTGCGCGGCCCTTGCCGCACGCCGGCCCGATCGCGGTAAGACGTTGATACCCAAGCTCAAAGAACTCAACGACGCCATGGCCGAACATATCGACGACGGTGCGCGGTTCACCGAGATCGGCGGGCAGTTCCACGACGAAATCGTGCGCGGCTGCGGCAACCACACGATGAACGCGGTGGTCGGCAGCCTCGAGACGCTGTGGACCGGCCACCTGAACTGGTGGGCGCAGGAAACAGCGGCGCGGGGCGAGTACCCGTCATTGAGCAAGCGCCGCATCGCATTGCGGGTGCACACCAAGATCGCCGACGCCATCGAAGCCGGTGACGCCGAACGTGCCAGGAAGCTGGCCGCGCGTCACGTTGCCGATACCCAGACCTATCTGCTCGGTGGCGATCCCGAGCAGCGGATCGTGGCGCTGTCGCCGCAGGCGCTTGCGCAACGCGAGCGCTGACAGGGTCGGGTATGCGCACGGCGCTGATCACCGGCGGCAGCGGTGGCATCGGAAAGGCTTGTGGCCGACGGCTCGTCGCGGCCGGATACGATGTGCTCCTTATCGCGCGGCGCGAGGAACCGTTACGCGCGGCAGCCAACGAAGTCGGTGCCCGCTACGTCGTCGCCGACGCGAGCGAACCCGCCACCTTCCAGACCGCGGTCGACGCGGCCGGCCGAATCGACTTGGTGGTGCACGCGTCGGGCGTCCTCGGAGGCACCTACGTGCGCAAGCAGACCTTCGCGCAATGGCGGGCCACCATGGCGGCCAACCTGGATTCGTGCTTTGTGGTGAGCTCGGCCGCGTTGCCGCACATGACGGCGGGTTCGCGCTTCGTGTTCGTCTCGTCCTCGGCGGCCCACGAACCGATGCGGGCCCGCACCGCCTATTCGGCGTCGAAGGCGGGGATGAACGCGTTCGCCGGGGCGCTGGCGCAGGAAGTTGACCGCGACGGCATCAACGTGCACGTCGTCACCCCCGGCCCGGTCGAAACCGAGATGCTGCAGGACGTTCCGTTCGAGATGTACGCGATTCGGGCCGAGGACGTCGCGGAAGCGGTCGTGTGGCTGGACTCCCTCGATCCGTCGGTGGACCTGCCCGAGATCAGGCTGCACGCCGTCACCCGCGGCCCGTCCGCACGGCCGCCGGTGGTTCCGTTGGAGGTACAGCGCCGCGCGGGCAGCTGATTTCAGCGCGCCTTGACCGTGGCCGGCAGACCGCCAGGCGCTGCATCACGTCCCGTCGGTCGCCTTGACCTAGATTACCTAAATTAGTAAAGATAGTTACTTACGGCGCAAAGATGTGCTGTCCGGGAGGCCAGGTGACGATCAGTATCGATTCCGACGATTCGATAGCCCCCGACTTGGCACGTGACCCCTATGCCTTCTTCGCGTACAAGCGCAGCACCGAACCGGTGTGGCGGGGATCGATCAGCGACACCTCGATGGCGCCTCCAGAGCTGGTCTCCGATGAGGAGTGGACGCTGTTCGATTTCGACAGCGTGTTCTCCGCGTTCCGCGACGGCGACACGTTCGCCTCGGAGTTCTATGACAACACCATCGGGTTGGTGCTCGGCCCGACCATCCTGAGCATGCACGGTAAGCAGCACCACGACCATCGCAGCCTGGTCGCCAAGGCCTTTCGGCAGAGCGCACTTGAGTACTGGGAGCCTGCGCTGATCGACCCGATCTGTCACCGTCTGGTCGACGAGATCAGGGACAACGGTGAAGCCGACCTGGTCCGGGCGCTGACATTCGAATTCCCCACCCGCATCACCGCGGCGCTGTTGGGGCTGCCGCAGCAGGACCTGGAGCTGTTCCGGCGGCTGTCACTGGAGCTCATCTCGATCAGCGAGGACATCGAGGCCGGGCTCAACGCATCTGTCGAATTGGGCGCCTACTTCCAGGATCAGGTGGATCAGCGGCGCAAGGCGAATACCGACGACATCATCGGTGACCTCGTCGCCGCGGAGATCGACGGCGAACGGCTCACCGACGAAGCGATCATCTCGTTTCTCCGGCTGCTGCTGCCCGCCGGGCTCGAGACCACCTATCGGTCGTCGAGCAACCTGCTCTATCTACTGCTGACCCATCCCGAGCAGCTGGATGAGGTGCAGAAGGACCGCGACCTTATCGGGATCGCGATCGAGGAGGGCCTGCGCTACGAGACCCCGTTGGTTTCGGTGCCGCGCAACACGACTCGCGACGTTGAGGTCCACGGCGTGCGCATTCCGCAAGGTGCACAGGTCAACCTGTGCATGGGTTCGGCCAACCGCGATGAGAAGCGATGGCCCGACGCCGAGGTTTTCGACATCCACCGGGCGCGAAAACCCCACATCTCGTTTGCGGGCGGCATTCACAGCTGCCTTGGCCTACATCTGGCCAGGGTCGAGACACGGGCGATGCTGAACAGCCTCTTCGACCGGGTCACCGATCTCGAACTGGTCGCCGGCGACGACACCAGAATCGTGGGTATGCCGTTTCGCTCCCCCACGCGTCTTCCGGTGACGTTTCGCGCCACGGATCGCGTTTGAGCGCGAAAGCGCGAGTAGACCTCGCCAATTCGTCGGTCCCGACGCGCGGCCTAGTACTGCCCGAGGGGACGACAGACGTTCTTGACCGGGTTCCAGTACTCCCCCGGTGCGCATGCCAGCGGCGCGGTCGCCACCGGCGGCCGGCACACGTTGTCGACCGGGTCCCACCACTCCCCGTTCTGGCAGTTGAGCGGCTGGGCAGCGCCGACGGCCGACGCCATCACCGACAGCGCGGCCACCGGCGCGAACGCGGCAGCGACGATAGAGGAACGACGGATGACGTTTCGCATGCGCTCATCTTGCCCCATCCGCGCTCAGTTCAAACCCCGAGATCGACGAAATGACGTGATCTACTCGCGCTTTCCCGCCCGTTTGCCCCTTTCGGCACCGAGGGCATTCACACCACGATGCGGAGGTGTTGCCAACCGCGCACGGTCGACGTCGGCGCCAGTTGTGCAGTCTCGTAATCGATGTCCCACTCCGGCCAGCGGTTCAGCAGTTCATCGAGCGCGACACGGCCCTCCAGTCGCGCGAGGTTCGCCCCCAGGCAATAGTGCAGTCCCTTGCCGAACGTCAGGTGGGCGATGTTGGGCCGGTGGATGTCGAACGTGTCCGGATCGGCGTAGCGACGCGGGTCCCGGTTGGCGGCACCGAACAGCAACAACATCGCCGCCCCAGCGGGCACCGTCGTGCCGTAGCACTCGAAATCGCGCGCCATGTAGCGCGCGACGTGCGGGCCGGTCGGCTCGAAGCGCAGCGTCTCATCGACGGTGCGGGTGAGCAGCGACCGGTCTTCGACGACCTCGCGGCGCTGATCCGGGTGCTCGGCAAGCACTTTGGCCAGCCAGCCGATGAGCCGCCCGGTCGTCTCGTTGCCCGCACCGGCCACCACCTGGGTGTAGTGCAGCACCTCTTTGCGAGTCAGCTTGCGCGTCACACCGTCCTCGTCGGTGAACTCGACGTTGAGCAGGGCGGTCATCAGATCGTCGGACGGGTTCTTGGACCGCCACTCGACATAGTCGGCATAGATGCTGCCGTCGGCGATCTTGTCGGCGTTGACGACCTTCATCGGCGCGCCCGGCTTGGTGCGAAGGTTGGCATCGTTGGCATCGCGCACCGAAACCTGTTCGGACTCAGGGATACCCAGCAGCATACCGATCACCCGCATCGGCATCATCGACGCCAGCTCGGCGATGATGTCGAAACCGCCGGAGCCCACCAACGGATCAAGGCAGCCGACACAGTAGCGGCGGATCTGGTCCTCGATCTCGGCCATCCGGCGCGGCGTGAACACCCGCGACATCAGCCCGCGCAACATCGTGTGGATGGGCGGATCCTCGAACATCATTACACCCTTGGGCATGTCGAAGTCCGACTTGATGAGCTCCAGGATGTCGCTGCGCTGGTTGGAGAACGTCTCCCAGTTCGCCAGGGCCTTGTCGACGTCGGAATGACGTGAGAGCGCCCAGAAGTCGTAGCGCTCGTTGTAGTAGATCGGCGCCTCTTCGCGCAGCCGCGCGTACGTCGGATACGGGTTGGCGGTGATATCGACGTCGTATGGGTCGTAGTAGACGTCGGTGGCTGAGCCGGTATCGGGGACGCTCATTGCTTCCTCTACTTCAGCATGCTGCCGGCGTCGACGGGCAACGTGACACCGGTGATGTAGCGGGCTTCATCGGAGGCCAGAAACAGCACCGCGTTGCTGATGTCTTCGGTCTCCACCCACGGGGTCGGCAGGAAATGAAAGGACTGACAGACCGGTGCCAGGTCGTCGGGTCCGGGGTCGGGCAAGTCAGGGCGAAACATCCGGTAGGTCGGTTCGTTCATCAACAGCGGGCTGTTGACGTGGGTCGGATGCACGGTGTTGACGCGGATCGAATGTTGTCCCAGTTCGACGGCGAAGGTCCGCATCAAGCCGACGACGCCGTGTTTCGCGGTGACGTAATGGCCGACGTGTGGATAGGCCTTGAGCCCGCCGACCGAGCTGGTGATGATCACCGAGCCGCCGCGTCCGCCGGCCAGCAGGTGCGGCACACCTGCCTTGACGGTTTTCCAGACGCCCCCGAGATTGACGTCCAACGTCTCCTGCCACGACTCTTCGCCCATCTTGTGCAGCTTGACGCCGACGGTGCCGATGCCGGCGTTGGCCACGATGATGTCGAGGCGGCCGAGTTGCTCGACCCCGTTGTCGACCGCGGCCTTGAGCGCTCCGAAATCGCGGACGTCGACCTCGGCGGTGACGATACGGCGATCGAGGCCCTTGACGAGGTCCGCCGTCTCGGCCAGATCCTCGGGGGTGGCCGCCGGCGCCGGCGAGCCCCCGAAACCACGGCAGACGTCGATCGCGATGATGTCGGCGCCCTCCTGGGCAAGCCGCACCGCGTGGCTGCGTCCCTGACCTCGTGCGGCACCGGTGATGAACGCAACCTTGCCAGCTACCCGACCGGCCATCCACGCTCCCTCAATTGTTGGGCGATCGCCCAACATTTATGCTGAGGCTATGTCTAGCAGCCCCGCTGAGCAGGGGTCAAGGGTCCGCCGCGAGTCGGCAACGCGACAGGCGTTGATCGAGGCGACCGCCCAGGTGATGTTGGAAGACGGTTACGCCGCAGCCACTTCGCGCCGCGTAGCGGCCAAGGCCGGGGTCAAGCCCGCGCTCGTGCACTACTACTTCCCGACGATGGACGACCTCTACCTCGCAGTGCTGCGGTCGGGTGCCGAGGCCAACCTCGCCAAACAGCGCCAGGCCACGGCCGGGGATCAACCCCTGCACGCGCTGTGGCGGCTCAACAGCACCCACGGCGCCCAGCTGTGGATGGAATTCATGGCGTTGGCCAACCACCGCAAAGAGATCCGCAGCGAAATCGCGGCGTATGCCGATCGGTTCGGCGACGCGGAGCAAAACGCCATGGCACTTGCGTTGCGTGCCCACGATGTCGACGTCGAGGCGTTTCCGCCGGTGGTCATGTCGATGATCCTGACCAGCCTGGCACGGGTGCTGCTGCTGGAGCGCGGACTGGGCATCACCCGAGGTCACGCCGAGGCCCAGGCGTTCATCGACCGCCACCTGCAACGGTTCGAACTTCCCGGTGAGTGATCTAAACCGCAAGGTCACGGTGGGAGTGACCAGCGACACACTGACTTGAGCTAACCTAGGCCGAAATGAGAAGTTATACCGGCTAAGTACGCACGCCGGAATTGAGACGATACGAAAATCAAGGGGCGCGATATATGGACGGCAGCGGTCGAAGGCGAATGACGTGATCCGCCTCGCCAAGCGGGTGTGGATCCCACTCGTGATCATCGTCGTGGTCGCCATCGCCGGGTTCACCGTGCAGCGCATCCGTACGTTCTTCGGCGCCGAGGGCATTATCACCACGCCGACGGTGTTCGCCGACGACCCCGAACCGTTCGACCCCAAAGTCGTGACCTACGAGATCTTCGGCACCGGTTCCTACGCCGACATCAACTACCTCGATCTCGACGCCAAACCGATCCGCGTCGACGGCGCGTCGCTGCCGTGGACCCTGACGTTGCAAACGACCGCCCCGTCTGCGGCGCCCAACATCGTCGCTCAGGGTGACGGACAATCGATCACCTGTCGGATCACCGTCGACGACGAGGTCAAGGACGAGAGAACCTCCACCGGCGTCAGCGCCCAGACCTTCTGCTACGTGAAATCCGCATGAGCGTGCCGTCCAGCGAGGCGCCGACAGACGCCTTCCCGCCGGCGAGGCACACCCAACGTCCGTTCATCCCGAGGATGATCCGCAAGTTCGCGGTGCCGATCATCCTGGCCTGGATCCTGCTCATCGCGGTGCTGAATATCGCTGTGCCGCAACTGGAGACGGTCGGTCAGATGCGCGCGGTGTCGATGAGCCCCGACGAGGCGCCGTCGATGATCTCGATGAAACGCATCGGCGAGGTCTTCGAGGAGTTCGACTCCGACAGCTCGGCGATGATCGTCCTGGAGGGTGAAGAACCCCTCGGCGACGATGCGCGCGCGTTCTACGACAAGATCGTCGACGAGCTGGAAGCCGACACCAAGCACGTCCAGAGCGTCCAGGACTTCTGGAGCGACCCGCTGACCGCGGCTGGCGCGCAGAGCAACGACGGCAAGGCGGTCTACGTCCAGGCCTATCTCGCCGGTAACCAGGGCGAGAGCCTGGCCAACGAATCGGTGCAGGCGGTCCAGGACATCGTGGCCGGCATCCCGCCGCCGCCGGGTGTCAAGGCGTACGTGACGGGCCCGGCCGCCCTGTCGGCCGACCAGCACATCGCCAGCGACCGCAGTATGCGGCTGATCGAGGCGGTCACCTTCACGGTAATCATCACGATGCTGCTGCTGGTCTACCGCTCGATCGTCACCGTGGTGATCACGCTGGTGATGGTCGTGCTGCAGTTGCTCGCGACCCGAGGCGTGGTCTCTTTCCTCGGCTACCACGAAATCATCGGGCTCTCACCGTTTGCCACCAACCTGCTCGTCACGTTGGCCATCGCCGCAGGCACCGACTACGCGATCTTCCTCAACGGGCGATACCAAGAAGCGCGTGGCGCTGGTGAAGACCGAGAATCGGCTTTCTACACCATGTTTGGCGGCACCGCCCACGTCGTGCTTGGCTCGGGCCTGACGATCGCCGGCGCCACGTTCTGCCTGAGCTTCACCAGGCTGCCCTACTTCCAGTCGCTGGGTGTCCCGCTGGCCATCGGCATGGTGACCTGTGTGTTCGCCGCGCTCACGCTCGGGTCGTCGATCATCACCGTGGCGACTCGGTTCGGCAACTTGCTCGAACCCAAGCGGGCGATGCGGGTGCGCGGTTGGCGCAAGATCGGCGCCGCCGTCGTGCGGTGGCCGGGCCCGATCCTGGTCGCCACAATCGCGCTGTCGCTGGTCGGTCTGCTGGCCCTGCCCGGCTACCACACCAACTACAACGACCGGACTTACCTGCCGGCGGACCTGCCCGCCAACGAGGGCTACGCGGCCGCTGACCGCCACTTCTCACAGGCACGGATGAATCCGGAACTGTTGATGGTCGAAAGCGACCACGACCTACGCAACTCGGCGGACTTCCTGGTCATCGACAAGATCGCCAAGGCGGTGTTCCGGGTTCCCGGGATCTCCCGGGTGCAGGCCATCACCAGGCCCGACGGCAAGCCGATCGAACACACCTCGATTCCGTTCCTGATCAGCATGCAGGGCACCACCCAGCAGATGAACCAGAAGTATCTGCAGGACCGCATGGCCGACATGCTGGTTCAGGCCGATGAGATGTCGAAGACCATCGCGAGCATGGAACGGATGTCGGCACTGACCGCGGAGATGGCCGACGTCACCCACGCAATGGTCACCAAGATGAAGGACATGACGGTCAGCGTCGCCGAAATGCGGGACAGCATCGCCAATTTCGACGACTTCTTCCGGCCGATACGCAACTACTTTTACTGGGAACCGCATTGCTACAACATCCCGATCTGTTGGGCGTTCCGGTCGGTGTTCGACACCCTCGACGGCATCGACACGATGACCCACAACATCCAGGACATGCTCCCGGATATGGAGCGCCTCGATGAGCTGATGCCGCAGATGGTCGTCCTGATGCCGTCGATGATCGAGACGATGAAGACCATGCGGACGATGATGCTGACCATGCACGCCTCCCAGAAGGGGCTGCAGGATCAGATGGCGGCGATGCAGGAGAACTCCAGCGCCATGGGCGAGGCGTTCGACGCGTCGATGAACGACGACTCCTTCTACCTCCCGCCGGAAGTGTTCGACAACGAAGACTTCAAGAAGGGTATGGAGAACTTCATCTCGCCTGACGGAAATTCGGTGCGGTTCATCATCTCTCATGAGGGCGATCCGATGACCCCGGAGGGCATCGCCAAGATCGAGCAGATTCAACAGGCGGCCAAGGAGGCCATCAAGGGCACGCCGCTGGAGGGCTCCAAGATCTATCTGGCCGGCACGGCCGCGGTGTTCAAGGATATGGCCGACGGCAACGTCTACGACCTGACGATCGCGGCGATCGCGTCATTGGCGCTGATCTTCATCATCATGTTGCTGATCACCCGAAGCGTGGTGGCCGCCGCGGTGATCGTCGGCACGGTGGTGGTGTCGTTGGGTGCGTCGTTCGGCCTGTCGATCCTGATCTGGCAGCACATCCTCGGGATCGATCTGCACTGGATGGTGATGGCGATGTCGGTCATCATCCTGTTGGCGGTCGGCGCCGACTACAACCTGTTGTTGGTGGCCCGGCTCAAAGAGGAGCTGCATGCCGGCATCAACACCGGCATCATCCGCGCGATGGGCGGCAGCGGCTCGGTGGTGACGTCGGCGGGCCTGGTCTTCGCGTTCACGATGATGTCGATGGCGGTCAGCGAATTGACCGTAATCGGCCAGGTGGGCACGACCATCGGGTTAGGCTTGCTGTTCGACACTCTGGTGGTCCGCGCCTTCATGACGCCGTCGATCGCGGCGTTGTTGGGCAAATGGTTCTGGTGGCCTCAACGGGTCCGTCAGCGACCCGTACCATCGGCGTGGCCGAAACCCAAAGAGTTCACACAGGCGGGTCAACAAGGAGGGCAGCTTTGAAGCGCTCGATGGTCGCAATAGCGGTGGCCGCAGCGGGACTGACGTTCGCGGCGCCGGCATCCGCTGATGTCGACACTGCCTTTGCCTCGGAGCTGCACAGCTACGGGATCTACGGTCAGCGCGACTTCAACGCCTGGATCGCGAAGATCAGCTGCAAGCGGTTGCGCAACGACGTCGACCGCAGCGCCAACGATTCCGCGGAGTTCATCTTCGACCAGCTGCAGCGCGGTAGCACCACCGAACAGGCGTGGCAGTTCCTCGGCGCGGCGCTGCGCACCTACTGTCCCGACAAACTGCCGATTCTCGACGACGCGGCGCGCTAGAAGGAGTCGAAAAGTGTTACGCAAAGTCAGCATCGCCCTGGCCGCGGCCGTCAGCGCGGCCGTGCTCTTTCCGGCAACGGCGTCCGCGGACGCCACCGAGGACTACCCGATCCCCAACCGGATGCTCAAGACGACGTGCACGGTCGACCAGTACATGGCCGCGGTGCGGGACACCGACCCGGTGTACTACGAGCGCTACATGATCGACTACAAGAACAAGTCGCCTCAGGTCCAGCAGGGCGCACGGGACCGGATCCACTGGTACTTCTCGATGGACTACCCCGGTCGCCGCGCCTACTCGGAGAACATCGCCACCAATATTTACTACGAGCAGATGGCGTTCGCGTGGCCCAACTGGGCGAAGCTGTTCTTCAACAACAAGGGTGTGGTGGCGCACGGCACCGAGGTGTGCGCGGACTACCCGCCCCATGACCCGTCCGTCTGGACCTGGTGATTACGGTAGGGCGCTGACCACCGAGCTCAGTACTTCTGTCATCGGGTCCCCTACGGGCGCAATCGGATTGGGAGCGGCGGCGACGACGGCCTCGGGCGCGCTGGAGTAGGTGGGCGCGGGCCGGGTCGCCGGCGCCACGTCAGGGATGGTGTAGGTCTTCAGCGACGACGCCGGCGCGTCCAGCGGCGCGACGGTCACCGCCACCACCGTGGTGGTGGATGCCGCATCGCTGCCCGACGACGAGGCTTCCGGCTGTCCGCCGAGTTCGGGCGCCACGGCGAACAGCGCGATCACACCGCCCACCACGATGGCGGCCGCGCGCAGGTGCGAACCGAACCGGCGCCGCCGACGTGCCGGCTTCGCGACAGGCGGGGTATCGACATTGTCGAAACCCGTGTCCCGCAACCACTCCCGAAGCAGTGACGCGTTCGCTTCGACGTCGTCGGTGTATCGCAGCGAGACTGATTTCACCACATAACCGCTGGCGTCGGCGATGGCCAGCGCGCCGCGCACCGCGCCCTGATGAGCGGTGATGTCGCCGTCGTCGGAGGCGGTGTCGACGTGGTCGTGATCAAGGACGGTCTCGTTCGCGCCGGTCGCGTCAACCAATGCCCAGGAGATACCGGTCGAGGCCATCGAAAGCTCGAGCGCTGTCTGCACCGCTGCCCCATCTCTGTCGATCCGCCGTGCCTCAACGTGAATATCGGCCCAGGGTTCGTCGTGTTACTGCGGCGGTGAAGTTGCCCTCAGCTAAGGCCCCTACAATGTTGCGCACTGCCGCGTCGTACACCGGCGTGGCTGGTCAGCAGAGGTAGTTCGCCGTAGGCCAGCCTAATCTGGTAAAAACTAAGACGGTCTAACACTCCAAGGGAGGAGCTCAGCCGAGGTGTTGGCTAGGTGAGCACCCCTGCCGTCGATTCGGCACCGACAGCACATAAGCCGTTGCGGTCCAACGTGGCCACCTGGATCCGGCGCCTGGCGGTGCCGATCATCATCGGCTGGATCCTTCTGATCGCGGTCCTCAACGTCTCGGTGCCGCAGCTCGAGGTCGTCGGCCAGATGCGTTCGGTTTCGATGAGCCCCGACGAAGCGCCGTCGGTGATCGCGATGAAACGCATCGGCACGGTCTTCGAGGAGTACGACTCCGACAGCTCGGCGATGATCGTCATCGAGGGCCAGGAACCTCTCGGGGACGAGGAGCGGGCCTACTACAACGAGCTGATCGGCAAGCTCGAAGCCGACACCAAACACGTTGAGCACGTACAGGACTTCTGGGGCGACCCGCTGACCGAGGCCGCCGCGCTCAGCGCCGACCGCAAGGCCGTCTACGTGCAGGTGTACCTGGCCGGCAACATGGGCGAGGCGTTGTCCAACGAGTCGGTGGAGACGGTGCAGAACATCGTCGACGGGTTGCCACCTCCGCCGAGCGTCGACGTGTTCGTCACCGGTGGATCGGCGTTGATAGCCGATCAGCAGATCGCCAGCGACCGCAGCGTACGCATCATCGAGATGGTGACGTTCGCCGTCATCATCACGATGTTGCTGCTGGTCTACCGGTCCATCACGACCGTGCTGTTGACGCTGGCGATGGTGGTCCTTGCGCTGGCGGCTACCCGCGGCGTGGTGGCCTTCCTCGGCTACCACGACCTCATCGGGCTCTCGACGTTCGCCACCAACCTTCTCGTCACCTTGGCCATCGCGGCGTCGACGGACTACGCGATCTTTCTCACCGGTCGCTACCAGGAAGCGCGCACGATAGGACAGGACCGGGTCACCGCCTTCCACACGATGTATCGCGGCACCGCCCACGTCGTGCTCGGGTCGGGTATGACGATCGCCGGGGCGACGTTCTGCCTGTCCTTCACCCGGCTGCCGTATTTCCAGTCGCTCGGCGTGCCGCTGGCGGTCGGGATGACGACGGCGGTGTTCGTCGCGCTGACCCTGGGCGCCGCGATCATCATCGTGGCCAGTCGGTTCGGCCTGCTCGAACCCAAGCGCGCGATGCGGATTCGGGGTTGGCGCAAGATCGGCGCCGCCATCGTGCGCTGGCCGGCACCGATCCTGTTCGTGACGGTCGCGATCTCCCTCGTCGGCCTGCTGGCCCTGCCCGGCTACCAGCCCAACTACAACGACCGCCAGTATCTGCCGCCCGACCTGCCCGCCAACGAAGGTTTCGCGGCGGCTGAACGGCATTTCTCCCCCGCCACGATGAACCCCGAAGTGCTGCTCGTGGAAAGCGACCACGACCTGCGCAACTCGGCGGACTTCCTGGTGATCGACAAGATCGCCAAAGCCGTGTTCGACGTGCCCGGCATCGGCAGAGTTCAGTCGATCACCCGCCCGGACGGCAAGCCGATCGAGTTCAGCACGATTCCGGCCCAGATCAGCCTCGGCGGCGTCACCCAGGACCTGAACCGCAAGTACATGCAGGACCGCATGGACGACATGCTGGTGCAGGCCGAGGAGATGCAGACGACCATCGACACGATGACCCGAATGATGTCGTTGATGGCCGAGATGAACGCGACCACCCACAGCATGGTCGAAAAGACCCGGACGATGACCGTCGACATTGTCGAACTGCGCGACCACATCGCCAACTTCGACGACTTCTTCCGGCCGATCCGCAACTACTTCTACTGGGAACCGCACTGCTACAACATCCCGGTCTGTTGGACCCTGAGGTCGATCTTCGACACCATCGACGGCGTCAATGTCATGACCGACAATGTCCAGGCGCTGCTGCCCGAATTGGAACGCCTCGATGCGCTGATGCCGCAACTGCTTGCGCTGATGCCCGAGCAGATCCAGACGATGAAGAACATGAAGAAGATGATGCTGACCATGCACGCCACCCAGGCGGGCATGCAGGATCAACAGGCCGCGATGTCGGAGAACCAGTCCGCCATGGGCGATGCGTTCAACAACTCGTGGAACGACGACACGTTCTACCTGCCGCCGGAGATCTTCGACAACGAAGACTTCAAGAAGGGCATGGAGAACTTCATCTCGCCCAACGGGCACGCGGTGCGGTTCATCATCAACCACGAGGGTGACCCGCTCAGCGCGGCCGGCATCGACCGCATCGACGCGATCAAGCTGGCCGCCAAGGAAGCCGTCAAGGGCACACCGCTGGAGGGCTCTACGATCTACCTCGGCGGTACCGCGTCGTCGTTCAAGGATATGCGCGACGGCAACAGCTACGACCTGATGATCGCGGGCATCCTCGCGTTGGCGCTGATCTTCACGATCATGCTGCTGATCACGCGCAGCATCGTCGCGGCGGGTGTCATCGTCGGCACCGTGGTGTTGTCGCTGGGCGCGTCCTTCGGGCTCTCGGTGCTGCTGTGGCAACACGTCCTGGGCATCGAACTGCAGTTCATGGTGATGGCCATGGCGGTGATCATCCTGTTGGCCGTCGGCGCCGACTACAACCTGCTGCTGGTGGCACGCCTGAAAGAAGAACTACCCGCCGGCGTCAACACCGCCATCATCCGGGCGATGGGCGGCAGCGGATCGGTGGTGACCGCCGCGGGTCTGGTGTTCGCCTTCACGATGTTCTCGATGGTGGTCAGCGAGTTGACCGTGGTCGCTCAGGTCGGCACGACGATCGGGCTGGGCCTGTTGTTCGACACATTGGTGATCCGCGCCTTCATGACACCGTCGATCGCAGCGCTGCTGGGCAAGTGGTTCTGGTGGCCCCAGGTGGTGCGTGCGCGGCCGAGGCCCGTGCCGTGGCCCGAGCCCCTAGCTCGACGCTGAATTCTGCGATGACTGTGGGCATCCGCGCATTGCGCCCCACAGCCCGACGCCGATGCCGATGACCGCGCCGCCGAGGCCGATGGTGCGCTGGGACGGCTTCATCTCGTTGTGCACCCCGATCCCGCCGAGCAGGTCGGCGGCGTCGGCGCCGCCGGAGGCGAGGAACCAGCCCCGGGTGTTGCGCCCACGCAGCGCCGCCGCGGTCAGCAGACCACCGATGAGCGCGTCGCGGTAGCCCATCGAACGCAACAGCAGTTGGGTCGTCGGCGTCGTGTCGTCAGGGGCGCCCCACAACCGGTTGGCTGCCAGCGGGTCGACGAGAAATGAGATGCCTGACGCGAGGCGGATGCTGCCCGCGACCAGCGCGGCACGGTCGATCGACATGGCTGGAGCCTAAGCGGTCGGACCGTGTCGCCGGGGCAGAAACCCGGATACCGCCGCGCCGCGGACATCTAGCCGTGCATAACGCAAGACTTGCCTAATGCAATACTGGGTCCGTCGCATCCGAGCGGGAGATGGCGCAACGGATGTTCGGATTCACCGCTGCGCGACGTCACCGCCAAATTCGAGGAGACCAAGCAGTTGCGCGGACGACTGGCGGCCCAGCCCTCGCGGTAACGCCGAAACTGGAGTAGCGTTTCTACAAACAATGACTGTATAAACACGGGCCTCCGTCGCAGAAGGAAAGAGAACTCATGGCTATCGCTGATCGCACCACGCGCACCGTCTGGGCAGGCCCCCTGGCCACCGGCTTTGGGCGAATGGAGTCCGGCAGCGGGGCGCTCACGGGAAACGATGTCACCTGGGCCGCACGCACCGAACAGCCCGGCGGTAAGACCAGCCCCGAAGAACTGGCCGCCGCAGCGCATTCGTCATGCTTCTCGATGGCGCTGGCGCTCAAACTCGGTGAGCACCACGTTGAGCCGCAACGGCTGGACGTGCAGGCGACGGTGACGCTCGACGAGGTCGACGGGTTACCGACGATCGTCACCTCGGCACTGGACATCACTGCCGAAGTCGAGGGAATCGCAGCCGCAGATTTCCAGAAGGTTGTGGATGAGGCCGCCGCGCTGTGCCCGGTGTCGCGGCTGTTCGCCGGCGCGAAAATCAGCGTCAACGCACAACTGCTGGCCCGGGAGACGGCATGAGCGCCACGTTGAGCGCCGCGCTCGAACGCGAGCACCGGACCATCGACCGCGGTATCGAACTCTTCGCCGACAGCGCCCATGCGGAGGTCACCGATGAGCACCGCGACGCACTGCGCCAAGCGGTGGCCGTGCTGCGGCGACACATCTACCTCGAAGAGGAGTACCTGTTCCCGCCGCTGCGGGCGGCGGGCATGGTGGGCCCGGTCATGGTGATGGTGCATGAGCACGCTCACATCTGGCCGCTGCTGGAACAACTCGACGATTGTCTCACCCGCGACAGCACCGACACCGCAGCGCAGCTGTGCCGAGAATTGTTGACGCTGTTGGGATCGCACAACTGGAAGGAAGAGCGGATTCTCTACCCCCAGGCCGACGACACGCTGTCTGCCTCGGACCGCGATGAGCTGACCGAACTCGTCGTGACCGCGCAGGTCCCTGACGGCTGGGTCTGCCACGGTGCCGTGACGGGTGACCAAACGGTCTCCTGAGCAAGGGCCTTTCCCGTCCGCCGGGCGCGCCCACAGGGCACACTATTGGGCACCGGCTTTTCGGCGAGCACGGAGGAGGCTGAGGTGGCGGCTCTGATCGAGAATCCCGGCATCGTCGCCGGCGTCGACGGATCATCGACGTCCACGGTGGCGATCGGCTGGGCGGCGCGGGAGGCGGCACTGCGTGGCGTCGCGCTCACGTTGGTGAACGTGGTCAACCCAATCATCACCACGTCCCCACACGTCCCGCTGCCCGTCGACCTGCACCAGTGGCAACAGGAGATGGTCGGGCACTACATGGAGGCCGCGGTCAAGCTCGTCGACTCCTACGCCGCCGAGCACCGGCCCGCCAAAGTCAACACCGAGGTGTTCTTCGGATCCACCGTGCCCACGTTTGTCGACATCTCGGAGACGGCCGACATGGTCGTGGTCGGCAACCGGGGCCGCGGCGCGGTCAGCAGGCTTCTGCTCGGCTCCGTGACGTCGGGGCTGGTACATCGCGCGCATTGCCCGGTGGCCGTCATCGGCGACGACAAATCAGCGACGCCGGACACAGCGACCGCGCCGGTTCTAGTCGGCGTGGACGGCTCCGCGGGCGCCGACTACGCCACCGACATCGCATTCGAGGCGGCGGCGCTGCGGGGCGTGGAGGTGGTGGCGTTGGAGGCGTGGAGCGACACCGTGCTCGATCTGCCCGAGCTGGACTGGGAAACGGTCAAGACCCACGAGGAACAACGGCTGACCGATCATCTGACCCCGTGGCAGAAGCGGTACCCCAACGTGGCAGTGCGGCCGGTGGTGGTGCGGGACGAGCCGGCACGCCAACTCGTCGAGCACGCCGAGTCCGCGCAGCTGGTGGTCGTCGGCAGCCGTGGCCGCGGCGGGTTCACCGGAATGCTGCTGGGATCGGTCAGCTCGGCCGTGGTGCAGGCCGTTCGCAAGCCGGTGATCGTCGCGCGCCCGCGCTGAAGGACGAATTGCCCTTGTTGTGCCGTGGTGGCCCATCGCTATGCGTCGGCGGAGAAGGTAGGACCGTTCATCTACTCCATGATCGTGTTCTCCGCGCTGATCGCACTGGATCGTCTGGCAGCATCCGCCGACGGCCTACATGTACGCGGGGACGGCGTTGGTCATCGGCGGCGGCTTGATCGCGGTACGGGCCAAAGCCGCAGTGCCACAACCGGACACCGTTGCCACTAGGGCCGCGTCAGCGCCCAGGTCATGAGCTGGGTGACGTGGTCGACCACCACATCGGGCGGCGTCTGATCGGCCAGCAGGTGCATGGTCACCGCACCGCGAATCGTGTTGAGCGTCAAGTCGATATCGACGTTCATTCGCGCGTCGCCGCGGCCGATCCCGGCGTCGACGAGCGCCGTCAGTGACGCACGCAGCGGAACCAGCAGGCCCTCGACCAGACCCGGCAACGGAGTATGGGGGTCCGCGTCGGCCATCAGCCCCGCGATGCCGGCACGCACATCGGGTCGGCACGCGTAGTCGACGATGGCGCCGACGAACGTCCGCAGGTCCGCGCCGAGCGGACCGCGATAGGCCGTCGGCCACTCGGGCGTGCCGAAGCCGAAGAGCGCCTCGGATACCAACGAGGCCTTGACCGCCCACCACCGGTAGACCAACTGCCGGGTGACGCCGGCGCGCTTGCCGACCTCGGAGAAGGTGACCGCGGTGTAACCGCGTTCGTCGAGCAACTCCCGGGTGGCGGCCAGGACTGCCTCGTGCCGTTGTGAATCGCGCGGTCGGCCCGGGCCGGCCGCGGCGACGCGGGTCAGCTCAGCTCCTCGGCGACGGCGAAGTACTCGGTGTAGCGGGCGGTGCGTTCGCGGATCGCGTCGAGCGAAAGGCCGGTGGCCTCGAACGTGTACGGATGACCGTGGCCCTCGCGCACGTGGGTGCGCAGGAAGTTTGTCATGGCGTCCTCGACGTCGGCGGTGAACGTCCACCCGAACGCGGAGTAGACGGTCTTGGCGGCGCCGATCGGGTCGTTCATCAGGTCGGCGAACTGGACGTCGACCACCCGGTCCGCGGGTACGACACCGGTGAAACGGGCGTCGGCGCTGCGCTCGAGCCCGCCGAGGATGAACTCGAAGAACTCGGCGGCCATCCTGGGCTGATCGATGTCGTCGGTGCCCAGCTTGCGCAGCGTGGCGAGCAGGCTTGTGGTGGAGGCCATCACCTTGGCGGGGTCACGGTGTGTCTGCACCAGAAGCGCCTGTGGGTATTCGGCCATCAGTTCGGGCAGCGTCCAGCAGTGAAACGGGGTCTTGATCAGCCAGCGGTTGCCGGGGGCTTCGCTGGCCAACAGTTCGAGGAAGCGCCGGTGCCAGGTGTAGGAGCCGGCGACGTGTCCCTGCTCCTGGGCCGGATTCAGCAGCCATTGCAGGTAAGAGGGCACTTGGTACTGGGTGGGAAAGATCGCGGAGACGAAGTGGCTCGCGGTGATGCGCACGCACTCCTGGGCGAGTTGGGCGCCGAGTTGATGCACGGCCCGAAACTCTGGAATCACGGTGTCCACGAGCTCGAAACCCGCCTCGGTCTGGGCGATTCGCGGGTCGGTCAGGTAGGTCTCGGTGCGCGGCGGCGGCAACGGCTGGTCGACCTCCCACGTCTGCGGCACCCGATGGTCGGGATCCTGTGCGAGCAGATCGAAGAGCATGGTGGTGCCGGTGCGAGCCTGACCCATGATGACGATCGGCGGCGTGATGTCGCGCTCCCGAATCTCGGGGTGGCGGCGGTGGTGGTCGACGATGCGCAACCGGTTCACCAGGTACTGGGTGAGCTCATTTTGGACGACGAACTGCCCCATCTCGTGCAGGTTCGCCTCGCGGGCCAACGAATCGACGAGCACGTCCAGAGCGGTGCGCCAGCCGTCACCGCCGAATAGCGCGTCGTCGCCGAAGTCGGTGAGACCTGTTGTGGTGATGGCGGACTCGATAAGCTCCTGGGATTTCATGCGGTGACCTCGGTGAGGTTGAGCAGGGTGGTGGTGACGCTGGGCGGGTCCGGGTTGTCGAGCCAGCGCAGCACGATGAAGCCGCGGCGGCGTCCGCCGGTGTCGAGCCAGTTCGGCACGCCGGGGTCATATCCGGCGATGACGACGCGCACGGTGCCGTCGGCGCGGGGTTGAAATGAGGCCTGGGTGCCCGAACTGCGGCTGCGAAACGGCTCCAGGCACTCGTGCCAGATATTCTCCAGGGTGATCGACCAGTAGCGGGTGTGGGGTGGTTCGATGTCGAGCTGCAGGGCCTGGCCGTCGGTCAGGTCGAACGTGCCGAGCATGTAGAGGTTGTCGGGGGTGGTGTTCTCCGAGCCCAGCGCCGCCGCCTCCGCCGTCACCAGTTTGTTGGGCTCGTCCAACAGGTTCGGTAAGACGGTGCGGTGCAGCGTCATCAGCTTGTAGGCCGTCCACGTGAACGCGCTCAGCTGATCGGCGAGTGTTTCGTCGGTGAGCGCGGCGACGGGTTGTGCTGGTTCGATCTGGGCGATCTCGTAGGTGGCGAGCTGCTCGGTCCGGCGGTCGGAGACGTACTGCCGCACGACGACGGCCGAGGCATCGTCGGGAATCTGCACCCAGTGCTCACCGGTGCCGGGATCGGTTGGGGCGAGCACGAATTCGAAGGTGCCGCCGGCGCCGACGGTCAAATCGGTGTCCGATAGATAGGCGGCGGGGCGTGAGCCCGGTGCCAGCCATCACCTGAAAACCCAGATAGGTCACCGTCTCACGGCGGCCGTGGACCCGATACGAACGGCCGGGGGTCAGCGCGCACAGGTCGTACTCGCCGTCGGGGTTGGGTCCGCCGACCTGGCGCAGCGCCGTTGCCATCGGGAAGAACCGCGGCACCTCGGGATCGACGTCGAGCGACAGTTCGCTGCACAGGGCGATAATCCGGGAAAGCACCCGGTAGCCCTCCAGGCGCTCGCGGTCATCGCAGGCGTCGGCGCGGACCACCTCACCTAGGTCGCGAAACATGCCGAGCAGCGCGTCGAAGGCCTCGTCACTGCGTGGAGTTGTCGACATGGCACTCGATTCCGTCGGCGGGGCAAGCGGCCGGCATTTAACATACACAGTGTTGCGTAATTGCGGAGGCGGTTTGCGCCTTAACGAGCCGATGCTGTGTGCAATGTGGCGATATCCTAAGCGCGACGAATGAGAGGACTTGAGTTGTCAAGTGGGGTAAGCGTATTCGGCAGGCCGATCGTCGTTGCAGTTTCGGTGTTGCTCGGCGCGCTCGCGTTGACGAGTGGTTGCAGCGGCAGTGAGAGCGGTGTGCGAAGTCAGAATCAACAGCCAGACGGACAAGGCACGTCTTCGTGCACTTCCGGTATGCGGGTGATCGGCGCCTTCGAGCACGGCACAGCGTCGCCAGGTGGTGGCGCGCCACAGTACGGCAGTGACGGCGCCAGGTTCCTCGACGAGTGGGGTACCGCGAGCCCGTTGGTGTGCGCCGACGTCACCGATGAGCAATTGGTCACAGCGGCGAACCAGGTCGCCGAGCAGTTTCCGGAAATGTGCGCGATCGTGGGCCCGAGAAACTATCGCGATAACGCCGCCCTGCTCGGTCAGAAGTTGCCGGCCGACCAGGTCGATGCGGCCGTCGCGGCGTTCACCGATGCAACCGGGGGCAACCCGGTCGGAAAGTATGTCGGCTCCGACAGCGGATCGGGGCATTCCGTGTCTGCGGACGACCCAGGTGCGTTGACCGACGCGTTCATGCGGACGGAGAGCGCGCAGCGAGCGGTGCAGAACGCGCTCATTGCCTTCTGCCCGTGAAATCTGCAATCGCCGGGACCGTAACCGAGGTCACGTACGCACTCACCGCGACCCCGGATAGTTGGCGGCATACCCTGCAACGGGCCGTTCCGAAAGCCGCGCGATCGCAGAGGCGATGCCGGACTGCTAGCAAATCTGCTCAAGCCCTGGCGCGCAAGCAGATTCGTGCGGTAGCCGCCGCGCCGACGAAGCAGCCGAGCAAGGTCCAGCCGGTCGAACCGGTCAGACCGTTCTTGGCCAGCAGCAGCAGCGCCACCCCGGCGGCGATCACCAGCACGCCGGCCGTCACGGATCTCGCGCCGGCGCCCGAAGCCGGTGCGTCCCACCACGGCAGCCGGCGATGCTCGAGCGGTGACAGCAGGCGGAACATCGCGAACATCACCACCGCGAACACGGCGGTCCGCAGCGCCAGGCGGCCCCAGAATCCCGCTGCGTCAACGTCGTAGGCGTCGAGGCCGACGGCGTGCAGTGCGAACGCGGCGATCGCGATCGCGACGATATGCCACAGGTACAGCGTCATCGCTCCCCCGTTGCCGACGGCCACCACGTACCAGATGCGTGGCCGTTGTGCCCATCGCTGGATCGCGCCGGCCGTGGCGACGAATGCGCATGACATCCAGGTGCAGTGCAGGGCGAGCAGCAGGGTGGGCGGTGAAACGTTCGACAATCGCTCGGTTCCGGTGACGACGAGCGAAACCTCATAGGGGCCGACCATCGCCAGCGTGATCTGTGCGGCGAGCGCACCGACCGCGACCCCGAGCGCCGTACGGCGACCGATCAGCCTGCGGGCGTACGCGACGCCGATGACGACGGGAATGAGCCAGACGACGACGAAGTTGGCGACACCGGCCATGGCGGTGCCGGTCGCGATGCGGATCGCGTCGTTGAGCCCGGCCACAGCCAGCAACCCGGCGACGACGGCGGTTGTGGCGCGCCCGCTGTCGAGGCGGGTCAGCACCGGCACGAATGCCAGCACGATGAAGTAGACGCCGAGGAACCACAGCAGCGCGACGGCCTCGCGGCCCAGATCGGCCGCGGACTCCGCGCCGAGGGTCAACCGCACACCGAACAGGGCTGCCGACCACACCGCGAGGTACCAGAACACCGGCCGGCACAGCCGCTGCGCGCGGGTGAACAGCCACTGGCCCCAGGCCCGGCCGGTGTGCCAGCCGTACGCCCCCGCGGCGCCGCCGGCCAGAAAGAACAGCGGCATCACCTGTACCACCCAGGTGATCGGGGTCAGCGCCGGGATCTCGCCGAGGATGTTGCCGATCCGGACACCACCGCTGTCGATGGTGGCCAGCAGCAGTGCGCAGTGCCCGAAGACGACGACGACGAGCGCGCCGAGCCGGGCGACGTCGATGGCACGGTCCCGGTCCGGCGGGGTTTCAGCGGCAAACTTGTCGACGCGCGACAGAGGCCAATACAGATGCGCGGTCAGCGGCATGTCTTCAGCATGCCCGGGGACTCGGTCGGCGGTCATGAGTAGAACTACGTGTCGCCGCCGAGCAACAGAAACAAATGGTCGGGCTGACAGGATTTGAACCTGCGACCCCTACACCCCCAGTGTAGTGCGCTACCAAGCTGCGCCACAGCCCGCGACCGCCGCCGGGATCGCCGGCAGCGGTCGAAAGCCTACCGCAGGGCGCTGGGCTCTCCCCAACCCGGCTTCGCCGTCGTCGCCGTGTCCCGGGCCACTTCCGGTGCCGCGTCCAGCGCGTCGTCGTCGGGCACGAACCGCGGGGCGCGCGAGGTCCGCCACGCCAGTATCAGCGCCGTCGCCCATGCCACGGTGATCGTCGCGTACACACCCGTCGACCACGGCCATTCGATGCCGAAGTAGTGCACCAACTTCTGGCTGTTGGTCAGCACGATCACGCCGCCGACCGCAGTGCCCAACAGGGCGGGGCTGATCCGGCTGACCAACCAGGCCGCGAACGGCGCCGCGACCACCCCGCCGATAGCCAGTCCGGCGACGATCGGCAGGTTCGAAACGAACTCGTCGCGCAGGCCGATCACGAAGCCCACCGACGCCGTAGCGGCCACCAGGAACTCCGAAGCGCTGACCGAACCGATCACCGTGCGCGGCGCGGTCTTACCCCGCGAGAGCAGCGTGCTCGTCGTCACCGGACCCCAACCGCCCCCACCGGACGCGTCGATGAACCCGCCGAACAGCCCCAGCGGGCTGAGAAACCTCGCCCGGTGCGGGGTCCCTCCGTGCCGCAGCACTGGCGGGTTGCGCAGCGAAAACCGCAGCACCACATAGGTACCGATGGCGACCAGGATGCCCGCCATCAACGGGGCCGCGTGCTCGGTCGACAACGACGACAACACCGTGGCACCCGCGAACGCCCCGACGGCACCTGGCGCCCCGAGCTTCAACACGATCGTCCAGTCGATGTTCTTGAACCGCCAGTGCGACAATCCGGACGCCAGCGTGGTGCCCACCTCGGCGAGGTGCACCGCAGCACTGGCCTGCGCGGCGCCGACACCGCTGAGCACCAGCAGCGTGGAAGCGGTGACGCCGAACGCCATGCCGAGGGCACCGTCGACCAGCTGGGCGCCAACGCCGACGAGCGCGAAGATCAGAAGCGAACGCATAGGTTCGGCAGCTTTCGACTAAGCGGTCACGGGCAGGGGTGACCGGAGGGAATGGTGGGCGCGGTCAGATGCGCGCGCAACACCACTCGTCGAAAGCCATCAGCCGTCGTGACGGCCAGAACGGCTCCAGGGCGCAGAGGGCCGACGGTGCAATGCGGAACTGGCGTTCAGCCACCTGTCTCCCTCTCGCGGTCGCGGATCAACGCAGCTTATCGAAGACGTCTACACAGTGAGCAATCGGTACAGCCCAATTGTTCCCACCACGACGATCACCGCCCGCAACACGTTCGGCGACAGCCGCCGTCCGTAGTGTGCGCCGAGGTATCCGCCGATCAGCGATCCGACCGCGATCAGCCCGGCCGCCTCCCAGCTGATCCGGTCGAACGACACCAGGATGTACGCCGCCGCCGCGACGACGTTGACCACCAACGACAGCAGGTTCTTGGCCGCGTTCATCCGCTGGATGTCCTCCGGCAGTAGCGCGCCCATCGCGGCGATCAGCATGATGCCCTGCGCCGCGGTGAAGTAGCCGCCGTAGACACCGATCGCGAACGTGGCGGCCACCAGCGCCACCATCCTTGCCGTCGAGACGTGATCGGCGGATCTCCCGGCCGCCTCGGCTTGCCGTCGCGCATAGGCCTGGATCCGCGGTCCCACCACCACCAGCGCCAGGGCCGCGACCAGCAGCACCGGCACCACCTGCTCGAACACCGTCTCCGGGAGGTGCAGCAGCAGCCACGCGCCCAGGCCTGCGCCCACGAACGAGGCCGGCAGTTGCCACGCCAGCCGATTCCATTGGCCCCGCAGCTCGCGCCGATACCCCCAGGTGCCGGACAGGCTGCCTGCCACCAACCCGACCGCGTTGGACATGGTCGCGGTCACCGGCGGATAGCCCAGTGTCACCAGGGTGGGGAAGGTGATCAGCGTGCCCGAGCCGACGAGGGTGTTGATGGCGCCTGCGCCGAGACCCGCCAACGCGATCAAAATCATGTCGACGACGGGCACTGAGTCACCCTATCCGGGGGCGATTTCGGCGCGGTTAGGACCGCTCACGGGCCGTAAACGCGCCGAAATCACCGGGAGCGGTTGCCGCGCTTTTCCCGAACCCGCACGTTGATCCGGATGGGGCTGCCCTCGAACCCGAAGGTCTCACGCAGCCGTCGCTCCAGAAAACGCCGGTAGCCCGCTTCGATGAAGCCGGTGGTGAACAACACGAACGTCGGTGGTCGTGCGGTGGCCTGCGTGGCGAACAGGATGCGCGGCTGCTTGCCGCCGCGCACCGGCGGAGGATGAGCCGCAACGACTTCCTTGAAGAAGGTGTTCAGCCGTCCCGTCGGCACCCGGGTGTCCCACGACTCCAGCGAGCGTTCCAGTGCAGGCACCAGCTTCTGCACGGCCCGGCCGGTTTTGGCCGAGATATTGACCCGCGGCGCCCACTGCAGCTGCGCCAACTCCCGGTCGATCTCGCGCTCCAGCAGGTAGCGGCGGTCCTCGTCGACCAGATCCCACTTGTTGAACGCCAACACCAGCGCCCGACCCGCCTCGATCACCATCGACAGCACCCGCTGGTCCTGCTCGGTCAACGGCTGCGATGCGTCGATCAACACGATCGCCACCTCGGCCGCGTCGATCGCCCCGTGCGTGCGCACCGATGCGTAGAACTCGTGCCCGCTGGCCTGACCGACCTTGCGCCGCAGCCCCGCGGTGTCGATGAAGCGCCAGAGCTTGCCTTCCATTTCGATCAACGAGTCGACGGGGTCCACCGTGGTCCCTGCGACGTCGTGCACCACGGACCGCTCATCGCCGGCCAGCCGGTTCAGCAGCGAGCTCTTGCCGACGTTCGGCTTGCCGATCAAGGCGACGCGACGCGGTCCGGTCCCGCTCGAGGCCAGCTCGGACACCGCGGGCAGCGCGTCGATGACCTCATCCAGCAGATCGGCCACCCCGCGGCCGTGCATCGCGCTGACCATGTGCGGTTCGCCGAGGCCCAGCGACCACAACTCGGCGGCGTCGGCCTCGCCTCGCTCGCTGTCAACTTTGTTGGCCGCCAAGAACACCGGCTTACCGGAGCGTTGCAGCAACCGAGCCGCCGCTTCGTCAGCGGTCGTCGCCCCGACCACGGCGTCGACCACGAAAACGATGGCGTCGGCTGTGCGCATCGCCACCGACGCCTGTTCGGCCACCAACTGCTGCAGCCCCTTGGCGTCGGGTTCCCACCCGCCGGTGTCCTGTACCACGAACCGCCGGCCCGACCAGATCGCGTCATAAGACACCCGGTCGCGGGTCACGCCGGGCACATCCTGCACGACGGCTTGGCGGCGGCCCAGGACCCGGTTCACCAACGTGGACTTGCCGACGTTCGGCCGGCCGACGACCGCGACCACCGGCGGTGCGGCCGCCGCGTCCTCGACCGCCTCGGTGACGTCGTCCGCACCGATCTGCCAATCGCTTTCGTCGCTCCAGGTGCCGTCACCGGTCATGGCGTGGCCCCCGCACGGTCGCGGACGAGCTGCAGCAGGTGCGCGACGACCTCGGACGCCGACAGGTCGCTGGTGTCGACCACCACGGCGTCGGCGGCGGCCCGCAGCGGTGACACCGGGCGCGTGGAGTCCAAGTGGTCGCGCCGCTGCACATCAGCCAGCACCGATTCGTAGTCGTCGGCCAAGCCGGCAGCGGCGTTCTGGGCGTTGCGCCGCCGCGCACGTTCGTGCGCCGACGCCGTCAGGAAGATCTTCAAGTCGGCGTCGGGCAGCACCACGGTGCCGATGTCGCGGCCCTCCACGACGATGCTGCCGGGGCCCGACGCCAGTTCGCGTTGCAGCCCGACGAGCCGGGCCCGCACCGCGGGCACTGCCGAGATTGCCGACACCGCCTTGGTCACCGCGTCCCCGCGGATCTCGGCCGAAACATCTTCTGCGTCAAGGTAAGCCTTGTCCTCGTCGGGGTTGTATCCGACCGACAGCGGCACATCCCGGGTGACCGTCTCGATGGCCGGTGTGTCGTGCAGATCCACTCCTGCGCGCACCGCAGCCAGCGTGACGATCCGGTACATCGCGCCCGTATCAAGATAGCGCGCCCCCAAAGCGCGCGCTAAATCTCTTGCCGCCGTGGATTTTCCGGTTCCCGCGGGGCCGTCGATGGCGATCACCAGCGTCGCGTTCACAATCCGACCGCCCGGTACAACTCGCCGAGTTCCTTCTGGGTGAGCACCCGGATGCTGCCCGGCCGCTGATCCCCCAACGACACGCTGCCGATCTCGGTGCGCACCAGTTCCTGCACCGGATAGCCCACCGCGGCGAGCAGTCGACGCACGATCCGCTTACGTCCCTCGTGCAGGGTCAGCCGCACCAGCGTCCTGCCCGGCGCCTTGTCGACCACGGCGAAATCGTCCACGCTGGCGGGCCCGTCGTCCAGTTCGACACCGGAGCGCAACGTGCGCCCCAACCCGCGTGGCACCGAGCCCAGCACCGTGGCCAGATACGTCTTGGGCACCTCGTAGGACGGGTGCATCAGCCGGTGCGCCAATTCACCCTCGTTGGTCAGCAACATCAACCCTTCGGTGTCGGCGTCGAGTCGGCCGACGTGAAAGAGCTTCTTGTTGCCCCGCACCCGGTGCTCGACCAGGTCGCCGACACACGGCCTGCCCCGATCGTCAGACATCGTCGAGTGCATGCCCTTGGGTTTGTTGATCGCCAGGTGCACCAGGGTGTCGTCCAGTTTGACCCGGGCGCCGTCGACGCGGATCACCGAAACGTCCGGATCCACCCGCGTGCCCAGCTCGGTGACCACCTGGTCGTCGACCTCGATGCGGCCGTCGAGAATCATCTTCTCGGCCACGCGGCGCGATGCAATTCCGGCCTGGGACAACACTTTCTGTAGCCGCACACCGTCAGGTTCAGCCATCTGAATCCTGGTCCACATCAAACGACATCGGCTGCTCGGGTGACGGTGCCCCGTTGAGCTTGCGGAATCGGGGCTCGTCGTGCAGGGATTCGCTCAGGTCGTCGATCACGTCGACGTCGGGAAGCAGTGGCGCGATATCGGGCAGATCGGCCAGCGACGTCAAACCCAGGCGCTCCAGAAACAACTCGGTGGTCGCGAAGGTCACCGCACCCGAGTCCGGGTCATTGCCGGCTTCGGTGATCAGCCCGCGCGCCACCAACGTGCGTATCACCGCGTCGACGTTGACGCCGCGTACCGCGCTGACCCGAGCTCGGGTCACCGGTTGGCGGTAGGCCACCACCGCCAGCGTCTCCAGCGCGGCACGGGTCAGCTTCGAACGCGCCCCGTCGAGCAACAGCCGTTCGACGTAGGGTGCGTAGCGAGCCCGGGTGTACATCCGCCAGCCGCCGCCGGCCTCGCGCAGATCGATGCCGCTGTCGCGGGCGGTGAGCTCATCGGCCATCGACCGCAGCTTCTCGGCGACCCGGTCGGCGGGCTGCCCGGTGACGGCGGCCAGCTGCTCGACGGTGACCGGGGTGTCGACCACCAACAACAGCGCCTCCAACACCGCGCCCAGTTCGGAATCCTGCAACTCCGGCGCGGTCGCGACGTCGATGCCGAGGTCGAGATCAGTCGCGGCGTCGGCGTCGTTGTCGTCAGTCATAGTGGTCCACTTCCGCCGCGAGGTGCTGCTCGGTCGGACGTTCTCCGGTCCACGAAATTTGGAGCACACCAAGCGGTTCTGGTTGTTCGAATGCTACTGCCCTGGCCCGGTACAGCTCGAGCAGCGCCAGGAACCGGCCGACGATCTCGATCGGGGCCCCGCAGTCGGCCACCAGGTCGCGAAACGACGCCCACTGCCCCACCCCGCGCCGCTCCAGCAGCCCCATCAGGTTAGCCACCTGTTCGGGCACCGACACCGCCACCTGGTGCAGATGCTCGGTACCCACGGTAGGAACCGGACGCGGCGTGAAGGCGGCCGCGGCGATCTGCGCGAAGCTGTCGGCGTCGACGCCCAGCATCACCTCGGGCAGCAGATCCTGATAACGGTCCTCCAGCGCCACCGCCCGCGGATAGCTGCGCAGCGCGGCGGCCTCGAGTTCGGCGAACATCTCGGCGACGTGCTTGAACGCCCGGTACTGCAGCACCCGCGCGAACAGCAGGTCACGCACCTCGAGCAGTTCGAGATCGTCTTCGTCGTGCACCTCGCCGGCAGGCAGCAGGCGGGCGGCCTTCAGATCGAGCAGCGTCGCGGCCACCACCAGAAACGCTGTGGTCTCGTCGAGTTCCAGTTCTCGGCCGATCGCCTTGGTATAGGCGATGAAGTCGTCGGTCACCTGATGCAGCGCGACCTCGGTGACGTCGAGGCGGTGCGCGAAAATCAGCTGCAGCAGCAGGTCGAACGGACCCTCGAAGTTGCTCAGCCGGACCTGGAAACCCGACTGTTCGGTTTGGTCCGGTTCGGTCTGGGCGTTCACGCGCCAAACCGGTCGATGACTTCGCGAGCCAACGACCGGTAAGCCACCGCACCACTGGATTTCGGCGCCCATGTGGTGATCGGCTCACCGGCCACGCTGGTCTCCGGGAAGCGCACCGTCCGGGTGATCACGGTGTCGAACACCAGGTCGCCGAACCGCTCCACAACTCTGGCCATCACTTCGCGCGAGTTTACGGTGCGGGGGTCATACCGGGTGATCAGGATGCCGCTGATCGACAGCTTGGGGTTGAGCCGGTCGCGCACCTTGTCGACGGTGTCGGTCAGCAGCGCCAGCCCGCGCAGCGAGAAGAACTCGCACTCGGTCGGGATGATCACCCCGTCGCTGCCGGCCAGGCCGTTGACGGTGAGCAGGCCCAGCGACGGCTGGCAGTCGATCAGCACGTAGTCGTAGCGGTCCAGCACCGGGTACAGCGCCCGGGCCAGGGTCTGTTCGCGGCCCACCTCGTTGACCAGCTGGATCTCGGCGGCCGACAGGTCGATGTTGCTGGGCACCAGGTCCATGCCCTTGACCCGGGTGTTGACGATGACGTCGTCGATCGACACCCGCGGTTCGACGAGCAGGTTGTGCACGGTGTGTTCGAGCTCGTAGTGCGGAACTCCCAGACCCGCCGACAGCGCGCCCTGCGGGTCCAGGTCCACCAGCAGCACCCGGCGGCCGTACTCGGCGAGGCTGGCGCCCAGGTTGATGGTCGACGTGGTCTTGCCGACGCCGCCCTTCTGGTTGCACATCGCGATGACCTTGGCCGGGCCGTGTACGGACTTGGGTTTGGGCTCGGGGACCGGACGGGGCGGACGACCGGTCAGGCCCACCGCTTTTTCGCCGTCGTCGCTCATGCGCGACCACCTTTGGTCAGGCACAGCACCCGCATGGCGAACATCCGGGCAAGTTTAACGGGACAGGCGTGCCTGGTCAGGCAGACCCGCTGGGCAACATGCGGGGCGATCGGGCCGCACCGAGGCATAAAGTGTCGCCATGGCGCTGAAGCAGAAACTGCCCTTTCTTCGCTGGTCGGTCTGGCGCTTCGCGCTGGGCATGCCCGGTTTCGCGAAGACCGGCCAGATCGGCGACGGCCGCGAACAGGCGTGTGCGGCGCACGTGGAGCGCCACGCGCGCCGCGGTGACGTCGAGCACGTGCTGGCCACCATCGACGACTTCGCCTATCAGAAGTCGATGCTGATGAACGTCGGCGATGAAAAGGGCGCCCTGCTCGATGCCGCGGTCCGGCGCGCCGACCCGCGCCTGGTGCTCGAACTCGGCACCTACTGCGGGTACGGCGCGCTGCGATTGGCCCGCGCGGCACCGTCGGCCAAGGTGTACTCCGTCGAGTTCTCCGCGGCCAACGCCGAAGTGGCGCGGCGCATCTGGGCGCATGCCGGGGTCGATGACCGGGTTACCTGCGTGGTGGGAACGCTCGGTGACGGCGGCAAGACCCTCGACGCGCTGGCCGACGAACACGGTTTCGCCGCGGGCACGCTGGACGTGCTGTTCATCGACCACGACAAACGCGCGTACCTCTCCGATCTGCAGAGCGTGCTCGACCGTGGCTGGCTGCATCCCGGGTCGGTCGTCGTCGCCGACAACGTCTTGGTCCCCGGCGCCCCGAAGTACCGGGCATACATGAGCCAACAGCAGGGCAAGCTGTGGCGCACCGTCGAGCACAAGACCCACGTCGAGTATCAGTCGATGCTGCCCGACCTGGTGCTGGAGTCGGAGTACCTGGGCGCCTGACTATCGCGCCCGCGGATGGGCGCCTGCCCACACTTCGCGCAGCGCGGTGACGGTCACCATGGTGTAGATCTGCGTCGTCGTGACCGACGCGTGGCCGAGCAGTTCCTGCACGACGCGCACGTCGGCGCCGCCATCGAGCAGGTGCGTGGCGAACGAGTGCCGCAGCACGTGCGGCGATACCGCTGCGGTGATGCCGGCCCGTTCGGCTGAGTCCTGCAGCACCTGCCATGCGCTTTGGCGCGACAGCCGTCCGCCGCGGGCGTTGAGGAAGATCGCTCCTGGGGCAGGAGCGGAGCGACCCGGGGACAATCCCGCGTTGCCCCGGCCGCGACGCGCCAGCTCGGGCCTGCCCCGTACGAAGTACGCATCCAGCGCGGTGACCGCGGGTCGGCCGATCGGCACCAGCCGGTGTTTACCGCCCTTGCCGCGCAACAACACCGACCGAGCCTGGGTGTCGACGTCGTCGACGTCGAGCCCGACCGCCTCGGAGATGCGGGCGCCGGTCGAGTAGAGCACCTCCAACAGCGCCCGGTTACGCAAGGTCAGCGGCCCGTCCGCCTCGCTGTCACCGCCTGCCGCCTCCAGCAGCGCCGACACCTCGTCGATCGTGAGGCTCTTGGGCAGGCGCCGGCTCGGCGTCGGCGGTTTGACCGCGCAGGCCACGTCGTTCTCGGTGAGCCCCTCGGCGGTGGCGAACCGGTGCAGGCCGCGCACGGCGATCAACGCGCGCGCCGCCGACACCGCCGAAAGGGCGACCGTTCCGGCCTCGGGGTCGCCGCGACGCAGCGCGACAAGGAAATCGCTGACGTCGGTTTCGGACACCTTGGCCAGGTCGTCGATGTCGCGACCCGTCAGGTGTTCGGTGTAGCGCCGCAGGTCACGGCGGTAGGAGCTCAACGTATTGGCCGCGACGCCGCGCTCGATGGTCAGGTGGTCGAGGTAGCCCTGCACCTGGTCTTCCAGCGCCGTGCGAAACGTGGTCACAACATGCCCTTGCGGCGAGCGAACGCGGTCGAGCGGTCTGTCCAAGGCGTATCGACGGGCCGCAGTGAGGACACATCCCCCGTCGCGTGTGTGGCCAGAATTCCGCCTACCGCAATGGAATTGACGATCTCACCGAACAGCACCATCTGCACCGCCTGCTCGAGCGGAAACCACTGCAGCTTGAGGTCGGCTTCCTCGTCGTGGGCTTCGGGCCTGCCGACGTCGGTCAGCCCGGTGGCCAGGTACACGCGCACGCTCTCGTCGGATGTTCCCGGCGCCGAGTCGAGGTCGACGAGCGTGTGCCATGTCGTTGCGGCCAGACCAGTTTCTTCCTTCAGTTCACGCGCGGCGGTGATGTGCGGCGGCTCGCCACCGGCATCCAGCAGGCCTGCCGGCAACTCCCACAGCCTGCGGCCGAACGGGTGGCGGTACTGGTACACCAGCATGACGTTGTGCTCGTCGTCCAGCGCGAGCACCGCGACCGCGCCGTAGTGCTCGACGACTTCGCGCCGCGCGGTGTGGCCGCCCGGCATCCGCACCTCGTCGGCGCGCAGGGCGAAGATCTTTCCGACGTAGCGGGTCTCGGAGTCGACGGTCTCGAAGTCGTGCTCAGCCACGGACTTGCGACTTTTGCAGTTCGGGCTCCGTCAGCAGTTGCCCGATCTCCTCGGGATGCTCGGATCCGTTTGCGTGCTCCGGGATGTCCATGCCCGGAAGCCGTTCCTCTGCCTTGTAGTTCAGCGCCGCCCGCACGAACTCGACGAACAGCGGATGCGGGCGGGTGGGCCTGCTCTTGAGCTCGGGATGGGCCTGGGTGCCGACGATGAACGGGTGGATATCGCGGTCGTACTCGACGAACTCCACCAGGTGGCCGTCCGGCGAGGTTCCGGAGAACCGCAGCCCGCTTTCGGCGATGCGGTCGCGGTAGGCGTTGTTGACTTCGTAGCGGTGCCGGTGGCGTTCGGACACCTCGGTGGCTTCGTAGGCCTGCGCCACAATCGAATCCGGTTCGAGCACGGCCGGATAGGCACCCAGCCGCATGGTTCCACCGAGGTCGGCCGCACCCGAGACCGCGTCGCGCTGGTCGGCCATCGTGGAGATCACCGGATCGGGTGTCTTGGGGTCGAACTCGGCGGAGTTGGCCTCGATGAGCCCGACCGAGCGTGCGGCCTCGATGACGATGCACTGTAAGCCGAGGCACAACCCGAGTACCGGTAGCTTGCGTTTGCGGGCGTAGCTGATGGCGCCGATCTTGCCTTCGATGCCGCGGATACCGAACCCGCCTGGGATCAGCACCGCGTGCACGTCGTCGAGCGCCGCCGCGACCCCGCTTTCGGATTCGCAGTCATCGGAGGCGACCCAGCGCAACTCCACCTTCGCGCGGTGCTTGAACCCACCCGCCCGCAACGCCTCCGTCACGGAAAGGTAGGCGTCGGAAAGGTCGATGTACTTGCCCACCAACGCGATCCGCACGGTCTCGTGGGGCTCGTGGACACGCTGCAGCAGATCGTTCCACTGCGTCCAGTCCACGTCACGGAACGCCAGGTTCAGCCGGCGCACCACGTAGGCGTCGAGTTCCTCGCGGTGCAGCACCTTGGGGATGTCATAGATCGATGGCGCGTCGGGGGTGGAGATCACCCCGTCCACGTCGACGTCGCACATCAGCGCGATCTTGTTCTTCAACGGTTCGGGCACGTCGCGGTCGCAGCGCAGGATCAACGCATCCGGGGTGATACCGATGCTGCGCAGCGCGGCCACCGAATGCTGCGTCGGCTTGGTCTTGAGCTCACCCGACGGCGCCATGAACGGCACCAGCGAGCAGTGCAGGAAGAAGCAGTTCTCCCGGCCGACCTCATGGCGGACCTGCCGGGCGGCCTCCAGGAACGGCAGCGACTCGATATCACCGACGGTGCCGCCGATTTCGGTGATCACCACATCGGGCCGGCGTCCGTCGGCGTCGGGTTCGGCCATCGCCACGATGCGCCGCTTGATCTCGTCGGTGATGTGCGGAATGACCTGGACCGTGTCGCCGAGGTACTCGCCGCGGCGCTCCTTGGCGATGACCGTCGAATACACCTGCCCCGTCGTGACATTGGCCGAGCCGGTCAGATCGCGGTCCAGGAACCGCTCGTAGTGCCCGACGTCCAGGTCGGTTTCGGCACCGTCCTCGGTGACGAACACCTCACCGTGCTGGAACGGGTTCATGGTGCCGGGGTCGACGTTGAGGTACGGGTCGAGCTTCTGCATCGTGACGCGCAGACCCCTGGCGGTGAGCAGTTGGCCGAGGCTCGACGCCGTCAGACCCTTGCCGAGGGAAGAAACGACCCCGCCCGTGACGAAGAGATGCTTGGTGGCGGTTTGCGGGTGCTTGCGTAACGCTGGCAAGAGCAACCTCCGTGACGACGGGCAGGGCTTACTTTTCTAGGCCGTTCCTAGAGCTTGGGGCCTGCCAGCCCACGGAACCCCACCCTAACACCGAGGGTGACACCGCGTCGGTGACGCGCCGAGGGCCTGAGCGTCGGTGACGCGCCGAGGGCCTGAGCGTCGGGGACGCGCCGAGGGCCTGAGCGTCGGGGACGCGCCGAGGGCCGTCACTGCGGGACGGTGACCGAGGTCGCGCCCGTCCCGATGCCGTACTGGCCGGGCCGGGCACCGTTGGCGAGGTCGCCGAGCGCCAGCACCGAGGTGATCCGGCCGGCTTCGACGTCGATATCGTCGACCGTGGTGATCGCCGAGTTCAGCGCGGCGTCGGAGCGCGCCACCCCGACGGCCGCGGTGCCCGATGCGGAGCCGTCGCGGCCCGCGAGGACGGTGCCGGAGCCGTGCGGGGCCAACCCGGCCGCAAACCGTGCGACGGTGGGTCCGCGGTTACCGGCGTCCTCGCCGAGTGCGCCGCCGGTGACGACCAGCGCGGTGTTGGCCGGGCCGATCCGTTGGTTGCCGTAGGTGATGAAACCGGTGTCGCGTAGCGTCGCCAGCACGGTGTCGCGCTGCATGTCGTCGACTGGCGCCACCTTCGGGTCCCGGTTGATCAGCAAGCTGATGCCCAACAGGTCGCCGGCCTGCGAACCCTGGTCCACCGAGGACGTGCTCAGCTGCTTCCCGGCGGGCACAATCGGCGAGTTCACCACCGACAGCAGTTTCTCGGCGGAGTTGGCGGTGACGAATTCCTGGGTCAGCGCGATGGTTCCGGTGACCGTTCCGCCTGCCTGTCCGATCAGCCGGGTCAACGCGTCGACATCGTCGTCGGTGGCGTCGGGCGTGCGAAACAACACCACCGACTGGTCCTTCATCGCGTCGTGAAGGATTCGCGGCGACATCTGCGCATCGAATTCGTCGGCTGCGCTGAGCTTTTGGTTGAGCGCGTTCTTGTCGGTGTTCAGCGTGTCGATCTGGTGCTGGAGGTCGCGTTTGTCGCTCTGCAGGCCGGACAGCACCGTGTTGGACAGCAGACCAGATCCCAACGCCACGCCGATCGCCAAGGCGAGAAAAACGGCGGCAAGTGAGATCGCGTGTGTGCGTAGGGATATCACGCGCTACTCCTAGGTCACCCAGCCCTGTACCCAGAGCAGGAACTGGTTCCAGTAATCGGCGACCCAGTCCAGCAGGGCCGCGTCGGCGCGGGCCACCCACAGGGCGACGATGACTGCGACCATCATCGCGAGCACCAGCATCGCGATCGCCCCGCCGGAAACCCTGCTGCGGTACAGCGTGGCGACGGCTTTGGCGTCTACGAGCTTTTCCCCCACCTTCAGTCGGGTGAGGAACGTCGACGGGTTGCTCTGCTGGCGTGAGCGGTCGAAGAACTCCTCGATGCTTGCGCTGTGGCCCGCGGTGACGATCAGCGAGGCGCCGTGGTGATCGCACAGCAGAAGCGCGAGATCGGCGGCCGACCCAGCGGCCGGGAACGTCATCGCGCCGACACCCAGATCCTGGATGCGCTCCAACCCGGGCGCGTGGCCGTCGGCGTCGGCGGGCAGCACCACCTGCGCGCCGCACCGCAGCACGTCAGCGCTCATCTTGTCGGGGTCGCCGACGATGAGCGCGGGCCGATACCCAGCCTTGCGTAAGACGTCGGCGCCGCAGCCCACACCGATCAACACCGGTTGGTACTCCTTGATGAACGGCTTGAGCGCCTTGAGGTCGGCGGCGGAACTGGTGTCCTCGGCGACGATCACCACGTGGCGGCGGTTGAGGTCCACGTCGATGTCGGGGATGCCGATCCCGTCGATGAGCAGTGGGCTCTCGCTGCGGATGAACTCGATGGTGTTGCCCGCGAAGGCTTCGAGGTGGGCCACCAGCCCGCTCTTGGCCTCATGCATCAGCTCGTGGATGTCGTGGTCGGTGCGTTCGACCCCTTGCACCAGGAGCTTGTCCCCCGAGTACACGCCGCCATCGTGCAGGCGCACCCGGGCGCCGTCCTTGACCTTTTTGAACACTTCCTCGCCGGTGTTGTCGAACAAGGTGACGCCGTTGCCGACCAGCACCTCAGGGCCGAGGTTCGGGTAGCGCCCGGAGATCGACGGCGAGGCGTTGACGACCGCGGTGACGCCGGATTCCACCAGCGCGTCGGCGGTGATCCGATCCAGGTCCAGCGCGTCGATGACGACGATGTCGCCCGGCGTGATTCGCCGCAGCAGCCTCTCGATGTCGCGGTCGACGCGGGCCGTGCCGGTGATGCCCGGGCGTGAGCTGGCATTACGAGATAGCAGGGCTGACATCTTCATGCGGCGATTCTGTCGAGGCACCGGCGTTATCCGTCGGAGGCGCGCCGTAACATCTGTCCCTTTTGTCACATGAGTAACACTTCACCGGAAGGGCTCGAAGAGTTCCACGAGATTTCCGGCGGGGTCGCACACCAGAGCTTGTCGGCCACCTCGGCCGGTGATCACGTCGGCGCGAAGTGCCACCCCGGCATCGGCGAGCTTTGAAACGGTGTCGTCGAGGTCGTCCACCTCTAGCTGAAATCGATTCCAGCCACCGGGAACTGGTTGGCTGCCGTCGCTGAGCGACTGACCCGCGCCGCCTCCGCCGCCGGGGGCATTCAACAGGAGCCGCAACTCGTCGCGACGGAGCATGGCGAACCCGGGTGCGGGGCGCATGGCCACCTCGAACTGCAGCGCATTGGTGTAGAACCGCACGGCGGCATCGACGTCGTCCACGATGTAACGAACACTTATACCACTCATCTTTGCACCTCCTGTAGGTTATGATACAAAAATGTCCCAGAAAGGTCTGCCCGATCCGCGTGTCCAGCACTCACGCCGAACGATCTTGCGTGCCGCATTGGACGAGTTCGCGACGGCCGGTCACGCGGGCTTCCGGATGGACGCCGTGGCAGCACGCGCGCGGGTGGGCCGCAGCACGGTCTACCGGCACTGGCCCGACAAACACGCGTTGATCGCCGATGCGCTGGAGACCCTCAACGTCCAACCGCAACCGGAACGCGAAGCACCCGCCGGGACTGCCCGCGACCGGGTGGAGATACTGCTCGGCCATCTCGCCCGTGCGCTCAGCGATTCGGCGGTATCGGCGTGCATCCCCGCACTGGTGCACGCCGCCGAAACCGAGCCAGCCATCCGCGAGTTCTTCCAGGGGTACTCGGCACGACGGCGACAACGCCTGACCGACACGATCGCCTCGGGTGTCGCCGACGGCCAGTTTCCGGCCCGCGTCGATCCGGAGGCCGCGTCGGAAGCACTGTCGGGCGCGTTGTTCTACCGCAGGCTGGCCACCTCTGAACCAGCCGATCCCCGGTTCATCGCGAATCTGATCGACACCGTCCTGAGCCGCTAGTCGCGCTCGGCACGCTCTTTCTGCGCCGCCTCGAGCAGTTCGCGGGCGTGCGCGCGGCCGCTGTCGGACTCCCCCAGCCCGGCCAGCATGCGGGCCAGCTCGGCGATCCGGTCCTCGTCGTCGAGGCGGCGCACGACGCTGGCCTTACTGCGGCCGTTGCCGCTGTCGACCATGAGATGTACGTCGGCGTAGGCGGCCACCTGCGGCAGATGGGTGACGACGATGACCTGATGGGTGCGGGCCAGCCGGGCCAGCCGGCGCCCGATCTGGACCGCGGCGCGGCCGCCCACGCCGGCGTCTACCTCGTCGAACACCATCGTGGTGCCCTCGGCCGATGCGGCCAGCACCACTTCCAGTGCCAGCATCACGCGCGAGAGCTCTCCGCCGGAGGCGCTCTTGTTCAGCGGCAGCAGCTCGGTGCCCTGATGGGCGGCGAAACCGAACTCGACGGCGTCGACGCCGTACTGACCGGCGTGCACCGTCTGACCCGACGGCAGGGTCAGGGGTGCGGAGTCGTCGGCCCGGGCCGGCAGTGGAGCCACCGAGACCGCGAACTCGGCGCCTGCCATCGCCAGGCCGGACAGCTCCTGGGTGACGGCTTTGGACATGCCCTTGGCGGCCTTGGTGCGCGCCTTGGTCAGTTCGGCCGCCGCGGTGACGACCTTGGTCTGCTGTTCTGCGACGCGGCGCTCGAGCTCCGCGAGCGCCTCTTCGGATACGTCCAGTTGCACCAGGCGGTCCCGGGCGTCGCGGGCCCACTGCAGCACACCGTCGATGTCGGCGGCATATTTGCGGGTAAGCGTGCGCAATTCGCCCTGCCGGGTCAGCTTGGTTTCCAACGTGCTGGCGTCGCTGGGCAATTCGGACAAGTAGTCGCCGAGTTCGGCGGCGACGTCGGTGATCGTCGTCAGCGCTTCACCGAGCCGCTCGCCGAGCGCCCGCAGAGCGGGGTCATCGGTGCTTTCCAGCCCGGACTTGGCCTGCCCGACGCGCTCTGTCGCCGACGTGGCGTCGTGCGACGGGTCGTCCTCAGGCGCGCCGGCCAGCGCGGCGCGGGCGATCTGGGCGGCTTCACGGAGCGCGTCGAGTTCCGAAAGCCGCCTGATGTCCTCGACCAGCGCATCGTCCTCACCGGGTTGCGGTGCGACAGCGTCGATTTCGTCGAGGCCGAACTTCAGCCGATCGGCTTCCTGCGCCATCTCGCGCGCGCGATCGGTGCGTTCTGTGAGGTCTCCGCGCGCTGCCAGCCAGTCGTCGCGCACCGTGCGGTAACGCTTGAGTTTGGTCTCCACGTCGGCGAAGCGATCCAACGCGCCACGCTGTTCGTCGGGGCGCATCAGCCGCAGTTGATCGTTCTGGCCGTGCAGGGCAAGCACCTCGGTGGTGAAATTGCTCAGCAATTTCGCCGGCACGCTGCGCCCGCCGAGGTAGGCGCGTGACGGTCCGTCCCGGCTGACCGAGCGGGCGGCGATGACGCTGCCGTCGTCGTCGCGTTCGGCTCCCGAGGTGTCGAGGATCTCGTCGACGACGGCGGCCACCCCGTCGCCCAGTTCAGCTGTGATGAAGCGGCCTTCGACCACTGCGCGGTTGGCGCCGGTGCGTACTCGGGTGGTGTCGGCGCGGCCCCCGCCGAGCAGGTGCAGGCCGGTGACCACCATCGTCTTGCCGGTGCCGGTCTCGCCGGTCAGCACCGTGAGCCCCCGATCGAACTCGGCGGTCGCGGTGCCGATGGCGCCCAGTGCCTCGATGCGGATCTCGGATAGCACTACTGTCCGCGCCACCCCGTGACCGGCAACCGGAACTTGCGCACCAGGCGATCGGTGAACGGTGCGCTGTCAAGGCGGACCCACTTGACCGGGGTGCCACAGCGGGTGACCTCGACGCGGCCGCCGGCAGGTACGACCATCTCGCGGCGGCCGTCGCAGAACACCAGCGCGTCGTGGCCGTGACCTTCGATCTCGATCGCGATCGCCGCATCAGGGCTGGTCACCATCGGCCGCGCGAACAGCGCGTGGGCGTTGTTGGGCACCACCAGGATTGCCTCCAGGTCTGGCCACACGATGGGTCCGCCCGCGGAGAACGCCCACGCGGTGGATCCGGTCGGCGTCGCGACCAGCACACCGTCACAGCCGAAGGTAGACACGGGACGCCCGTCGACCTCGAGCACCGCGCCGAGCACCCCGAGCCGGGGGCCTTTTTCCACGCTGGCCTCGTTGAGGGCCCAGCCACGGTCGGCGATCCTGCCCTCGACACGCACGACGACGTCGAGCGTCATCCGTTCCTGCACGCGGTAGTCACGGTTGATGATGCGCTCGAGCACGTTGTCGATGGAGTCCGCCTCCGCCTCGGCGAGGAACCCGATCCGGCCCAAATTAACGCCCAGCACCGGGATTTCGACGTTGCGGGCCAGCTCGGCACCACGCAGGAAGGTGCCGTCGCCGCCGAGCACCAGCACCAGTTCGCAGCCTTCGGCGGCCCGTTCATCGGCGTCGACCACCTCGATTTCGACGCCGAGAGCCCGGATGTCGTCGGGCGACAGGTTGGCGGGCCCGCGGTGGTCCACAGCCTCCGCCGACAGCATCCGTAGCCCGATTCCGTTGTCGCCCAGCACCTTGTGCACGCGACGCGCCACTTCGGTGACGTCTTCGCGTGCGGTGTGGGCAACCAGGAGGACAGCGCGGCCGTTGGTCATTGCGGACCCTCCGCGATGGCGTCGGCCACCGCCTGCGTGAGCGCCTCACCGTGTAGGGCGCGGTCTGTGCGGGCACGCAGGTGCAGGAAGTATTCGACGTTGCCCGACGGGCCGGGCAACGGGCTTGCGGTGACAGCGACGGTGTGCCAACGCAGTTCGGCCGCACGATCCGCGACGGCCAGCACCGCCTCGGCGCGCAGGCGCGGATCGGAGACCACACCGCCGGCCCCGACGCGGTCCTTGCCGACCTCGAACTGGGGCTTCACCATCGGAACGATATCGGCGTCGGGTGCGGCACACGAGGTCAGCGCCGGTAGGAGAGTGGACAGTGAGATGAACGACAGGTCGGCCACCACCAGCTCAACGGTGCCGCCGATGGCATCGGCAGTCAATTCCCGCACGTTGGTGCGCTCCATCACCGTCACGCGCGGGTCGCGGCGCAGCGGCCAGGCCAACTGGCCGTAGCCGACGTCGGCGGCCACCACTTCGCGGGCGCCCCTATCCAGCAGGACTTCGGTGAAGCCCCCGGTCGAGGCCCCGGCGTCCAGGCACCGTCGGCCCGCGACCGCCAGCCCGAAGCTGTCCAGCGCGCCGATCAGTTTGTGGGCACCTCGGGATACCCAGCTGCGTTCGTCGGCTTCAACGGTGAGGGTGGCGGTGACGGCGACCGCGGTCGCCGGCTTGGCGGCGGGCATACCGTTGATGCTCACCCGCCCGGCCCCGATCAGCTCGGCTGCCTGCTGGCGGGAGCGGGCCAGCCCGCGTCGCACCAGCTCGGCATCAACACGTGCCCGCCGCGTCACTGACGGTCATCCCTTCTCGACCGATTCCAGCGCCTGGACCAGCAGTTCGTGGGCCTCTTCCAGCCGGGCCGCGAGGGCGTCGACGTCGGCGTCGGCCAGCTCGACACCGTCTTGGGCGGGGTCGGGTAGATCAGCCAGCAGTGCGGCGATCTGAGCGCGGATCTGGTCCGGGTCGGTACTCATATCGGTACTCACGCTAGTCGATGCGACGGACTGAGCAGGGAGCACCGGTGCAGGGCTTGGCGTGCGGTGTCGTCACCGGCGGTCACCGTCAGGGTGGCACCGTCGAGACCGGCGGTCCAGACCGCGTCGGCGGTGGCCCGCACCACCGACAGCGGATCGGCGGGATCGCGTCCGGTGGAGTGCACGATCACTTCGGCGGAGTCGACGTCGACACGCCACGCGGGGTGCGCGTGGATGCGCATCGCGTCGGGGCGGGCGTAGAGCGAGCGCAGATCGGTGGCGAGGTAGTCGGGTCGCTCGGCCGCCGCGGCGCGCACCAGATCGTCGGCGGTGCTGACCCCGGTGAGCACCATGAGGCTCGGCAGACCGGCCGCGTTGGCGCCTGCGATATCGGTGTCGAGCCGGTCCCCGACCACCAGCGGTGTGCGAAAGTCGCCGCGCGCCAACGCATCCGCGAAGATCGTGGGTTGCGGCTTGCCAGCCACCTGCGGGTCGGCGCCGGTTGCCGCGCGCAGCGCCGCCACCATCGAGCCGTTACCCGGCAACAGACCCCGTTCGGAGGGCAGGGTCAGGTCGACGTTGGCCGCGACCCACAGCGCTCCGTTGCGGATGGCCAGCGCGGCTTCGGCCAGATCCGGCCAGCCGGTCTGGGGCGAGTGTCCCTGCACCACCGCGACAGGGTCGTCTGACCACTGCCGGACCGGTTTGAGGCCGACGCGGCGTAGTTCGGCCGCCAATGCGTCGGTGCCGACGACGAGAACCACTGCGCCCGGGGATAACTGGCTTCCCAACAAGTTCGCGGCGCTTTGCGCGCTGGTCACGACATCATCGGCGGTTGCCGCGAAGCCCATGGCGTCCAGATGCTGGGCGACCTCGGCCGGATCCCGCGAGGCGTTGTTGGTCACATACAGCGTGCGGGCGTCGACCGTCGCGAGCGTTTCGATGGCGCCGGTCGTGGGCTCGTGGCCGCGAAAGACGGTGCCATCGAGATCGAGCAGGAGGCAGTCATGGTCCTGAACGAGCGCGCCCACGTCAGCCCAGCTCCGTGATCCGGTCTTCGGCGTCGGTGGCGCCGTCGACATCGGCGGCTGCGGCGTGGATGAACCATTGCAGCGCATCGCTTTTGCGGTCAAGGGCCAGCAGGGTCTCGGCGTAGACATAGAACAGCCGGGTTGCGGTCTGCCCGGTGCGGGCGGGGTCGAGTTGCGGCGACGACAGGAGCGCCAGCGCCTGTTCGTGCTGGCCGAGATCGGACCGCGCGCCGGCCACCACGATGCGCAGTTCGTCGGCATCGTCACCGGTCAGTTGCGCGGCTTCGTCGCTGCGTGCCAACTCGATGGCGCGTTCGGGACGGCCGACGCCGCGTTCGCAGTCGGCGATCAGCGGAAGCAGCGGCGAGCGGCTTCCCATGCGCCGTGCCGCGCGCAGTTCTGCGAGCGCCTGCGCCCAGTCGCCGCAGTGGTACGCGGCGATGCCGACGGCTTCCCGGACGGCCGCGATGCGACTCGCGCGGGTCTTGGCGGCCTTGGCATGAGCGAGTGCGGCCTCGGGATCGTCGACGAGAAGTTCGCCGGCCGCCACCAGATGCCGAGCCACCAGATCCGCGGTGGCACGGTCCAAAGTTGTGAGCTCTCGGCGTATTTCGGGGGAAAGCTGTTTGGCCTCAATGTTCTCGGGGATTCGCGGGCCGGACGGTTCGCGATCGGGCTTCGGCTGCGAGCGCCGAGCCCGGTCAGGGCCCGACGAGCGCGGTGCCGAAGAACGCGGACGGCGCCCGCCGTTGCCGCCTTGCCTGTCCTGAGCCACGTATGCCTTTCTACCGGATCCGACCACGCCTGAGAATTCGATCACGAATATCGCAAATAGAATTACCCCCCACGCAATTGTGGGGGGTAATCC
>NZ_JBEFRW010000015.1:0-109121 GCF_053483195.1 Mycolicibacterium sp. XJ2546 | reverse complement strand
GTCCTCACCTCGCCACCACGCGCGTGACCCGGCCACCGCCCACAATTGCGTCGGCGCGATCATGAACCGCTGACCGTTGGGAGCAAGACCGGCAAGCCTGACCCGCCCGCTGCGCAGCACCGGCCCGACGACCCGTCCGATCACCGCGAGCGCCGACCGGTTCGTCCACGTCGCAGCCGGCAGCCGCCGTCCGATGCTGCTCATCAGCCGCGTGCCGGGGGTCGTCTCCAGCTCGATCGTCCAGTCGAGCAGCCCCGCGATCCGCACCAGCAGCGACCACGGCGTCAGCCAGGCGACGTCGATATCGCATTCGATCGGGTCCCCCGTCGCGGCGCTGAAGTACCGCGAGCAACTCTGCTGGCCGGGCGTGGTGGCATAGAACGACCACTCTCCGGATGGACCGCGATGCCATACCGATCGGTAGGCGGGTGAGAAAGAGGTTGCCGGGAAATCCCGCAGGGCCAGGTAGTGCCCACTTCGAAACGGCAGGCCCATCACGCCATAGCCGACGAACCGTTCGTCGTCGCCGGGGGGCAGGGTGGCGTTGCGCGTGACGGCCGCGGCGGCCTCTGAGGGTGTGAGTGTGTTCGTCATACCCCGTATGGTTGGCCGGCCGCCGGCCGCGGCGCATGGGGCGGCTGCCTCATCTCGGGGTGACGGTGACCGTGACGCGGCCTTTGGCGTCACGGTGGGCCACGGCGTGCCCGGCGCGGTCCTGCCCGTCGAATCCGACCAGGGTGAGCGGGCCGCCGTCGTCGAGGAAGTTGCGCCACCAGGTCTTCGCGTCGGGGGCCATGACGTTGATGACGATGTCGTCGCCGGCGCGCCGGTAGTTCACCGGGGTCTCGAACGTCTTGCCTGATCGGCGGCCGACATAGCGAATCTTCACAAATCCTCTGCGCATGATCGAACCGAGCACCGGCGCATCGAGCAGGCCGACGACGAACCCGTTGAATCCATGGACGGCCGGCGAACCGAAGAACCCACGTCCCATGAGGCAAGGGTAACTAGCGAGACCTCCATGAGGGCTGCGATTCTCGCCGGTTCACGACCCGTTCGCAGCATTCGCGGCGATGCTGCTGCGTCAGGCGACCTGGCCCGCACCACCGCGGCGGTGCGTGTCCGTCGACCACAGATGGGCGCAGCCCGGACACTGCATGTGCACCACGGTGGCGTCGTTGCCCAGCAGGTATTGCCAGTGCTCCGAGCAGTTGCGGCGATCCTCGCAATCCTCGCATCCCACGCCGTGGCGGCAGTTGGGGCAGTCGAGCCATACCCGACGTGCGCGGTCGGCGGTGGGATCAATCGGCAGCACGGTTCACCGTCCGATCGGGCAGCACCCCGGCAGCGACCAGGTCGTCGTAGATCTGCTGCTGGTCGGCATCCAGATCGGAGTACAGCATCTCGTATGCGCGCTGCTCCTCGGCGAGCACCGCAATGGGGTCCCAGTCGTCGCCGATGGCCGCCAGCACGGCGGTTCGCCGTCTGGCCTCGTCGAGGGTCAGGTCATAGACGAAGTCGAGACCGGCCATACCGGCACCTCCAAACCATTCGTGACAAAGCGAACGGTTAGGGTGGCCTAAGTAGGCCGCGCCCGGCAATGACGCACGTCACATGTCGTCGCCGACTACGTCACACCTGCTCAGCCAGCCAGCGTCGTTGCCGGCGGACGAATTCCGCGTCGACGACGGCGCCGTGCCCGGGCACGTAGACCGCGTCCGCGCCGCCCACCTCGAGCAACCGGTCCAGCGTGGCGGGCCATGCCACCGGATCGGAGTCATCGTCGATGCAGGGGTCACCGGACTCCTCGACGAGGTCTCCGCAGAACACCACCGCGGTATCTGATGCGGGCACGATCGCGATCAGGTCATGGTCGGTGTGGCCGGGCCCCGGGTGCCCGATCGTCACGGCGATGTCGGTCAGGTCGATGACGGCGGCGTTGGTCAGGTGCTGCGGTACGGACAGGCCCTGGATCGCGCGGTCCACCTCTGCGACGTCGGCGCCGTGCCGGACGGCGTCGTCGCGAAGGTGGTGCCGACCATCCGACATGGTCGCCGCCACTTGCGACGCACAGTAGATCCGCGCGTCGGGGAACGCCGACGATCCGAGGATATGGTCGAAGTGGTTGTGGGTCAGCAGGATATGGCTGACATCGCGGTGCCCCATCGCCGCGATGTCGGCGGTGATGGCCTCGGCTTCGGTCAGGGTGGTGCCGGTGTCGATCAACAAGGTTCCCGCGCTACCGGCCACCACGCCGATAGTGACGTCGAGAAACGGTAGGCGGCAGCGGAATACGGCGTCGGCCAGACGCTCCCACGAGTAGTTCACCGCAGCGTCAGCGGTTGCGCCGATCGGTATTGGTCGAGCACCTGCGGAGTCGGTTCAGCGGTGTAGGGCGTCGTCACGCCATATGACCATACCGGTGGTGAATCCTGTTGTGTCAGAGTCCACGCCGCCTGTCTGGCCGCGCCGAGCGCGACGTACTCGGCGGGTTCCGGCACGTCGACCGGCCTGCCCCACACCGCGGGCGCGATGCGGCGAACGGCTTTCGAGCGCATGGCGCCGCCGACCAGGATGAGACGTCTGACGTCGACGCCCTGCGCGGAGATCTTCTCGATGCAGTACGCCATCGAGGCGAGCAAACCCTCGACTGCGGCGCGGGCAACGTTGGCCGGCACCAGGTTCCGCGTGGTCACGCCGTGCAGGGCGCCCGCCGCTTCCGGCAGGTTCGGTGATCGCTCGCCCTCGAAGTAAGGCACCAGCGTCAGCCCCTCCGCGCCCGCGGGCGCCGACAACGCCAGCCTGTCGAACTCGGCGAAGTCCACGTTGAGCATGCGCGCGACCGCCGCCAGCACGGGTGCGCCGTTGAGCGTGCACACCAGCGGCAGTTGGCGCCCGGTCGCGTCGGCGAATCCGGCGACCAGTCCCGCGGCGTCGTGTGGGGCGGTGTCGCTGACGGCGCTGACCACCCCCGAGGTGCCCAGCGATACGACGCCGTCGCCCAGCGCCGCCCCGAGGCCGAGCGCCGCAGCGGCGTTATCCCCGGCACCCGGGCCGAGCACTGCCCCGGATGCGGTGCGTCCGGCTTCGTCGTGCGGACCCAGCACGGTCGGCAGCAACGGGCGGCGGCCGCGCATCGCCAGCTCGAGCAGATCGGGATGGTAGGCGTCGTGCTCGGCGGAGTAATAGCCGGTGCCGCTGGCGTCGCTGCGGTCGGTACGCAGGTCCGCCACATCGGCGGAACCGGTCAGCCGCCACGTCAACCAGTCGTGCGGAAGACACACCGCGGCTGTCGCGTCGGCGTGCGCGGGTTCATGGTCGGCCAGCCACCGCACCTTGGCTGCGGTGATCGCCGCGACCGGCACCACGCCGACACGTTTGACCCATTCGGCTGCGCCGCCGAGCTCGCGGACCAGTTCGTCGGCCGAGGCGCTGGACCGAGTGTCGTTCCACAACAATGTATCTCGAACGGCACGCCCCGATGCGTCCAGGCACACCATGCCGTGTTGCTGGGCGCCAACCGACAGCGCCGCCACGTCGTCGAGGCCGCCTGCCTCACCGATGGCGGTTTGCAACGCGGACCACCACGACTCGGGGTCCACCTCGGTGCCGGCTGGATGCGGCGAGGAGGCCGATCTGATGATCTCCCCGGTGTCGGCCCGGCACACCACGACCTTGCACGACTGGGTGGACGAATCGATGCCCGCAACGAGATCCACCCTTACGAACCTACCTCGACGGGCGGAGGTGAATGCGTGATCGATATGCACCGTGCCGGTGGTGCTGCGAGAATCGCCAGGTGGATATCGAGCACCCCGGCGCCGTCGAGCGATGGGACGAGAACCGCAACGAGACGGAAGCCCAACGGCTGGACCGCAATTGGACCAGTCTGCTGCAGGAGCTCAGGGTAGCCCAAACCGGTGTCCAACTGCTGACGGGCTTCCTGCTGATCCTGCCGTTCTCCGACCGGTTCGACAAACTCGACGTCCTGATGCGCGGGGTCTATCTGGCCACGGTCGTCTCTTCGATCGGTGCGACCGTCCTGCTTGTCGCGCCGGTGACCTTGCACCGGATACTGTTCCGCCGCCATCGGCTCAAGACGCTGGTGGCCACCTCACACCGGTACGCCGTGGTGGGAACACTGCTGTTGGGTATCACGCTGGCCGGGGTGGCGACCATCATCTTCGACGCCGTGACGGGCCGAATCTTCGCCTGGGTCGCCGGTGGCTTCGCGCTGCTGGCCCTGGGCGTGTTCTGGTACGCGATACCCCTGCTGCGACGCCGACGTTCACAGGGCGACCCATACTGAGGATTGGTCCGGGCGTTTGTCCCGGCGTGGCCCGGGGAACACACGGTTCATGTTGATCCGACGAATCGCGCGCCCCATGCTCTCAGCGGTGTTCATCACACGGGGCGTCGACGCCCTCCGTAGCCCCAAACCGGCGGCCGACGCGACGCGCCCAACCCTCGAGGGGCTGAGCAAGCTGCCCGACCCTGTCGGCACGAACGTCCCCTCCGACGCCGAGACCGTCGCCCGCATCAATGCCGCGGCACAAATCGGCGGCGGCCTGCTGTTGGCCACGGGCAAACTGCCCCGGCTGGCGTCGGCGGCGCTGGCGCTCAGCGTGGTACCGGGCAGCCTTGGCGGCCACGCCTTCTGGCAGGAGACCGACCCGCAGCGCAAGACCGACGAACGACGGGCCTTCGTCACCGACATCAGCCTCATCGGCGGGCTGATCATCGCGGCCGTCGACACCGAGGGCAAACCGTCGCTGGGCTGGCGGGGCCGTCGCGCCGCGCACAAGGTCACCGGAGCCGTCGGCGCCGCGCTGCCCGCCGGTGCGGCCACGGGCGGAGCGCTGGCCGACAGTGCGCTCGCCGAGAAGGTCGGCCACGGGCTTCAGGTCGGCGCCGAACGGGGTCGTGAACTCGCCCACGTCGCACGTGAGCGGGGCACCGAACTGGCCGAGGTGGCTCGCGAACGCGGCCCGGAGTGGGCCGAGGTGGCGCGCAAGCGCGGTGCCGAGCTAGCCGACGTGGCTCGCGAGCGCGGTGCGGAACTGGCCGAGGTCGCCCGCGAGCGGGGCCCCGAACTGGCGGAGACCGCGCGCAAACGCGCGCCCGAACTGGCGGAGACCGCGCGCAAACGCGCGCCCGAGTTCGCCGGCACCGCGCGCGCACAGGTCAAACAACGTCGCGGCCGCAAGCGCTGACGTCACACCACCATCCAGAGGGCCAGCGCTAGTAGGAACGCGCTGAGACCGAGCGTCGTCTCCATCACGGTCCAGGTCTTCAGGGTGGTCTTGACGTCCATCCCGAAGAACCGGCTGACCAGCCAGAAGCCCGAGTCGTTGACGTGTGAGAGCACGGTCGCACCCGCGGCGATGGCGATCACCAACAAGGTGAGGTGCAAGCTGGTCAGGTCGGCCTCGGCGGCCGCGGCGGCGAGCAAGCCGGCCGTCGTCGTCAAGGCGACCGTGGCGGACCCCTGCGCGACGCGCAGCAGCGTGGCGATCACGAAAGCCTGCACGATCAGCGACATTCCGAGGTCAGACAGTGAGTCGGACAGCGCATCGCCGATACCGCTGAGTTCGAGCACACCACCGAACATGCCGCCGGCGCCAGTGATCAGGATGATCGAGCAGATCGGGCCGAGCGCGTTGTCCAGGATCGTGTTGACGTCGGCCATCCGGTGCTCGCGCAGGCCCAGCACGACGATGGCCACGATGACCGTGATCAGCAGGGCAACCGTGGTGTTGCCGAGCAACATCAGGTACCGCGCCCAGGTGGCGTCGTCGGCGACCACACCGGCGGTGATGAGCGTGTTGAACACGGTGTTGAACGAGATCAGCACCATCGGCAGCAGCAACAACGCGAGCACGGTCGGAAACGACGGAGCCGTCCGGGTCCGGGTCTGTGTCCCCGCACCGCTGCCCGCGGCGTCGTCGCCGCCGGCGTCCTCGTCACGTCCGCCGTTCAAGGAACCGAACAGCGTCTCCGGAATGTCGACGTGCACCCGGTGTCCGAGCACCCGTGACACGAGCATCACACCCACGAACCACGACACGATCGCGATCGGCGCACCGACAAGCAACGTCAACCCGATGTCGGCGTCGAGTGCCTCAGCGGCCGCGACGGGCCCGGGGTGCGGCGGCACCAGGGCGTGCATCGCGGCGAAGGCGCCGGCGGCCGGCAGCGCGTACAGCAGAAGCGAACCGCCGAAGCGCCGCGCGACCGTCATGATGATCGGCAGGAAGACGACAAGACCGGCGTCGAAGAAGATCGGAAAGCCGAACAGCAGCGCGGCCACCCCGAGCGCCAGCGGTGCGCGCTTCTCGCCGAACCGGCCGATGAGCGTGTCGGCGAGCACCTGTGCGCCGCCGGTGATCTCGAGCAGGCGCCCGAGCATGATGCCGAAACCGACGAGGATAGCCACCGAGCCGATCGTGTCGGCGAAGCCGAACGAGAGCGCGTCGGGGATGTCACCGACGGGGATGCCTGCGGCGATCGCGGTCAGCACGCTCACCAACACCAGCGCCACGAACGCGTGCAGCTTCAACTTCATGATCAAGAGCAGCAGAAGGGCGACAGCTGCCGCGGCGATCAAGAGCAGTGTGCCGGCGCCGTACGCCGGTTCGATTGCTTGCACCAGGCCTCCCAGACCTATTCGGTTGTGCTGACGTAGGTCTCGATAATCGAATCGATGCTCTGATCGACGTCGATGGTGACGCCGTCCTCATCGCTCTCGAGCGGCTCGAGGGTGGCGAACTGGGATTGCAGCAGTGATGCGGGCATGAAGTGGCCGGGACGGCTGGCCTGGCGCCTGCCGATCACCTCCGGGGTGCCGCTGAGGTGCACGAATTCAATGGCGGGACAGTGACGGCGCAGTTGGTCGCGATACCTGCGCTTGAGCGCCGAGCAGCTCATCACCCCGCCGCGATCGCCCCGCTCGGCCAGCCACTCCCCGATCGCGTCCAGCCACGGCCGGCGGTCGTCGTCGTCGAGCGGTTGGCCCGACGTCATCTTGGCGATGTTGGCCGGCGGGTGGAAATCATCGGCGTCGGCGTACGGCACCCGCAACCGCTGCGCCAACGCCGCCCCGACGGTCGACTTGCCCGACCCCGATACGCCCATCACGACGATTGGCGACGTCATCTATTGCACCTATCCGTTGTGGCTGACGTCACAACCATGCCGCGATGGTCATATGATTGCAAGGCTGTTACAGAAAGATATGCCTTTAAGTGTTGCGATGCAGTTATGACAGGATGTATCCGTGTCGTCGGAATCGAACGTCGGCGCCTTGCACGCCAGTTTGCTCACCGCATTGGGCACCGCGATCGTGTCCGGTGCATATCCGGCGGGCCATGTGCTCACGCTCGACGGGGTGAGCACACAGCACGGTCTGTCGCGCAGCGTCACCCGTGAGGTCGTGCGCGTGCTCGAATCGATGGGTCTGGTCGAGTCCCGCCGTCGAGTGGGGCTCACGGTCCAGCCGGTCGAGAAGTGGAATGTGTTCGATCCCATGCTCATACGCTGGCGCATCGACGTCGGCGACCGCACCGCCCAGCTGATGTCACTGTCGGAGTTGCGGCGCGGCTTCGAACCCATCGCCGCCGCCCTGGCCGCGCGACGCGCGAACCCCGACCAGTGCCGGACCATGGCCGCGGCCGTCTCCGACATGGTGGTGCACGGCCGATCCGGCGACCTCGAGTCATACCTATTGGCCGACAAGCTCTTTCACCGAACCGTGCTGGAGGCCAGCGGCAACGAGATGTTCCGCGCGCTCGACGGCGTCGTCGCCGCGGTGCTCACCGGCCGCACCCACCACGGCATGATGCCCAGCACACCCAACCCGGACGCCATCGAACTGCACGACGAGGTGGCCCGCGCCATCAGAACCGGCGACGGGGCCGCCGCCGAGAAGGCGATGCGTGCCATCATCGACGAGGCGGCGGCCGACCTATGTCGTGAGCTGAATGGTTAACTGCCACCGTGGACAGGGAACCGAAACTCGCCCGGCGATTCTTCGATCGAATCGAACCAGTGCACGCCGTCACCTACTTCGCGCCGGAAGCCCGCGCCGCCCTCGATGGGCTTGGCTTCAAAGGCTTCTGGATGGGTTACTTCGCGGCCCGCTCGGCCCCATTCGGGATCGTGCCGCCGCAAGTGGTGACCGCCGCGTTCTACAACTTCGCGCCGCTCCGAGTGGCCAGGGCCCTGCCCGCCGCCTGGGACGTCGCCACGCCGGCCGACGCGCTTCAGGCGCGTAGGGAGGCAGCGGTGGCGGCGCTGCGCCGCAACGGCGTCGCCGACGACGAGAACGTGCGCCAAGCCGCCGAACTGGCCGCCAAGGCCGCCCGCAGCGCACCGCTGGACGGCCGCGCGCTGTTCGCCGCCAACGCGGCGCTGGACTGGCCCGACGAACCGCTGGCCAAGCTGTGGCACGCCGCCACGCTGCTGCGTGAACAACGCGGCGACGGCCACATCGCCGTGCTGGCGGCCTGCGGGATCTCCGGACGCGAGGCCAATGTCCTGCATGCGGCCGCGGGCCGGGTGCCCAAAGAGATGATCATGCGCAGCCGCGACTACGACGACGAACAGTGGCGGCTCTACAGTGACCGGTTGGCCCGGCGTGGCTTGCTCGACGGCGACGAACTGACCGCGGCCGGACGCGAACTCAAAGCCCATATCGAAGACACCACCGACCGGCTTGCGCTGTCGGCGCTCGAGGCGTTAACCGACGACGAGGTGGAGACGCTGTTCCGGGCGTTGACGCCGATCACCCGTGCCGTGGTGGCCGGCGGCGATCTGCCCGCCGCGACGCCGATGGGGCTGAACCGCGACGACCTCGACAACGACTCGGCCCGCTAGTTGGCGCATTTGGCGCGAGCGTGCGGGTTTGCGGGCGACACGCCGTGGAATAGCCGAAGTTTGCGCACGCTCGCGGCACGCTGGAAGCCGTGATAGTGCTCAAGTCGATGCTGTTGTTCGCGTTGGCCGCGGTGCTCGAAATCGGCGGCGCCTGGTTGGTGTGGCAAGGGTTTCGCGAACATCGCGGTTGGCTGTGGATCGGCGCCGGCGTCATCGCGCTGGGCACCTACGGGTTCGTTGCGGCGTTTCAGCCCGACGCCCACTTCGGAAGGGTGCTCGCCGCGTACGGCGGCGTCTTCGTGGCCGGCTCGCTGGCGTGGGGAATGGTCGCCGACGGCTTCCGGCCCGACCGGTGGGATCTCGCCGGGGCGGCGATCTGCCTACTCGGCGTCGGCGTCATCATGTACGCGCCCCGATGATGCTGCTGCGAGGCCGCCGTGAGCGTGCGCAAACTCCGGCGATCTCTCGGCGTGTCGCCCTCAAACTCGCACGCTCGCGGGAATGGGGTGGGCTCGCGGCTAAGGGGGCTACGCGGCCCTATTGGTTGCGATTCCATTCCAGCCATCCGACGCCGGTGCGGCCATCGACGGCGGTGACGGCGGCCCACGCCCGCGGGAACTGGCTGACCCGACCGTCGGGTGAGGTCAACCGCACCGGTGCGTGACCGTGCACGGCGATGCTCACCGTGACGTCACCCGGCGCCAACGTGAGCGTCGTCTGCAGTGGTAACCCGTTGTCGCCCATCTCTTCTCGCGCCGCCACCGTCTGCAGTTCGATCAGCTCGCGGTCCGGGTGCTGGATGTAGCCGATACCCACCGGCGGTGCGCCCGGGACCCGGACGTCGACGCCGTGCAGACGAGTGCCGTCGTCGAGGTGCAGCGCGCTCCACACCCACTCCATGGACCACCAGTCGCGCACCCCCCACGAGTGGTCGCGCTGGCCGGGCACCGAATCCAGTTGGTAGCTCTGCCCGTCGGCGGACACGGTGCCCGACACCCCGCACGGGATCTCGTAGCGCGGCGTGATCCGGTACTGGTATGGCACGCCCTCGGTACGCAACACCAGGTCCATCGTCAGCTCGGTCGGCCGGCCGGCCTCGCCGCGCAGCAGCGCGGCCGGATCGTCGTAGGCTTGCGCGGGCCCGCGCAGTGTCACTCGGTAGCTCTGCAGCGGCTCGGTGATCTCCATCGTGAGATCCCCTGCCGCACAATGCACCTGCATCGGATCGTCCGGCAGCGGGGCCTCGAGGTCGACGATCGCGATGGTGGGCATATCCGGCCCGCACAGCAGCCCGTTGATCCACGCGACGTTCTGGTTCGGCACTAGGCCCAGCCGGATCCAGCCGCCGATCTTCTGCGCGGGGTCGACGAAGTCGAAGTACCAGCTCTCGTTCCACAGCTCCTCATCACCAGGTGCGTGGGCGCCTTCGTCGGTGGGCTCGGGCCGCAACGGTTCGAGCCCAACGGGTTCTGGCAGGATCGCCGCGGCGTCGGTGTCCAGCACATGGTGGCAATGCCGATCCAGCATGGTCATGAACATCTGATCGCCGCGCTCGGTGCGCTCGACCAGCATCGAGGACACGATCGACATGACCACCCCGAAGTAGCTCTGCCTGCGTACGCCCTCGCGGACGTCGTCGAGGGTCAGCGGCGCGTCGGGGCCCAGGGCCTCGTGGTAGGCGCGCAGCAGCGCGTCGTAGTGCTCGCGGCGGTCTTCGACGGGCAGGGCGCAGCCGAGGAAATAGGCGACGTCGGTCAGCGCCGGTCCCCACGTGACGGTCTGCCAGTCCACCACGGTCAGCGCGCGGTCGGCGCCGGGTCCGCCGAAAAGCAGGTTGTCCAGCCGATAGTCGCCGTGGATCAGCCCCATCGGGCGCTGCGGATCGGCTTCGACAGCGAGGTAGGCGTCGAAGCTGGCGACCAGCCGCTCGCAGACCTCACGCTGTTGGTCGGTGATCCGGTCGGTGAAGCGCTCGGCGAACCCGGCGTAGAGCTGGCCGATCAGCGCCTGGTTGATTGGCGTGTCGCGGTTTAGCCAGTCGGCTTGCGCGGCCGCCGGATCACCGAGCAGCGGGGCGTGCACGCGGCCCAATTCGGCCAGCGCTAGCTTCGCCTGCTCGACTGTGGCACCGCGGATTTCATCCCCGACGGTGGCCGGCGCCGCGTCGCCGAGCAGAAGGTGAAACGCCCCGGTCTCGCTGTCATAGCCGGCGGAATGGCACGGCGCCACCGGACCACCGATGCGCGGCGCGATGTCGGTGTAGAACCTGACCTCCCGTTCGTAGAGGCCCAGCGTCAGGCCGGCCTGGCGACTGGCGGGGTCGGTCGCGGCGACCTTCAACACCACCGACGGTGGGCCTTCCTCGCCGTCGGCGTAGGTCAGCGTCACGCGGTAGCACTCGCTCATCTGTCCGGTACCGATGCGTTCGGTGCCGAATTCGGTGACGGTTCCGGCGCCGATGGTCGCGGTGAGCCAGTCGGCGTTCAGGTCGGTGGGCCGTTCGATCACGGCGCTCTGCGTGGGGGCCATACCTGGCAACCTAGCAGTGGGCGAAATCACAACGTTGACGGGTGTCAAAAAATTGTCGGATTCGCTGCGAATCACCGGCTGGCCAGGGAAAACCCTTCCCATGCCTGCCTGCGGGCGGCGTGCGGATCGAACTCGACGCGGGGTCGATGGTCGAGCACCATCACCGCCCGCTCGGCGGCGGTGTAGGCGGGCCAGTCCCCCTTCGGCATCCCGGTTCGAGCGAAGGCGTGCCACCGGCTCTGGATGTCGTCGCTGACCCGCAACGCGGTGCGACGGTCGGCGACGGCGGTCAGTAGCCGTCCGAAACCGCTGCGGTAGACGTCGAACACCGCCAACAGCTCGGTGGCGTGGGTGGCGCCCAGTCCCGACCACCGCAGCGTGCGCGGGGCATAGTCGTAGCGGTACAGGTAGGTCGGGGTGTGCACGCTGTGCGACTCCGCGATCTGCCATGCTGCCGACCCGAACGCGAAGTCGCCGCCGAACTGGACGCACGCGCGCGGATCCGGATAGCCCGGGTAGGCGGCGGTAATACGTTCGCGCTCAGCGGGGTCGACCTGCGCCAGCAGGCGCTCGATCATCGGCTCGGTCATCGGCAGCAGTTTGAGGAAACGGCCGAACAACCGGGCCTCCTCTTTGTTCGTGCCCACGATCAGCGGTACCCGGTGGGCTTTTCCGTTGCGCATCGCCTCGACCGGATCCAGCGGCAGGTAATCGCCGCCGCTGGTGGGGCCGGCCGCGAACGCGCCGAGCATCTCGCGTTGCCCATGTTTGATCAGCCGGTCGAACGCGGTCACCAAATCGATTGGGTGCGCGGCCATCACCGCGTTGGCGCCGTCCGCCTTGCGCGCGCCGAGCAGTGCGGCGAACCGTTCCGCGTACTGCTCCGCGACTTCCTTGGTACGCACCATACCCGCCGCGGGGCTCTCCGAGATCGCTTGCGTAAAAAGGCCTTTGGCTTCCGGTACGGCCAGCAGGGTGGCGACGGCGTGCGCGCCGGCGCTTTCGCCGAAGATGGTGACGTTGTCGGGGTCACCGCCGAACATTGCGATGTTGTCGCGCACCCACCGCAACGCCATCACCAGGTCGCGCAGGTACAGGTTGTCGTCGAAGGTGAACTCGTCGTTGGACAGCGACGACAGGTCCAAACATCCCAGCGCGCCCAGCCGGTAGTTCACCGAGACGTAGACGCAGCCGTTGCGGACCAGCGACGCCCCGTCGTAGATCGGGGTGGCCGACGTGCCCATGAAATAGCCGCCGCCGTGGATGAAAACCATGACCGGAAGCCGCGCTTCGGGCGGCCGCTTGGGGGCGACCACGTTGAGCGTCAGACAATCCTCGCTCATCGGCTGGTATTTGCCGGGCGCCAGCATCGTGTACATGCGCTGCTGGGGCGCACAGTTGCCGTACCCGTGGCAGTACCGCACACCACGCCACGGCTCGACGGGCTGCGGCGCACGCAGCCGCAGCGAACCCACCGGCGGGCGGGCATAGGGAATGCCACGCCAGCGGTTCACTCCGTCACGGTTGAAACCTTCGATGGTTCCGGCGTCGATCTTTGCGCGGACGGTGTGTTCGTGCATCACCCGACGGTAGCGAATGCGCGCCCGCCGCCGCGCCTGGCCGGGCCCGCCGTGTCGGCCCGCTAACCTGGCCGGTATGCGAATCGCTGGGCTCATCGCGGTCTCGGTGCTGCTAGCCGGATGTTCCCAGTCGGTCGGCGGCGAGGCCGAACGGATCGAGCCGATCCCCCCGGATCCGGGCCGCACCACCACGACCGCCCCGACCACCACCGCACCCGCCCAGCCTCCCGATGCCGGCACGCCTATCGCCGACGTCATCGCCTGGATCGAGGCGGGCGACCCGGCCGACCCGGCCCAGTACAACGTCGCGTTCCGCGACGGCACCACAACGCAGTTGGGCGACGATGTCGCGTTCCGGACCCCGACGAGCACCACGCGATGCATGACCGACGGCGCACTGGTATGCCTGCTCGATTTGGCCGACCCGCCGCCGCGGCCCGCCGACGCGTACGGCGAGTGGAAGGGCGGCTGGGTCGACTACGACGGCACCACCGTGGCCGTCGGCTCCGTGCACGGCGATCCGGGACCCTTCACCGCCGGTGTGGGCGCGGAACTGCCCTACGGCCAGGTGTTGGCGTTCGGCGACTACCGGTGCCGTTCCGACACTGTCGGCCTGTTCTGCGTCAACTACGCGCACCAGTCCGCGGTCAAGTTCAGCGACGCGGGCGTCGAACCGTTCGGCTGCCTCCAACCGGTGACCGCCCCGCCGCAGATCGGGCAGATGTTCAGCTGCTGAGGAACTTCCCGGCTAGCGCCAGCCGTCGGCGGCCTTGGCGGCCCGCATCAACTCGGTGCACAGGTGGCGCAGTTCGTCGTTGTCGGCGCCTTCTTCTATGGCGGTCGCGACGTCTTCGGCGGCGCAGCGGACCTGATACACCCGGTCAGCGAGTTCGGTGGCCTCTTCGGCGGTGAGCACCACCGCGTCGGGCGCCAGGGATGTGCCCTTGACGAGCGTGCGTTGTTCGTAGGCGCGCTGCCGGCACGACTGTCGGCAGTACTGTCGACGCCTGCCCAGGCCTGCGTCGGCGACTTCGCGCCCGCACCAGCGACAGGGTTGGGGACGTAATCGCCGTGCCACGGAACCTGACTGTAAACGTAGGGACCGGCCGATCCCGGTATCATGGACGGTCGAGTCGGGAACTTATCTGGCGCGTTGGGGCGTTCATGTACCGGACAACCAGGGTTTTATTTGAGGAGTGTTGACGATGGCTGATCGTGTCCTGAGAGGCAGTCGCCTCGGAGCTGTGAGCTACGAGACCGACCGCAACCACGACTTGGCGCCGCGTCAGGTCGCCCGGTACCGCACCGACAACGGCGAGGAGTTCGACGTCCCGTTCGCCGACGACGCCGAGATCCCCCACACCTGGCTGTGCCGCAACGGCATGGAGGGCACGCTGATCGAGGGTGACGCGCCCGAGCCGAAGAAGACGAAGCCGCCGCGGACCCACTGGGACATGCTGCTCGAGCGTCGTTCGATCGAGGAACTCGAGGAACTGCTCAAGGAGCGCATGGACATCATCAAGGCCCGGCGGCGCGGCACCAGCTAGCGGGTGACACCGACTCCGCGGGCCCGGTCCATGCGCCCGCGGATTCCCCACTCCGCGACCTTGAACAGGGCTTCGCGGATGTTGGATCCGCTCATCTTGGACTGCCCGAACTCACGTTCGGTGAAGGTGATCGGCACCTCCACCACCTGAAACCCGTTGTTGATGGTGCGCCAGGTCAGGTCGATCTGGAAGCAGTAGCCCTTGGAGTCCACGGCGGTCAGGTCGATCTTCTCCAGCACCTCACGCCGGTAGGCGCGGTAGCCGGCGGTGATGTCGTGGATGTCGACGCCGAGCAGAATGCGCGAGTAGCCGTTGGCCGTGCGTGACAGCACCAGCCGCCGCTTGGGCCAGTTGCGCACCTCTCCCCCGGGCACGTAGCGCGAACCGATCGCCAGATCGGCTCCGGCGTCGACGGCGTCGAGCAGGCGGTGCAGCTGTTCGGGCGGATGGCTGCCGTCAGCGTCCATCTCGATCAGGACCGCGTACTCGCGGCGCAGTCCCCACTCGAAACCGGCCAGGTAGGCCGCGCCCAGACCGCCTTTGGCGGTGCGGTGCATGACGTGCACCGTGTCCGGGTCGGCCAGCGCGAACTCATCGGCGAGGTCGCCGGTGCCGTCGGGGCTGCCGTCGTCGACGATCAGAATGTGCACCTCGGGGCACGACTGCTGAACGCGCCGCACGATCAGCGGCAGGTTCTCCCGCTCGTTGTACGTGGGGATGATCACCAGCGCACGCTGGCTTGGGCGTTCCCCGGGGCCCGGGCCCGTCGTCATGTGGCTCCTCTTACCTTGTCGCCGCTGGATCGACGACGCGCAACTGTCCAATTGTGCAGTATCGCGGCGATCACGCTGCCGACGCCGACGGCGATCAGCAGCCCCTGGATCGCCGGACCCCACCCGGTCGCCACTGTGAGCTGGCTTTTCAGCCGGACCGCGGTGTCGAGGTAGGCGGGTTCGAAGAACTCGGTGCGGGCGATCTCATGGCCGTCGGGAGCGATGACGGCGCTGATCCCGGTGGTGCCCGCGACGACGGTGTAGCGGTCGTGCTCGACGGCACGCAGCCGCGCGAACGCGAGCTGCTGTTCGCTCATCGCCTCGTCGAAGGTGGCGTTGTTGGTGGGTACGGCCAGCAGTTGCGCGCCGTTGCGCACCGACTCGCGTGGGGCACGATCGAAGATGACCTCCCAGCACGTGGCGACCCCGACCGGAATGCCCGCCGCCGTCACCACCCCGTCCCCGTCCCCGGGGATGAAGTAGCCCGCGCGGTCGGCGTACGGCGACAGGTGGCTGAAGAAGCTGCGCCACGGCAGATACTCGCCGAACGGCTGTACGATCCGCTTGTCGTGGCGATCCGCGGGACCACGCTCGGGATTCCACACGATCACCGAGTTCGTGGACACCGGGTTATCGGGGCTGTGGCCGTCGGCCGCCACCACCCCGCCGACCAGGATCGGCGCGTCGATGGCCGCTGCGGCGTTGGAGATCAGCTTGTTGGCGTCGGGGTTGCGCAGCGGATCGATGTCCGACGAGTTCTCCGGCCACACGACGAACATGGGCTGCGACGCCCGGCCGGCGCGCACGTCGGCGGCCAGCCGCATCGTCTCGCGCACGTGGTTGTCGAGAACCGCGCGCCGTTGGGCGTTGAAGTCCAGCCCGAGGCGCGGCACGTTGCCCTGGACGACGGCGACGGTCACCGGCTGGTCTTCGCCTGCCCCCATGCCGGATTGGCGCACCGCCGGCCAGACCAGCGCGGTGGCCAGCAACACGGCGGTGATACACGCCCCGGCCAGCACCACGGCCGGCGGGCGCGCCTTGTGCGCTTCGTCGCGGCGCCACCACTGCACGACCTCGAAAACGATGGCGGCGAAGCTGAACCCGACCAGCACCACGGCGAACGACAGCAGCGGCGCCCCGCCGATGCGGGCCAGCGGCAACAGCGGCGCATCGGTCTGGCTGAAAGCGACTACACCCCAGGGAAATCCGCCGAACGGCACGGTGGACTTCAGCCACTCCTGTGCCGCCCATAGCCCCGCGAACCACAGCGGCCAGCCCGGCAGGCGTCGCACCAGCACGGCCAGTGCGCCGAACAACGCCGGGAACAGCGCTTCGACGAGCGACAAGGCGATCCACGGGACCGCCCCGACGAACCCGCTGACCCACGGCAGCAGCGGCAGGTAGAAAGCCGCCCCGAAAAGAAACCCGTATCCGAAACCGCCTGCAGTCGTGGTCGTTTCACGGGTCAACACCCATGCCAGCGCCCCGAACGCGACGACGGCCAGATACCACCAGTCAAACGGCGGGAAGCTCAGACACAGCAGCAGGCCCGCGACGATTGTCACCGTCAGCTGCGGCAGCCGCGCCAGCACCGCCCGGCCGAACCGCTCGGCCCGTGCGCGCCATCTCGGCGGCTCAGCCATGGATGACGACACCACGATGGACCGTCTGTCGGCAACGGGGCAGTTCCCCGTCGAGTCGTGGCAGCGCGGGCACCCGCGAGCGTTGATCCGTCGACCAGCGTTGCACCGCGTTATCAGGTGCGGCCACCTCGAGCTCGCCGGTCTCCCAGACCGCGTACGAGGCGCGCGCGCCGGGAACCAGCGTGCCGGTGATGCCGTCGCGCACCCCTGCGGCCCGCCAGGCGCCCCTGGTGGCCGCCGAGAACGCCGCGCGCGCCGACAGCGCGCTGCCCTGCGTGCGGTGCCGGATCGCCGCACGTACCGTCGCCCAGGGATTCATGCTGGTGACGGGTGTATCGGAGCCGAAGGCGAGTGGCACGCCTTGGGATGCTAACAGCGCGAACGGGTTGAGCGCCCCGACGCGGTCGGGTCCGAGACGCTGCGCGTACATGCCGTCGACGCCGCCCCACAGCGCGTCAAAATTCGGTTGCACGCTGGCGAACACACCCCACGCGCCGAGCTGGCGGGCCTGTTCGGCGGTGATCATCTCGAGATGTTCGAGCCGGTGCCCGCACCGCGCCACGGCGGGCGCGCCGAAGGTGTCGACCACGCGGTCGAGCGCATCGACCACGGCGGTCACGGCCGCGTCGCCGATGACGTGGAAACCCGCGGTGATGCCAGCCTCGGTGCAGGCGTGCAGATGTGCGCTGATCGCATCGGTGTCGAGATAGGTGTTGCCGCAGCAATTTTCGGCGTCACTGTAGGGCTGGTGCAACCACGCCGTGCGGGAGCCCAGCGCACCGTCGACAAACAGGTCGCCGGCCAGCCCGTGGGTGCCGGTGCGCTCGATCAGCGCTCGGGCCTGCTGCGCGTCGGTGACCGCCTCACCCCAGTAGCCGACGATGTCGACGCCGTGGTCGATGCGCCGGATCTCGGCCCAGTCGTCGAGGCCGCCGATGTCAGGGCCCGCGCATTCGTGCACGGCGACGATGCCGAGTGCGGCGGCGGTGTCCAAGGCGGCTGCTCGGGCCTGGTCGCGCTGTTCGGGGGTCAGCCGGTCGCGGGCGGCGGCGCGCACGAGGTGGTGCGCGTCGCCGGTCAACGGCTGCTGCGCGGCGTAGCCGGGCGCGTCCGGCAGGCCGGAGATGAGCCGGCGCAGCGCGGTGGTCGCGACCGCCGAGTGGACGTCGACGCGGGTCAGGTAGGCGGGCCGGTCGCCGACCGCGGCGTCGACGTCAGCGGTGCTGGGTGGGGTGCGCTCGGGCCATCCGGACTCGTCCCAGCCGTGCCCCCAGATCACGCCGTCGGGATGGGCGGCGGCGTGCTCGCCGAGCAGCTGCAGGCAGTGCCGAAGCGAGGTGGCCGCGCGGAGGTCGAGCCCGATCAGGGTCAGGCCCGTGGCGGTGAGGTGGACGTGGCTGTCGACGAACGCCGGCGCGACGAAGGCGCCGTCGAGGTCAGTGATCTGGGCCTCGGGGAACTGTGCGCGGCCAACGTTGTCGCTGCCCAGCCACGCGACGACGCCGTCGCGCACCGCCAGCGCGGTCGCGTCGGGCATGGCGGGGCTGTGCACCCGCCCGTTGAGCAGGAGGTCAGTCACTTATTCGGGCTTGCGCTCCACGGTGTGCGGATCGGTGTCGACGACGTCGATCACCTCGCCGTCGATGTAATCACCGCGCGGCTGCGCGGTGTGTCGCAACCCCGCGACGCCGACGGTGATCAGCGGCATCCGGCGCGCGGCCAGCGCCGTGACCAGCGGGCGCACCGCCGCCCTGGTGGGCGGCAGGAGGAGCAAGGCACCGAGCATCGAGCTGGCCAGTCCGGGTATGACGACGAGCACGGTACCCAGCGCGACGAGCAGGCTGTCTTTGGCCGCGTCCGGTACGGCGGCGGCGCTGAGCCCGGACTGCAGGCGGCGGAGTTGCCGTCGCAGCTGCGATCCGGCCAGCACGAGGCCCACGGCGAAGGCCGCGACCAGCATCAGAAGGGTCCAGCCGATGCCGATGGTCGCGGTCAGCGCCACGATCACCGCGATCTCGAGGACCACGTACAGCAGGAACAGCCGCATCGCCATATCCGCACAACGTCCGAAACAGCCGGTCTGGTTCCGTAGATTGGCCACGTGACCAAGATCAACCTCGAAACCCCGGACGGCCCGATCGACGCGCTGCTGGGCGTTCCGCAGGGCGACGGACCTTGGCCGGGCGTGGTGGTGGTGCACGACGCGATCGGTTACCGGCCCGACAGCGAGGCGACCTCGGCGCGGATCGCGGCGGCCGGGTTCATCGCCGTCACACCGAACTTGTACTCGCGCGGCGGCCGCGCGCGGTGCGTGACCCGGGTGTTCCGGGAGCTGCTCAGCAAGCGTGGCCGTGCGCTCGACGACATCCTGGCTGCCCGCGACCATCTGCAGGCCATGCCGCAGTGCACGGGCGCGGTCGGCATTGTGGGGTTCTGTATGGGCGGGCAGTTCGCGTTGGTGATGTCGCCCAACGGTTTTGGTGCCTCAGCCCCGTTCTACGGCACACCGCTGCCGCGCGATCTCAGCGACACGCTGGACGGGGCGTGTCCGATCGTGGCCAGTTTCGGCCGTCGCGACCCGCTCGGGCGCGGGGCGCCGGCACGGCTGCGCGAGGTGGTCCAGGACAAGGATATTCCCGCCGATATCCAGGTGTATGCCGACGCCGGCCACAGTTTCGCCAACAAACTGCCTGCTCAGCCGCTGCTGCGGATCGCCGGGTTCGGCTATGACGAGGCGGCCGCCGACGACGCGTGGCGGCGCGTCTTCGCGTTCTTCACCGAGCACCTGACGACCTAAGTCGCCGGCTGTACCTCGATGGCTGAGTGCACCTTGTCGATGCCGCCGCGCAGGATTGCCTGCGGTATCCACCACCACGCGTGGTACCAGTAGCGCTTGGTGACCTTGTCGAAGACCCGGCGGGTCTCGGACTTCGGCAGGTTGCGCGCGACCGCCTCCACCGGATCGCCCTTGGGTTTGCCGAGTGCACCGGACTTCTGGATGGTGACCCTCGGAGTGTTGTTGATCCGCTTGGTTTTCCAGGAGCCGTCGTCGGTGATGATCAGCAGCTTGTCGCCGTCGCGGACGCCCCACACCGGTGTGCGCTTCGGCCTGCCGTCCTTGGTGAACGTGGTCAGCAGGATGTACTTGGACTTGGCGACGTCGGCGAAGGTGTCAGCCATCCTCACGCCGCCTTCAGTTCGATCGAAACGTTGTTCTTCATTCCGCCGCGCAGCTTGCTGAAGAAGTTGAACGTCTTGCCGAGCAGCCCGTAGCGCTTGCCGAGCGCGTCGTAGGTCTCGGCGTTGGCCGATTTGTCGAGGATCGTCGCGACGGCCTCGACGGGTTCGCCCTTCGGGTTGCCGCGCGCATCGCATTTCGCGATGGTCACCCGCGGTGTGTTGCGGATCCGCTTGACCTTCCACGACTTTTCCTGCGTGATCACCAGCAGCCGGTCACCATTGGGCGCCGCCCAAACCGCGGTCGGCTTGGGCCGACCGTCTTTGGTGAACGTCGTCAGCAGGATGTATTCGGATTTCGCAACGTCGGCGAAGGTGACAGACACGCTCCCAACTTACTGGGCAGGCCGGGTGGCCGTTGACTCTGCGCTCAGGGCGAAAAATTCGACGAAACCGCGCCCTGGACGCAGAGTCACGCGCGGACGTCAGCCTTCGAGGTCGCCTTCGGTTTCGAGCAGCACCTGGCGCAGGCTTTCCAGCGTCGCCGCATCGGGTTGCGCCCACATGCCGCGGTCCACGGCCTCCAACAACCGTTCGGCCATCCCGTGCAGCGCCCATGGGTTGGATTCGACCATGAATTTGCGGTTCTCGTCGTCCAGCACGTACTCGGCGGTGAGTTGCTCATACATCCAGTCGGCCATCACGCCCGCGGTCGCGTCGTAGCCGAACAGGTAGTCGACCGTGGCAGCCATCTCGAAGGCGCCCTTGTAGCCGTGCCGGCGCATCGCGTTCATCCAGCGCGGGTTGACGACGCGGGCCCGGAACACGCGGGTGGTCTCCTCCGACAGCGTGCGGGTGCGCACCGAGTCGGGCCGGGTGTTGTCGCCGATGTAGGCCGCGGGGTCCTTACCGGTCAGCGCTCGCACGGTGGCGACCATGCCGCCGTGGTACTGGAAGTAGTCGTCGGAGTCGGCGATGTCGTGTTCGCGGGTGTCGGTGTTCTTGGCGGCCACCGCGATCCGGCGGTACTGGCGGCTCATGTCTTCAGAAGCAGGCCAGCCGTCCAAATCTCGGCCGTAGGCAAACCCGCCCCACGCGGTGTACACCTGGGCCAAGTCGGCATCGTCGCGCCAGTTGCGGCTGTCGATCAGCTGCAGCAGCCCTGCGCCGTAGGTACCGGGTTTGGATCCGAAAATCCTTGTAGTGGCGCGTCGTTGGTCACCGTGTTCGGACAAGTCGACTTGGGTGTGGGCGCGCACATAGTTGGCCTCGGCGGGCTCGTCGAGGTTGGCGACCAACTGCACGGCGTCGTCGAGCATCGTGACGACGTGCGGGAACGCGTCGCGGAAGAACCCGGAGATGCGCACGGTCACGTCGATGCGGGGCCTGCCGAGTTCGGCGAGGCCGATCGGTTCCAGGTCGACCACGCGCCGCGAGGCCTCGTCCCACACCGGCCGCACCCCAAGCAGGGCCAGCACTTCGGCGATGTCGTCGCCTGCGGTGCGCATCGCCGAGGTGCCCCACACCGACAGCCCGACCGACTCCGGCCACCGGCCGTGGTCGTCGCGGTACCGGGCCAGCAGCGAATCAGCAAGTGCCACACCGGTTTCCCACGCCAGCTTGGACGGCACGGCGCGGGGGTCCACGGCGTAGAAGTTGCGTCCGGTGGGCAGCACGTTGACCAGCCCGCGCAGCGGTGAGCCCGACGGGCCGGCCGCGATGAACCGGCCCTCCAACGCGCGCAGGATCTGATCGATCTCGGCTGCGGTACCTGCCAACCTGGGTACCACCTCGTTGGCCGCGAACCGCAGCACCGCGGCGACGTCGGCGTTGTCGGTCAGCGTGTCGACGATATCCGGGTTCCACCCCGACCCCTGCAGCGCGGCAACGAGTTCGCGGGCTTGAGATTCTGCTGCGTCAACGGCGGTGCGTTCGTCGTTGCCGTCCTCGGCCAGGCCGAGCGCCTGGCGCAGCCCGGGCACGGTGTGCTCGCCGCCGAACAGCTGGCGGGCCCGCAGCACCGCCAGCACGAGGTCGAGTTCGGCTTCGCCGGCGGGTGTTTCGGCCAGGATGTGCAGACCGTCGCGGATCTGGACGTCTTTGATCTCGCACAGCCAGCCGTCGACGTGCAGCAGCATGTCGTCGAACGAGTCCTCGTCGGGCCGGTCCTCGAGCCCGAGGTCGTGGTCCATCTTCGCCGCGCGCATCAGCGTCCAGATCTGCTGGCGGATGGCGGGCAGCTTGCCGGGGTCCAGCGCGGCGATGTTGGCGTGTTCGTCGAGCAGCTGCTCCAAACGGGCGATGTCACCGTAGGTTTCGGCTCTGGCCATCGGCGGGATGAGGTGGTCGACCAACGTCGCGTGCGCGCGGCGCTTGGCTTGGGTGCCCTCACCGGGGTCGTTCACCAGGAACGGGTAGACCAGCGGCAGGTTGCCCAGCGCGGCATCCGGTGCGCAGGCGGCCGACATACCCAGCGTCTTGCCCGGCAGCCACTCCAGGTTGCCGTGCTTGCCGAGGTGCACGACGACATCCGCGCCGAAACCCTGGTCCAGCCAGTGGTAGGCGGCCAGATAATGGTGGCTCGGCGGCAGGTCGGGGTCGTGATAGATGGCGACCGGGTTCTCGCCGAAGCCGCGTGGCGGCTGCACCATCAGCACCACGTTGTCGGCCTGCAGCGCTGCGATGACGATTTCACCGTCGCGGTCCTGGCTGCGGTCGACGAACAGCTCACCGGGCGGCGGACCCCATTGCGCCGTCACGGCATCGGTGAACTCCGCGGGCAGCGTGTCGAACCACGCCCGATAGTCCTTGGTGGACACCCGGATCGGGTTACCTTCCAGTTGGCCTTCGCTGAGCCAGTCGGGGTCCTGTCCCCCGCGTTCGATCAAGGCGTGGATCAGCGCGTCCCCATCGCCGGCGTCCAGGCCCGGAATGTCGCCGACCGCGTACCCGTGCTCGCGCATCGCCCGCAGCACGGCGACGGCGCTGGCCGGTGTGTCCAGGCCGACGGCGTTGCCGATGCGGGCGTGCTTGGTGGGATAGGCGCTGAACACCACCGCGACCCGCTTCTGCTCCGGCGGGATCGCGCGTAACCGGGCATGGCGCACCGCAAGCCCGGCGACGCGGGCGCAGCGTTCCGGGTCGGCGACATAGGAGATCAGCCCTTCGTCGTCGATCTCCTTGAACGAGAACGGAACCGTGATGATGCGCCCGTCGAACTCGGGAACCGCGACCTGGCTGGCGACGTCGAGCGGGGACAGCCCGTCGTCGTTGTCGTGCCACTGCGCCCGCGAGCTCGTCAGGCACAGCCCTTGCAGGATCGGGATGTCGAGGGCGGCCAGATGCGCCACGTTCCAGGTGTCGTCGTCACCTCCGGCGGTGACGGCGGCCGGGGTGGCGCCGCCGGCGGCCAGCACGGTGGTCACCATCGCGTCGGCGGTACCGAGCAGCTCGAGCAGTTCGGCGTCGGCCGTGCGCAGCGACGCGCAGAACACCGGCAGTGCCCGCCCGCCCGCGTCTTCGATAGCCGCGCACAGCGCATCCACATAGGCGGTGTTACCCGCCAGGTGTTGGGCGCGGTAGTAGAGCACCGCGACGGTGGGGCCGTCGGCGTTGCGGACCGGACGCTCGAGAACGCCCCAGGTCGGGGTGGTCACCGGAGGAGCGAACCCAAAGCCGGTCATCAACACCGTGTCGCACAGGAACGCGTGCAGCTGCCGCAGGTTTTCCACCCCGCCCTGCGCGAGGTACAGGTGGGCCTGCACGGCCACACCGGCCGGCGTGGTGGAGTGGCCCATCAACTCCGCGTCGGGTGTCTGTTCGCCGCTGACCACCACCGTGGGCAGCCCGCTGGCCACCACCGAATCGATGCCGTCCTGCCACGCCCGGTAGCCGCCGAGGATGCGTACCACCGCGATGTCGGCCGCGCCGAGCAGTTCCGCGAGTTCACCGTCGACGAGCCGCGACGGGTTGGCCCACCGGTACTGCGCGCCGCTGGCGCGCGCGGTGATCAGGTCGGTATCGGAGGTCGACAGGACCAGGACGGTCGGGGTGCGTTGGGGCGGAGCCACGCCCCATTACTACCCCATCACCAAATTTCGCGGTTTGTGGAGCCGTAGCCGCGGTCAGCGCGGCTAGGACTCCTCAAGTCGCCCAGCCGGGGATCAGCGCCGATTCCACCGATCGTGGGTGGTGTTCGGATACGGCAAGCCCAGCGCGGCGACTAGGACGACCAACAGCGCGCCGAAGATCAGGAGTTCGAACATCGTTGTTCCTTCCAAGAGATCCAGATGTGCAGAAGCTACGACCAAAACCAGCACAAGTGATCGATATGTGTGGCACGGATCACCGCGGCCAGCGCTGTGGCCGGCGTCACACGCAAGGGGGTTTAGAGGCGGTCCGTTTGGCGGCTCATGAGGGAGTTTCGAGCCACGCGTACCGCTTCGGGTACTGGCGTCGCACCGGCTTCTGCTTCTTCTGCATTGCGGCCGGTTTCGCGCAGCGCGGGGCCGCGGTGCCCCACAGCACCTGCTGTTCGGTGATCAGGACCGGCTCGTCGACGGGCGCCTGCGCGCGGACGCTACGGGTAGTCGGGGTGGCTGTTGGGTCAGAATTGGTTGTCAGACTGCTCATTTCATACTCTCCACCGTGGTTGCCCGGTATCTGATGAGAAAGCTTCGACCGCTGACGCCCGGGCGTCATGCGTAGCCGACTACCTGTGTTTCAGGTGACCCCGGCGTACGGTGAGCCCATGGCTCGTACCCGCGATCACGACGCCTGCCCCGGCGCCTTGCACGTGCACCGCGCCGCCGACGGTGCGCTGGCGCGGGTGCGGCTTCCCGGCGGGATGATCACCGCCGCGCAACTGCGGGCGGTGGCGGGCGCCGCGGCGCGGTGGGGTTCTGGCACTGTGGAACTCACGTCGCGGGGCAACATCCAGATCCGCGGCATACAGGACGACCCGGTCGGGGTGGCCGATGCTCTCGCGGCTGCGGGGCTGCTGCCGTCACCGACACATGAGCGGGTGCGCAACATCGTGGCCTCCCCGCTGTCGGGCCGGACAGCGACGGCCGCCGACGTCCGCTTCACCGTCACCGATCTCGACGACGCGATCCAGGCGCGGCCCGGGCTCGCGGCGCTGCCGGGCCGGTTCCTGTTCGGCATCGACGACGGCCGCGGCGACATCTCCGGGCTGGCCGCCGACACCGGGGTGCACTTCGTCGGTGATTCGGCGGCGCTGCTGCTGGCGGGCCGCGACACCGGCGTGCGGCTGTCGGCACCGCAGGTGGTGCCCACGCTGGTCGACGTCGCTGCGCGGTTCGTCGACATCTGCGGAAAGGCTTGGCGCGTCGCCGAACTCGATGACGCCGGTGCGTTGATCGCCGATCTGGCGGTGACGGCCGATGCCGGTGCGACGTGGGAACCGGTCACGCGCCCACCGGTCGGCTGGATCGAACAGCACGACGGCCGCATCGCGTTGGGCGCGGCCGTGCCGCTGGGCGTGTTACCCGCCCGCACGGCCGAGTTCCTGGCCGCCATCGACGCGCCGATGGCGATCACCCCGTGGCGTTCGGTGTTGGTCTTCGATCTCGACGAAGCGCGCGCCGACACCGCGCTGCGGGTGCTCGCCCCGATGGGTTTGGTGTTCGACGAGCGCTCGCCGTGGTTGTCGGTCAGCGCGTGTACCGGCAGCCCGGGCTGCGCGCACTCGGCTGCCGACGTGCGCGCCGACGCCACCGCCGCAGCGGGCGAACCGGCCACCGGCCACCGCCATTTCGTCGGCTGCGACCGGGCCTGCGGCAGCCCGGGCGTCGGCGAGGTGCTGGTGGCCACCGGAGACGGATATCGGCCGCGCACCGCGCCACCGTAGGGTGAGCGGGTGCTCGACTACATTCGCGACGCCGCCGAGATCTATCGGCAGTCGTTCGCGATCATCCGCGACGAGGCCGACCTGGCGCGCTTCCCCGCCGATGTGGCCAGGGTGGTCGTGCGGCTGATCCACACCTGCGGGCAGGTCGACGTCGCCGAGCACGTCGCCTACCGCGAGGGCGTGGTCACCAAGGCCCACGCCGCGCTCGCCGCGGGCGCACCGGTGCTGTGTGACTCGTCGATGGTGGCCGCGGGCATCACGCGGTCGCGGCTGCCCGCCGACAACGAGGTGGTGTCGCTGGTCGCCGACCCTCGGGCACCCGAACTGGCGGCGCGACAGGGCACCACCCGCTCAGCAGCCGCGGTGGAGCTGTGGGCCGACCGCCTCGGCGGCGCCGTGCTGGCCATCGGCAACGCGCCGACCGCGTTGTTCCGGCTGCTCGAACTGCTCGACGACGGCGCCCCCACCCCGGCGGCGGTGCTGGGCGGCCCGGTCGGTTTCGTCGGGTCGGCGCAGTCCAAGCAGGAACTCATCGACCGGCCGCGCGGGATGTCCTATCTCGTCGTGACGGGTCGCCGCGGCGGCAGCGCGATGGCCGCCGCGGCCGTGAACGCGATTGCCACCGAAGAAGAATGACCGAAGTTCCCGGAAGACTGTGGGGTGTCGGGCTCGGACCCGGCGACCCCGAACTGGTGACCGTCAAGGCGGCACGGGTGATCGGCGAGGCCGACGTCGTCGCCTATCACAGCGCGCGGCACGGCCGTAGCATCGCGCGCGGCATCGCCGAACCGTATCTGCGGCCGGGCCAGATCGAGGAGCATCTGGTCTATCCGGTGACCACCGAGACCACCGACCATCCCGGTGGATACGCCGGCGCGATCGAGGACTTCTACCGCGAGGCCACCGACCGAATCGCCGCCCATCTGGAGGCCGGCCGCAACGTGGCGCTGCTCGCCGAGGGCGATCCGCTGTTCTACAGCTCGTACATGCATATGCACACCCGGCTCACGCAGCGGTTCGACGCGGTGATCGTGCCCGGTGTGACGTCGGTGAGTGCCGCGTCCGCGGCCACCGGCACCCCGCTGGTGCAGGGCGACGAGGTGCTGTCGATCCTGCCCGGCACGCTCGGCGTCGACGAGCTCAAGCGGCGCCTGGCCGACACCGACGCGGCCGTGGTGCTCAAGCTGGGTCGCTCGTATCCTGCGGTGCGCGAAGCGCTTTCGGCGTCTGGGCGGCTCGACGAGGCGTTCTACGTGGAACGGGCCAGCACCGACGCGCAGCGGGTGCTGGGCGCGGGCGAGGTCGACGAGCACGCCGTCCCGTACTTCTCGCTGGCGATGCTGCCGGGCCGGCCGCGACGCGCGCAGACCATCGGCAGCGTCGCGGTCGTCGGGCTGGGTCCCGGCGACACCGCGTGGATGACGCCGCAGAGCCGCCGTGAACTGGCCGCGGCGACCGACCTGATCGGCTACGGCCCCTACCTCGACCGCATCGGGGTTCGCGACGGCCAGCGCCGCCATCCCAGCGACAACACCGACGAGTCCGCGCGTGCGCGGTTGGCCTGCACACTGGCCGAGCAGGGCCGTGCGGTCGCGGTGGTGTCCTCCGGGGACCCGGGTGTGTTCGCGATGGCCACCGCGGTGCTCGAGGAAGCCAAGCAGTGGCCCGGCGTCGACGTGCGGGTGATCCCGGCGATGACGGCCGCGCAGGCCGTGGCCAGCCGCGTCGGTGCCCCGCTGGGCCACGACTATGCGGTGATCTCACTGTCGGACCGGCTCAAGCCGTGGGACGTGATCGCGGGGCGGTTGACCGCTGCGGCGGCCGCCGATCTGGTGCTGGCGGTCTACAACCCGGCGTCGAAAAGCCGCACCTGGCAGGTCGGCGCGATGCGCGATCTGCTGCTCGAGCACCGCGACCCCGGCACGCCGGTGGTGATCGGCCGCGACGTGTCGGGCCCCGCCGAAGAGGTGAAGGTGGTGCCCCTCGCCGACCTGGACCCGGCCGACGTCGACATGCGCTGCCTGCTGATCGTCGGGTCGTCGCAGACCCAGTGGTACGGCGAGCGGGTGTTCACCCCGCGCCGCTACCCCTCCTGATGCCGCCAGCGCTCAGTTAGGTACGGTTTCAGCCCGCCATTGCGTACCCAGGTGAGCGCTCGCGACAGATGTTCGCTAGCCGACTTTGATGATGCCGTGCGCGCCGCGTTCGGCGTCGACCATCGCGTGGGTGACGAACGGGTAGTGCCCCGGCTCGTCGAAGCTCAGCTCGACGAAACCGCCTTGGGCCGCGGACAATCCGAGGCTCTGCGCGCCGCCGGGGCCCGGCCGCAGCCGGTAGTCGCCTTCTGCCCACACGGTGTCGAACTGGCCGCCGACGACGTGAAAGGAGCTGCCGCGATTGGGTCCGGCGGCCAATACCCAGATCCGTACCCGTTCGCCGACGTTCGCGGTCAGCGGCGCATGGTCGTACTGGTTGGCATAACCGTTGAACACCACCAGATCCGGGGTGTCGGCGGCGACCTTCGCGGCGTCGACCTCACCGCCGGGCGAGCCGAGGTAGAACTCCGACTGCACCATCAGGTATTCGCGGTCGACCGGCGCCAAATCCGGCGGGTCGATGACCACCGCGCCGAACATGCCGTTGGCGATGTGCACCGACATCGGCATCGTCGCACAGTGATACAGCCACACGCCGGCGCGCGGCGCGGTGAACCGGTAGACCAGCCGTTCGCCCGGTTGGATCGTGCGCATCGGGCCGTCGGGGGCCAGCGCCCCGGCGTGAAAGTCGATCGAGTGTCCGATGGTGCCGTCGTTGACGAGGGTGATCTCGAAGACGTCGCCGACCTTGCCGCGCAGCGTCGGGCCCGGTGCCGAGCCGCCGATGTCCACAGCCGCTGGGTGATTCCCGGTGACACCTCCTGCTCGGTCTCGGTGACGGACAACGTGACGCGGTGGTCGGGGGTCGCGGCGGCCAGCACCGGGTCGTGCGGGGCGAAACCGGCGCCGGGGTGCGCGGTGAGACTGCGCGCGATGTCGTCGGCGCCGATCGATGCGACGCCGCCGTCATCGTGGTGGCCGGGGTGCGCCTCGGCGCCGACCGCGCGCACCACCAGCGACATTCCCATCTGACGGTGCCCGGCCACCGAACACCAGCCGTCGACGTCGGCGCCGATCACGCCGGCGTCGAGCACGGCGCTCTCCCCCGGCGCGAGGCGGCCGGTGCGGGTGCCGTTGGCCAGCACCAGATCGTGGCGGTCAGCGCCGGTGTTGACCAGCGTGACCACCAGCCGGTTGCCCGCGGGCACGTCGATGTTGTCGGGCACGTAGCGCATGCCCTCGACGTGCACCTCGACCTCGGTGGTCTGCCCGGTGGCGGTCACCGACGCCTGGGGCCCGCTGGCGATGCCGACCGCGGCGGGGTCGGCGGCCACCGCGGCCGCGGCCGTCAGCACCACGACGCCCACCCCCGCGGCGGCGACGCCGAGCCGGTATCGCACCGACGGCCCGGACGGCGGCGGCCCCGGCTTCGACGGCGTATCGCGGTGTTTGCGCGCTTGCCACACCGCCCGCACCAGCAGCGGCAGAAATGTGCCGTAGGCGATCAGCACCAGCACCGACGCCGCGACCCGCAGCAGGCTGGGGGTCGGCAGCACGCATAGCAGCAGCGCGGAGTTGGCGACCGCCAGCCGCCACGGCGCGCCGCGTTCCAGTTCGGTGGTCGCGGCGATCGCGGCGGCACGCCCGCCCACCACGATCGTCGTCAGATACGACAGCGCACCGAGCAGCACCTGGACCAGAAAGCCCGCGAGCACCACCACGGTGAGCGGGCCGGCCCGGTCCAGCACCGCGGGCCAGGTGGGTGCGGTCGCGAACGCGACGACGGCATAGCTCAGCGAGCCCAGCAGCCACACCACACCGGAAAGCACCGACAGCGTCGCAAAGCTGCTCGGCCGCTTGCGGCGCACCTCGTCGAGGTGGGGCCAGAGCACATATGCGGTCGCGGCGAGGTAACCCAGGGCGCCGGCGGCGGTGAACGCCGGTGAGCCCGCCAGCGCTCCCGACACCACCGCGGCCAACCCGGCGACCAGCGCGGGCAATCCGCGCCGGGCGGCCACCTCGACGCCGTCGGCCATCCGGGTGCGCAGCATCGTCGGCCACAACGTCACCAGCGTGCCCAGCACCGTCAACCCGACGAACCCGAACAGGTTCACCGCCGCGTGGGCGATGATGAACCGATCATGCAGCGCGCCAGGCAATGTCGCGTTGGCCATCGCCACGCCGAGGCCGGCGCCGACCGAAAGCAGCGCTGCCGCAGCGATGTAGTAGCGCACGGTATCGCCGAAGCGGGACGGCAGTGCGCAGCGCAGCTGACGTAGCAAGGTCGCGGCGTGGGCCAGCGCGACGGCAGCGACCGCGATGCCGCCGGTCAGTACCGCGGGCCAGAAGCCGACGATCATGCCGGCGACCACCGCAACGGCGCCGATGTTGAAAACCGCCAGCGCCCAGGCCTGCCCGGCCCGCGACGGGTCCGGCGGGCGACGCAGCAGCGCATCGGCGAAGTGGCGGCTCCAGATCAGGATCGCGTTGCTCGCCGCGCCGAGGCCGAGCAGATGCACCAGCAGCCAGCCCGATACCGGCACCGACCGGTGCACGAGCGCTATGCCGACAAGTGCTGCCAGCCAAGCGAATACGATCGACCCGACCCGAAGATGCCATCTACCGCGGTTCATGCCGGCACCGCGATCCGTCGGCGCGCCGCCGAACGCACGGCTACCGCGGCGAAGGCGAGCACCGCCACGATGTTGAGCACGCCGCCGACCTGCACCGCCCACTCGACACCGCGCACGTCGCCGGTCACCACCCGCAGCAGCAGCGAGGCGTGCAGCAGCGCGACCGGGCCGTACATCATCGGGGTGTACGGCAGCGGGCGCCGCAGCACCGCGGGCAGGATGACCGGTGCGTGCGCCATGATCATCGACAGCACGAAACCGAGCATCACCGCGTGCACGATCGCGTCGTAGCCGCCGCCGAAGTTCACCGGCCCGACCAGCAGCCACACCGAGCCGGGCACCAGCAACCACGCGTACCCGGCCAGCAGGCACACCGCCGTATAGCGCGTCAACCCGGTCGTGTGGACGGTGCGCCTGGCGACGTCGAACCGGAAGAGCCACAGCGCAATGGCCAGCACCGCTGCACCCAGCAGCGTGAAACCGACTGTCGGCCAGAGCAGTTGGGCGAGCGCACCGAAGACCAGCGCGGCCGCTGCCGTGCCGAGCAGCAGTTCCGCGTTGGTGCCCTGCATCGCCACCCGCGCCAGCTCGAGGCGTTCCCCGGCGATGGTCAGGATCAGGAATCCGGCCAGCCAGCCCAGCAGATCCGGGGTCGGCAGCCCGGCCGCCCACAGCAGCGCCGCTCCGGTCGCCAACACCGCGCCGGCGGCCTGCACCAGCACCGCGGCGTCCCAACTGCGCCGCCACAGCGGTACGTACACCGCCACCAGCAGCGCGGCGCCGGCCAGCAGCGTGACATCGGCGAGGTGACACGGCGCCGGGCTGACGAGCAGCACGCCGCCCAGCCCGAGCAGCGCCGGCGCGGCGTAGCACCACCGCCGTCCCGCCGCGACGGCGCGTTCGACCGCGATCAAGGTCCCGACGAAGCCGAGCACCAGCACGATGCCGTGCACCTCGGCCAGCCGGACCGTTTCGACGGGCGCGGGCAGCCCGAGGCGCAACAGCGCGGCGTCCAAACCGGCCAACAGCGCAACGGCTGCCGGCACCATCCAGACCGACCGAAGAGGAATTCGCTTCTCAGCCATGCCTTTTCACCACCGGATCGGGGAGGAACAGCCGGCAGGCACCGGGTTCGGCGAACGGAATCAGGTCCAGGCCCGGTCCGGTCGGTGCGCCGATGCTCTGCAGCAGTCCCTCGACGATGCCGAGGTGGACCTGGCAGACCACGCTCGGATAGCGGCGTGCGGCATCGAGCAGCGGGCAGCGGCGCAGGGCCACCCCGTTTCCGGAGCCGTCGTCGTCGGGGGCGAAGCCCAGCCGTGTCAGCGCATCGAGCACGGCCTGCTGTTGGTCGCCGTCGGCGCGGGCGGTCCCCTCGACCAGCTCGCGTCCCCACTCGACACCGGCAGCACGGGCGTCACGCTCCGGGTCGGCGCTGGTGCGGGCCAGATGCCCAGCCAGCGCGGTGGCTAGGCCCGCGTAGTCGCGGGCGGCCAGGGCGGGGTCGGCGGCGGACGGCCGATACAGGGCGGCCGGCCGCCCGCGCCCGACGGCGGGTTCGGTGGCGCGTTCGACGAGACCGTGGTCGACGAGCGCGTCCAGGTGTTCGCGGACGGTGTTCTGGTGCAGCCCCAACGCGGCGGCCGCGTCGGTGGTCCGCACCGGGGCGTGTGTGCGCACGTGCTCGAGCACCCGCAGTCGCTGTCCGGACAGGGGCACGTGACCAGCCGCCGGCGGAGTCGGTGGAGGGCCGAGATGCGGTGCACTATTTACCACGGAAATTATTGTAGTAAATTGCTGGGTGTCGGACCAGCCCAGCGGAAAGGAAGTCACCATGACCATCAACGAGGTGCTCGTCGCCACTACATCTGCCGATGCGGAGGCGGCCGAAACGGTCAAGAACCATCACGCCGAGCTGGCCGGACACCTGCAGGCGCTCACCGACGCGATGCTGGCGGCGGCCGAGCGCGGCAGCGACTTCGAGGCCGCGCGGTCGGCCGCAGCACAGTTCCTGACCGGCGAGCTGCTGCCGCACGCCGCCGCGGAGGAGGACCGGCTGTATCCGGCCGCCGCTCGCACCGAGCGGGCCCGGCCGTTGATCGAGTCGATGATCGCCGTGCACCGCATCCTGGCCGGCCTGGTGGACACGATCTGCACCGAGCCGTCACCGATGCGCGCCGCCGCGGCGGCGCACGCGCTGCGGGTGATGTTCGACGCGCACCTGGTCGACGAGAACGACCGGATCCTGCCGATCGTGGCCGCCGAGCCCGACGTCTCGCTCGCCGATGCTCTGGGTGGGATGCACGAGTTGCTCGGCGACCACCACGGCGGCGGGGGGCACACGTGCGGCTGTGCGCACGACGCCGAGGAGCCGGTGCTCGACGTGCGCGAGGTCCCGCACGCGATCCGGCATGCGACGGTCTTCGGCGCGTTCGACGCGGTTCCGGCGGGCGCCAGCCTGGTGCTGGTCGCCCCGCACGATCCGGTGCCGCTGCTGCGCCAGCTCTACGACCGGACGTCGGGGCGGGTCGCGGTGGATTACCTCGAACGCGGACCCGACGCGTGGCGGCTGCGGCTCGCGCGACTCTGAGGAGCTTTGGCGTCGCGGGTGTTATGTTCGGCGCGTGACCGGCATTCCACGTGGCCCCGAAGATGTAACGCCTGACTGGCTCGGCACGGCGCTCGGCGTCGACGTGCGCGCCGTCGACGTCGAGCCGATCGGTACCGGGCAGACCGGCGCCACCTACCGGGCGACGGTCACGTACGCGACGGCGCAGACCGCGCTGCCCGGGTCGTTCGCGATCAAGCTGCCCGCCCAGGACGACGCGGTCCGGGAGCGGGTGGCACTCGGCTACCGCTCCGAGGTGGAGTTCTACACCGACGTCGCCGAGAAGGTGGCCATCCCGGTCCCGGGCTGCTTCTACAGCGACATCACCGAGGACGGAACGGATTTCGTGCTGATCCTCGCCGATATGGCGCCGGCGGTGCAGGGTGATCAGATCGCCGGATGCAGCGAGCAGGAGGCCGCGCTGGCGGTCGAGGCGCTCGCCGGCCTGCACGCGCCGACGTGGTGTGATCCGGCCTGGACGCAGCTGGCGGGCATCGCGATGCCCAAACCCGGCGATGAAGCGGCAGCCGGCGGCATGGGTGAGGTGTGCAAGATGGCCGCCGAGATCACCATCGACAAACTCGGCGACTCGATGAGCGCCGAGGACCGCGAAACCCTTTCCGCCGCAATGGACGTCGTGACCCCGTGGCTGTTGACCGAACCGCAGCGGTTCGCGGTGATGCACGGTGACTACCGGCTCGACAACATGCTGTTCGACCCCGACCGCAAGCGCATCAGCGTGGTGGACTGGCAGACCGTCGGCGTCGGCCTGCCCGCCCGCGACCTGACGTATTTCACCGCGACCAGCCTGGTGCCCGAGATCCGCTCCAGCGTCGAACGCGACCTGGTGCGCCGCTACCACGAGGCGCTGACCGGTCACGGTGTCACTGACTACGACCTCGACACCTGTTGGCGCGACTACCAGTTGGGCGCGGTCCAGGCGCCGGTGCTCACCGCGCTGGGCTATGCGTTCGCCTCGTCGACCGAACGCGGTGACGAGATGATCCTGACCATGCTGAGCAGGGGCTGTCAGGCGATCCGCGACCTCGGCACGCTCGAGCTGATCACATCGTCGACCTGACCCACGCGACCGCGTCGTCGACGGTGCTCACGGTCATGACCCCGGCGGGCAGCGGCGGTCGGTCCACCACCACCACCGGGATGCCCAGCGCGTCCGCCGCATCGAGTTTGGGCCTGGTCATCGACCCGCCGCTGTTCTTGGTGACCAGCGCGTCGATGCGGTGCTCGCGCAACAGCGCCAGCTCGTCGTCGTAGCGGTAAGGGCCTCGCGACAGCACCACCTGGTGGCGACGCGGAAGGTCCACCGGCTCGGGCTCGGTGACGGCGCGGATCAGAAACCACGCGTCGACGCCGGCGAACGCGGCGATGCCGGACCGCCCGGTCGTCAGGAACACCCGCGAGTACCCGTTCTCAGCAACGGTTTTCGCCGCTTCGGTATCGGAGCTGACCAGGATCGCGTCACCGGGCGGCCAGGCGGGCCGGGACAGCAGCAGATGCGGGATCTCGAGTGCGGCGCACACCTCGGCGGCGTGCGCGGTCATGGTCGCGGCGTACGGGTGGGTGGCGTCGACGACGGCGTCGACGGGGTTGTCGCCCAGCCAGCGTCGCAGCCCATCCACCCCGCCGAACCCGCCGATCCGCACCTGACCCACCGGCAGCGCGGGGTCGGGCACCCGACCGGCCAACGAGCTGATCACCTCGACGTCGGGGTGCAGCTGTGCGGCCAGCGCGCGGGCCTCCGATGTGCCGCCCAGCAACAGGATTCGCATCAGTGCCGCTCTCCGCGCACCCGGTGCGCCGAGTACAGGTAGCTGTCGGCGAAACCCTCGGCGCTGAGCACGTCACCGACGACGATGACCGCGGTGCGGGTGATGCCCGCAGCCGTGGTCTTTTCGGCCAGTTCGGCCAGCGTGCACCGGACCACCCGCTCCTGCGGCCAGGATGCGAACGCGACGACCGCACAGGGTGTTTCGGGTCGATATCCGCCTGCCAGCAGCTCCGGCACGATCGAGTCGATCTGCGCGGCCGCCAAATGCAGCACCAACGTCGCACCCGACTGCGACAGCGTGCGCAGGTCCTCACCGGGCGGCATCGCCGTCGACAGCGTCGCCACCCGGGTCAACGTGATCGTCTGCGCGACACCGGGAACCGTCAACTCGCGACCGAGCGCAGCGGCCGCCGCAGCGAATGCGGGTACGCCGGGCACGATCTCGTAGCCGATGCCCAGCGCGTCGAGGCGACGACACTGTTCGGCCAGCGCACTGTAGATCGACGGGTCACCCGAGTGCAGCCGCGCCACATCCAGACCCGCGGTATCGGCGTCGGCGATCTCGGTGACGATCTGATCCAGCGTCAACGGGCCGGTGTCGACCACCCGGGCCTCGGGAGGGCACAGCGCCAGCAGGTCGTCGGGCATGATCGAACCGGCGTACAGGCAGACCGGGCATCGGTTCAGCAGCCGCTGCCCCCGCACCGTGATCAGATCGGCGGCGCCCGGACCCGCGCCGATGAAGTAGACGGTCATCGCTTGGTCACCGACCACTGCGTGACCGGAAATGCAGGCCGCCATCCGGTGAACCCGCCCAGCGGTTCTCCGGAGTAGTGCTGGTAGCGGCTCAGCTCACCGCCTAGCCGCGAATACCATTGAGCAACAACGGATTCTGATTCGGTGGTGACGGCGTTGACGACCAGCCGGCCGTCACCGGGCAGCCGGTCGAAGCACTCCTGCAACAGCCCGGGGCGGGTCAGCCCGCCGCCGATGAAGATGACGTCGGGCACCGTGGCGTCGTCGAAGGCCTGCGGCGCGTCGCCGCGGACGTCGACGTTGACCCCGAACGCCGTCGCGTTCTCGGCGATCCGGCTACGGCGCTGCTCGTCGCGTTCGAATGCCACTGCCCGGCAACCGATTCCGCTGCGGCACCATTCGATCGCAATGCTGCCGGAGCCGGCGCCGACATCCCACAGCAGCTCCCCCGGCCGTGGCGCCAACGCGGCCATCGTGACTGCGCGCATGGGTTGTTTGGTGATCTGGCCGTCGTTGGCGTAGGCGGTATCGGGCAGGATGCCGAATTGCCGCTCGTCGGGTAGATAGCGCACGGCCATCACGTTGAGGTCGTCGACGTCGCGCGGCGGGTCGGCGGCCCATTTTCGCGCCGTCTCCGAGCGGCGCCGCTCGGCCGGGCCGCCGAGTTGTTCGAGCACCGTGAACTCGGAGTCGCCGCGGCCGGTGGCGGTGAGCAATTGGGCCAGGGCCGCGGGGCTGCCGGCGTCGCGCGACAGCACGACGGCGGTGCCACCGCGGCGCACCGCGGTATGCGGTTCGGCCGTGACCAGGCTGACGACCTCGGTGTCGTGCACCGGCCAGCCGAGCCGGGCGCACGCCAGCGTCACCGACGACACGTGCGGCAGCACGGTGACGCGGTGTGCACCGTGCAATCGGACCAGCGAGCTGCCGACCCCGTGCAGCAGCGGGTCGCCGCTGGCCACCACGTGCACGTCGCCGTCGGCGCCGTCGCGCAGCGCGCGCAGGGCGGGCAGCATCGGCGACGGCCACTCGCGCCGCTCCGCTGTCACGGTGTCGTCGAGCAGGTCGAGCTGCCGGGGTGACCCGTAAACGACGGTGCTCCTTGCTAATTCGGCTCGTGCAGCCGGTGCCAGCCCGGCCATACCGTCCGCGCCGATGCCGACGACGATGATGCTCATGGCCGTCCGTTCTTCGCGCAAGCGCTCATCACCGCGGCAACCTCCGCCACACGAACTGCGGAAGCAACCGCATGCCGGCGAACACCGGCCGCAGTATTCCGGGCACCCACACGGTGCGGCGGCCCTTGGCCAGTGCGCGCGCGGTCGCGTCGGCGACCTGGGCCGGCGTGCTGGCGAACGGCGCGGGCGCCATCCCCTCGGTCATGCGCCCGATCACGAACCCCGGCCGCACGGTCAGCAGCCGCACCCCCGAACCGTGCAGCGCGTCGGACAGACCGCTGCAGAAGCCGTCGAGGCCGGCCTTGGCCGAGCCGTACACATAGTTGGCGCGACGCACCCGCACGCCCGCCACCGACGAGAACGCGACGATGGCCCCCGATCCGGCCGCGCGCATGGTCGCGGCGAGCACGGTCAGCAGGCTGACCTGAGCGACGAAGTCGGTGTGCACGATCGCCACGGCGTGCGCCGGATCCTGCTCGGCGTGGGTTTGGTCGCCGAGAATCCCGAACGCCAACACCGCGGTGCCGATCGGCCCGTGCTCGGCGACGATCGACTCCACCAGCGGCCCGTGTGAGGTGAGGTCGTCGGCGTCGAACTCGCGGACCGCGACGGTGGCGGCACCCGCAGCGCGCACTGCGGCCACCTGCTGGTCGAGGTCGTCGGCGCGGCGCGCCGCGAGCAGCACCCTGGCCCCGGGCGCCAGCCGGGTCGCCAACTCCAGCCCGATTTCGCTGCGCCCGCCGAAAACCACCACCAACGCCGCAGGGGTGTCGGCCGTGTCCTTCATGGCTGGGATTATCCACTGCGCTAAGTTGGGCCGTGATGGCCCAATCAAGTCGCAAGGCAACCACCAAGCTCAACAGCGATGCCTTGGCGTTTCTGTCCGAGCGGCATCTGGCGATGCTGACGACGCTGCGCGGCGACAACTCCCCGCACGTGGTGGCCGTGGGTTTCACCTTCGACCCGACCACCCACATCGCGCGCGTCATCACCAGCGGCGGCTCCCAGAAGGCCGTCAACGCCGAGAACCAGGGCGTGGCCGTGCTCAGCCAGGTCGACGGTGCGCGGTGGCTGTCGCTGGAGGGTAAGGCCACCGTCAACACCGACGCCGAGGCCGTCCGCGACGCCGAACTGCGGTATGCGCAGCGCTACCGCACCCCGCGGGTCAACCCCAAGCGCGTGGTGATCGAGGTCCGCGTAGAGCGGGTGCTTGGCTCCTCGAGCCTGCTGGACCGCGGCGAGGTTTGAGCCCGGGTTAGCTGCCCGGCACCACAAGCAGGTCATGCGGGCGGTTGTTGACCGGCTCGGCGCCATCGGCGGTGACGATGACGATGTCCTCGATCCGCGCGCCCCACTGGCCGGGGAAGTAGATGCCGGGTTCGACGGAGAACGCCATACCCTCCTCGAGCGGTAGGTCGTTGCCCGCGACGATGTAGGGCTCCTCGTGCACCGACAGCCCGATGCCGTGGCCGGTGCGGTGCACGAACGCCTCGGCCAACCCCTCGGCGGCCAGCGCATCGCGCGCGACGGCGTCGATCTGCTCGGCGGTCACGCCGGGACGCACGGCCTCGACGGCGGCGCGTTGCGCCCGCTGTAGCACCGCGTAGCGCCGCGCGATCGCAGGGCTGGGTTCGCCGATGCTGTAGGTGCGCGTGGAGTCGGAGTTGTACCCGGGTTCATAAGGGCCGCCGATGTCGACGACGACGACGTCGCCGGCGCGCAGTTCGCGGTCCGAGCATTCGTGGTGCGGGTCGGCGCCGTGCGGCCCCGAGCCCACGATGATGAACGCCACCTCCGAATGTCCTTCGGCGACAATGGCATCGGCGATATCGGCGGCGACGTCGGCCTCGGTGCGGCCGGGTTTTAGGAAGTCGGGCACCCTGGCGTGAACCCGGTCGATCGCCGCGCCCGCCCTGCGCAGGACGTCGATCTCCGCGACGTCCTTGATCATCCGCAGCCGGCGCAGCACGTCGGTCGCCAGCACCGGCGTCGCGCCGAGCACGTCGGCCAGCGGCAGCAGGTGCAGCGCGGGCATCGAGTCGGTGACGGCGATTTCGAGGGTGCGGCCGCCCAGCACATCGCCCATCACGTTGGCCACCATCCGGTACGGATCGTCGCCGTCGACCCAGTCGTGCACCGGCAGGCCGAGTTCAGGCACCGCCGAGGCCTTGAGCGCGGCCAACTCCAGGCGCGGCACCACGACCGTCGGCTCCCCGTCTGCGGGCAGCACCAGCGCGGTCAGCCGCTCGAAGGTCTGCGCACGCGACCCGATCAGGTAGCGCAGGTCGTAGCCCGGGCTGATCACCAAGCCGGCGAGCCCGGCTTCGGCGGCGGCGGTGGCGGCGGACTGCAGCCGTCGGGCATACACGTCGGCGCTGAAACGACTGGCGGTCATGGCTTTCAGGCTAGTGCGCCCCTGGCAGGATGACAGCCATGCCCGCACCCCTGTTGCTGCTCGACGGCGCCAGCATGTGGTTTCGCTCGTACTTCGGCGTGCCGTCCTCGATCACCGCGCCCGACGGGCGGCCCGTCAACGCGGTGCGCGGATTCGTCGATGCCGTCGCGACCGTCATCACCCGTGAGCGCCCCGAGCGGTTGGTGGTGTGCCGCGACGACGACTGGCGCCCGCAGTGGCGCGTCGACCTGATCCCGTCGTACAAGGCGCACCGCGTGGAGGAACCCCAGCCCAAAGGGGTGCCCGACATCGAGGAAGTGCCCGACGATCTGACGCCGCAGGTCGACATGATCTCCGAACTCCTCGACGCGTTCGGCATCGCGACCGCGGGCGCCGCGCAGCACGAAGCCGACGACGTGCTGGGCACCCTGGCGTATCGGGAACGACGCAGCCCGGTGGTGGTGGTCAGCGGCGACCGGGACCTGCTGCAGCTGGTGACCGACGATCCGGTATCCGTGCGGGTGCTCTACATCGGGCGCGGGCTGGCCAAGGCGACGTTGTTCGGGCCCAAGGAGGTCGCCGAGACCTACGGGGTGCCCGTGCACCGCGCCGGGCCGGCCTACGCCGAGCTCGCGTTACTGCGCGGCGACCCGTCGGACGGGCTACCGGGTGTTCCTGGGGTCGGCGAGAAGACGGCGGCCACGCTGCTGGCCCAGCACGGGTCGCTGGAGGCCATCATGGCCGCCGCGCACGACCCGAAATCGAAGATGTCCAAGGCGTTTCGGACCAAGCTGCTGGGCGCCACCGACTACATCGAGGCGGCGGGGCCGGTGGTGCGGGTGGCCACCGACTGCGACGTCGACCTCTCGACGCCCGACGACACGTTGCCGCTGGCCGCCAAGCATCCCCGTAAGGTCGCCGACTTGGCCCAAACTTACGGGGTCACCTCGTCGATCGGCCGACTGCAGAAGGCGCTCGACGGTCTGCCTGCGCGCTGATGGCCGCTACTTGGGGCGGCCGACCTCATAAGTGCCGCTGTCGTCCTGGAACGTCACGGTGACCTGACGTTTGGTGCCGTCGATGCTGACCTCGCAGTCGAAGGTGCCGCCCTTCTCGACGACGGGGTTCTGGCCGTCGTTGCACTTGACGTCCTTGACGTTCTTGGCGCCGTAGCCGTTGGCCTCGTCGGTGAGGATCTGCTGCACACCGCTTTGGGCCGCGTCGATGTCGAGCTTGGTGGTCACGAAGAAGCCGGGCGTCCAGAACCCGAGCACCAGCACCACCGCGATGATGACCGCGGCCAGCACGCCGACGACGCCGCCGATCACCTTCAGCGAACGCTTGGAACCCTCTTCACCGCCGGGCTGGCCGTACTGACCCGGCTGCTGACCGTACTGGCCGGGTTGGCCGTAGGGCTGACCGTACTGGCCGGGCTGGCCGTACTGGCCCGGCTGCTGACCGTACTGGCCGGGTTGGCCATAGGGCTGGCCGTACTGGCCGGGTTGACCGTACTGCCCTGGCGGATAGCCCTGCTGCCCGTACTGCTCGGTCGGCGGGTACTGCTGCGGAGGCTGGTAGGCGGGCTGCTGGTACTGCGGATACTGCTGCGCCTGCTGGGGATCGTAGGCGGGCGGCTGCCAGGCAGGCTGCTGCTGCTCGCCGGTGGGCTGCTGCCACTGCTGGTTCGCCTGATCGGTCGACGGCGCATCGCTCGATGGCTGGTCCGTCGGCTGTTCCGGCTGCTGGCCGGGCCACGGCTGCGTCGGATCAGATCCCTGCGGTCCGCTCATCTCACTCCTTCACCCGCGGCCGCGCCGCGGTTCGGTTCCCGTTCTGCGCACACACTACCTCGCGTCAACTGCCACGACGCCGCGTCGAATATCGCTGACGGCGCGTTTTGCCGACGCGCGCAGCGCCGGGCTCGGGGCGGCGTTGCGCACCTGGTCGAGCAGGTCGAGCACCTGGCGGCACCAGCGCACGAAGTCACCGGCCGATAGCGGCGACCCCGATCCGGTGGCGTCGCTGGCCGCCAGCGCAGTGGGCAGATCTCCGGTGGTGGCCCAGCGATAGATCGCGGCGACGAATCCCGGGTCGGGCTCGCGGCTGTGCGCGATGCGGTGGCGCTGCTCGTCGGTGCGCAACTCGGCCCACAGCCTGATGGTCTGGTTCAAGGCCCGGCGCAGCCGGCCCGTCGGCACCTCGACGTTCTCGGGTGAACCGGGCGTGTCACCGCGCGACTCGAAGAGCACCGCCGACAGCACCGCTGCCAGCTCGGCGGGCTCCAGCCCCGCCCAAATGCCGCTGCGCAGCGATTCGGCGACCAGCAGGTCGCTTTCGCTGTAGATGCGGGCCAGCAGCCGGCCGTCGTCGGTGACCGTCGGGTCCTCCCCCGCGGCGATGTAGCCGCGTTCGGTGAGCAGCACCACGATCCGGTCGAATGTGCGCCCCAGCGAGTTGGTCGCCGCGGCCACCTTCTGCCGGATCTGCTCGTTGTCGCGCTCGATGCGCAGGTACCGCTCGGCCAGCCGGGCCTTCTCCTCGCGATCGGGCAGCTGATGGGCGGAATGCCGGCGCAGCCGCTCCCGCAGTGACGCCAGCTCGGGGTCGACGTCGCGATCTTTGACCGGCCCCCGACGTTTCCCCCTCGCCGACGGCACATCCAGCTCGGCCGCGGTCGAACGCAGCGCCGACGCCAGATCGCGTCGCACCCGCGGGCTGCGGTGTTCGACGCGCTTGGGCAGCGACATCGACCCCAACGGGTCGGAACCCGAATAGTCGGCCGACGAGATCCGCCCTGCCCACTTGTGCTCGGACAGCACCAGCGGACGCGGATCGTCCTTGTCGCGTGCCGGGTCGAGCACCACCGCCAGCCCGCCGCGGCGTCCGTGGCTGATGTCGATGATGTCGCCGCGGCGCAGCGCGGCCAGCGCATCGTTGACCGCCTGGCGGCGCTGCAACCGCGACGCGCGTGACTGCGCCTTCTCCCGGTTCGAGATGTCCTGGCGCAGCCGCACATACTCCAGGACCGGCGCGTCGTGGCCGCCGTCGAGTTCGGCGGCGATCTCGTCGAGCATCCGCTCACCGCGCTCGATGCCGCGACGTAGACCGACCACCGACCGGTCCGCCTGGTACTGCGCGAACGAACTCTCCAAGAGTTGGTGCGCCTGCGCAGGGCTCATGTGCTGCACCAGGTTGATGGTCATGTTGTAGGACGGCGCGAACGAACTGCGCAGCGGGAAGGTGCGGGTGGAGGCCAGCCCGGCCACTTCGGCGGGATCAGAGGTGACGTCGTTGGGGTGCCACAGCACCACCGCGTGGCCCTCCACGTCGATACCGCGGCGCCCCGCACGGCCCGTCAACTGGGTGTATTCCCCCGGCGTCAACGGCATGTGTTGCTCACCGTTGAACTTCACCAGCCGCTCCAGGACCACCGTGCGTGCCGGCATATTGATCCCCAAAGCCAGTGTCTCCGTGGCGAATACGGCCTTCACCAGGCCCGCGGTGAACAGCTCCTCCACGGTGTGGCGAAACACCGGCAGCATCCCGGCGTGGTGGGCGGCCAGCCCGCGCAGCAGGCCCTCGCGAAACTCGTGGTAGTCCAACACGATCAGATCCGATTCGGGCAGATCGCCGCAACGGCGGTCGACCACCTCGGCGATGGCCTTGCGCTCCTGCTCGGTGGTGAGCCGAAGCGACGAGCGCAGACACTGCTTGACCGCCGCGTCGCACCCCGCCCGCGAGAAGATGAAGGTGATGGCGGGCAGCAGCCCTTCGCGGTCCAGCATGCTGATCACGTCGGGCCGCGACGGCGGCCGGTACATGGTGGGCCTGCCGCGGTGGCTGCTCCTGCCGCGACCGCGTGGCTGCCAGTCCGACAGCCGATCGGCTTCGCGGCGATGGGCGATGTGGCGCAACAGTTCCGGGTCGACCACCAACTCGCGTTTGGACTTCTCCGATTTGGTGTTGCGGTAGTCGAACAGGTCGAACAGCCGCTTGCCAACCAGAACGTGCTGCCACAGCGGCACAGGGCGGTGCTCGTCGACGACGACCGCGGTGTCCCCGCGCACGGTCTGCATCCACCCGCCGAACTCCTCGGCGTTGCTCACCGTGGCCGACAAGCTCACCAGCAGCACCTCGTCGGGCAGGTGCAGGATCACCTCCTCCCACACCGCACCGCGCATCCGGTCGGCCAGGAAATGCACTTCGTCCATCACGACGTAGGAAAGTCCGTGCAGCGTAGGCGAGTTCGCATAGAGCATGTTGCGAAGCACTTCGGTGGTCATCACCACCACGTCGGCGTCGCCGTTGATCGACTGATCACCGGTGAGCAGGCCGATGTTCTGCGGCCCGTACCGGTGCACCAGATCGTTGTGTTTCTGGTTGCTCAACGCCTTGATCGGCGTGGTGTAGAAGCACTTTCCGCCCGACGCCAGCGCCATGTGCACCGCGAACTCACCCACCACGGTCTTTCCTGCGCCGGTCGGGGCGCACACCAGCACGCCGTGTCCGTTCTCCAGGGACTGGCAGGCATCCCGCTGGAAGTCGTCGAGCGCAAACGGCAGTTGCTTGGCGAACTCGGCCAGTTGCCCGCTAAGTTGCATCGTCATCGACCACGGGCCGCGCCGACGTCGGCACGGCCGACGACGTATCGATCGATTCGGGGCTGCCGATGGGCGCCGCTTGGTCGTCGGGCACCTCGTCGACCGCGGCGCGGCGCGCCTTGCGCTTGTCGTTGAACCGGGCGACCTGGATCGCGACCTCGAGCAGCGCGGTCAACGCCAGCGCCAGCGCCAGCATCGAGAACGGGTCCGAGCCCGGGGTGAAGATCGCGGCGAACACGAACAGCGCGAAGATCAGGCCCCGCCGCCACGCCTTGAGCCGCTCGTAGGTGAGCACGCCGACCAGGTTGAGCATGATGATCAGCAGCGGGAACTCGAAGCTGAACCCGAACACCAGCAGCAGGTTGATCAAGAACCCGAAGTACTGGTCGCCCGAGAGGGCGGTCACCTGCACGTCGGCGCCGACCGTCAGCAGAAAACCCAACGCCGTGGACAGCACCACGTAGGCCAGCACCGCGCCCGCGACGAACAACGCGGCGCCCACGACCACGAACGCGATCGCGAACCGGCGCTCCTTGCGGTACAGGCCCGGGGTGATGAACGCCCACAGCTGGTACAGCCACACCGGGCAGGCCAGCACGATGCCGGCGGTCAGGGCCACCTTCAAGCGCAGCATGAACTGGTCGAACGGCGACGTCGCAAGCAGTCGGCAGCCACCGTCGGCGGTGATGTCGGCACGCGACGACGCGGGCAATTCACAGTAGGGTCCACGCAGCCAGTCGCCCAGGCTGGGCAGCCCGAAGACGCCGTGGCTGTACCAGAGGAAACCGAGGATTGTGGTCACGACGATCGCGGCCGCGGCGATCAGCAACCGGTTACGCAGCTCCTGCAGATGTTCGACCAGCGACATGGTGCCGTCCGGGTTGGCCCGGGAACGACGCTGACGAGGATCGAGTTTCTTGAGGATCGCTGAGGGCTGCACGGCAGGCCTATCGACGCGGCGTCATGCCGCGGTCGGCTTCGTCGGCGACGGTCAGGCTGAACGTTTGTCCGACGGCTGCCCGGGGGGCGGCGTCGTATCGTCGACGCGTTCCGAGGCGATCGGTGTGGCCTGCTGCGTCGTCGTGTCGTCCTGCTTGGAGTCGGACTGCATCTCCTTGATCTCGGACTTGAAGATCCGCATGGACTTTCCGAGCGAACGCGCTGCGTCCGGGAGCTTCTTGGCACCGAAGAGCAGCACGAACACGGCGATGACGATCACCCAGTGCCAGGGTTGCAAACTACCCAATTTGGTTACCTCCAGAACGTCGTGGCCAGTCTACCGTCCCGCGGCGTCCGCGTCGTAGGCCCGCAGCGCCGCGGCGGCCGTTTTCTGGACCTGACGCGCCAGCGACTCCGGCGCCAGCACCCGCACCGCCGACCCGAAACCGAGCACGAAGCGCGCCATCCAGTCCTCGGCCGCGTAGGTCATCGCGGCCTCGACGGCGCCGTCGGGCAGCTCGCGGATCTCGCGCAGCGGGTAATAGTCGAACATCCAGGCCGCGGAGCGGTCGATGAGTAGAAGTGCGGAGGGCAGGGAAGGATCAGCCGGGTCGGCGTCGAATAGCGAGGTGTCGGGTTCGGCCGCCACGGCCGGCGGCGGCGGGTCCGACGGCTCGTCGAGCACCTGCGCGTCGACGATGCGGTCGAACCGAAACAGCCGCACCCCCTCGGCCGACCGGCACCACGCCTCCAGGTAGCTGTGGTCGCCGACCAGCACCACCCGGATCGGGTCGACGGTGCGTTCGGACAACATGTCATGCGACGCCGAGTAGTACTCGAGGGTCACCGCCCTGCCGTCGCGCACCGCCTCGCGTACCGATGCGGCCGCCTCGCTCTCGATCGGGGCGCGCTCATCGACCGCGGCCACCGATGCCCCGGTGTCCTGGCCCAGCGCGCCGGCAGCCGACTCGATCTTGGCGATCGCGCTGCGCGCGGCTTCCGGATCGACCATGCCGGGCACGTCGGCCAGCGCGCGCAGCGCCACCAGCACACCAGTGGCCTCCGGCGACGTCAGCCGCAGCGGATGGTCGATACCGGCTGAGAAGGTGACTTCGATTGTGTCACCGGAGAACTCGAAGTCGATGAGGTCACCGGGCCCGTAGCCGGGCAGCCCGCACATCCACAGCTGGTTGATGTCGTCGCGCAGTTGTTTGACGCTGACCCCGAGGTCGGTTGCCGCTTCGGCATAGGTGATCCGTGGGTTGGCCTGAAAGTACGGGACCATGTTGAGCAGCCGCACCAGCCGCGCCGAGACGCCCGTCACGCCGTGACCCCCTCGGGTCGGTGCGCCTGTGCGCGCAGCCGGGCCACCACGTCGTCGCGCAGCGCCTGCGGCTCGAGTGCCACCGCGTCGGGACCGTAGCTGGCGACTTCGCGGGCCAGCCGGTCCAGCATGCCGATGTCCACGCTGATCTCCTCACCGGCGCGGCCGTCGAGCCGGCGTGGGCCGATGACGGTCGCCCGGCGGCGCAGGGCGGTGGCCCTGCCCTCGGCGACCCACACCCGCGCCTCACCGGTGCTCGGCCACTCCCCGACCGCGCGGTCGACGATCCCGCGCAGGTTCACACCCTCCGGGCGGGAAACCGCCCCGGCCGGCCCGATCGGGGTGACGTCGGCGCCGATGCGGGACAGCCGGAAGGTGCGCGTCGCGTTGCGGTCGCGGTCGTGACCGACCAGGTACCAGCGGCCCTTGTCGGTCAGCACGCCCCACGGTTCGACGGTGCGGGTGGTGTAGGGATCGCTGCGCGAGGGTCGGTGCGGAAACTGCACCGCCCGGCCGGCGTCGATGGCCGACAACAGGATTCCCAGCACGTCTTCCGAGCCACGCAGGCCCGGCAACGCGGCCGTCGACGTGATCGAGACGGCGGCGTCGACGGCGTCGATGTCGACGCCGGCGGCCCGCAGTTTGAGCAGTGCACCCTGGGTGGCGGTGATCAGCTCGGGCGACTCCCACAGTTGGGTGGCGACGGCGACGGTGGCGGCTTCGTCGGCGGTCAGCTCGACGGCGGGCAACGCGTAGGCCTCGCGGTTGATGCGGTAGCCCTCGGTCGGGTCGAACTGCGACACCCGGCCGGTCTCCAACGGGATGCCGAGGTCGCGCAGCTCGTTCTTGTCCCGCTCGAACATCCGGGAGAACGCCTCGTCGCTGGGGCTGTCGGCGTAGCCGAACACGGTCTCGCGGATCCGTTCGGCGGTGATGTAGGTGTTGGTGGACAGCAACGCGATGACCAGGTTCATCAGCCGTTCGACTTTGGAGATCGCCACTTGGCTCAGCCTAGCGTGGTCGGCCCACCGCGAGCGCTCACCCTGGTACGGGATTTCGCGCCAGAACCGTACGTGGTTGAGCGCTCACGCGGCCAACGTCCGCGTGAGCTGGGCGCGGATGCGGCGGACCATCGCATGGGGGTGCCTTCGCACATCGTCGCTGACAATGGACATCATCCCCCACCCGATCTCTTCGAGGGCAGCCCTCTTCTGGCGGTCCTTCCGTAGCGATTCTCGCGAGCTGTGGTAATCGAATCCGTCGAACTCGACGGCGACCCTGCGATCCGGCCAGGCAAAGTCGACCCGCCACAACCGGCCGTCTCTGTCGACGATCTCGTATTGCAGAACAGGTTCGGGTAGTCCGCCGTCGAGCATGACGAGGCGGGCCTCGCTTTCCATTGGCGACTCGGCCCCGGGCCGGGCCAACGGAATGAGCTCTCGAACCCCGACGATGCCGCGTCGGCCGGCCTGTGCCTTCGCCGCTGCCAGCAGATCGCCGCGATTGCACGTCTGGCTGCGCAAGGCGGCATCGAGCGTTGCCAATGCACGCGGTCGACCCAGGCCCCGCGCGACCTCGACCGCCGTCCAGCTCGGCGTGGTGAGCGGGCGACCCCGGTAGCTGGTGAGGGGCGCGCCCTGCCGCCGATGCACTTTGAGGCTGTCGTGGTCCCGCAGCAGGTGGCCCTCGGCATTAAGCACATGCAGGTCGGTGACGTCTTCGGTGTCGAAGCCGAAGAGCGCTGCGGCCGTGCCCAAACACACCGCGACCGGTGTGCCGCAGCGGAGGTCCAACCCGCGTAGCCGTGTAAAGGTGTCGGGGGTGCCAAAGCTGTAGACGTTCGGAAACATCTTGACGAGTTCGGCGCTACGGAGCCGACGCTGCATATCGCGTCGGCTCAAATGAGCCAGAATCTGAGCCGAGGTGGCGACTCCACCCTGCGCGGCAAAGATGGCGCGGAGCTCTGGCGGCATGCGGGAATTGTTGGCCGCAACTGCGCCCGACCGCCAATAGACCCTGTGGATAACCGTCGAGCGCTCAGCCTTGTACGGATTTTCGCCGCGAAACCGTACAACAGTGAGCGCTCACGGACCGCTAGACGGTCGGTCACATGCTGGCGATCAGCCGCTTGACCCGTTCGTCGACCGAGCGGAACGGATCCTTGCACAACACCGTGCGCTGCGCCTGGTCGTTGAGCTTGAGGTGCACCCAGTCGACGGTGAAGTCGCGGCCGGCTTCCTGAGCGGCGCTGATGAACTCACCGCGCAGCTTGGCGCGGGTCGTCTGCGGCGGTGTGGTGACCGCGGCTTCGATCTCCTCGTCGGTGGTGATGCGCGCTGCCAGCCCCTTGCGCTGCAGCAGGTCGAACACCCCGCGCCCGCGCTTGATGTCGTGGTAGGCCAGGTCGAGTTGGCTGATCTTCGGGTCGGACAGCTCCATGCTGTAGCGGTCCTGGTAGCGCTGAAACAGCTTGCGCTTGATCACCCAGTCGATCTCGGTGTCGACCTTGGCGAAGTCCTGGCTCTCGACTGCGTCGAGTTGGCGCCCCCACAGATCGACCACCTGCTGGATCTGCGTGTCGGGTTCGCGGTTCTGCAGGTACTCGACGGCGCGCGCGTAGTACTCGCGCTGGATGTCCAGCGCGCTGGCTTGCCTGCCGCCGGCCAGCCGCACCGGGCGGCGGCCGGTCAGATCGTGGCTGACCTCGCGGATGGCGCGGATCGGGTTGTCCAGCGAGAAGTCACGGAACGCGACACCTGCCTCGATCATCTCCAGCACCAACGACGCCGTGCCCACCTTGAGCATGGTGGTGGCCTCGGACATGTTGGAGTCGCCGACGATGACGTGCAGCCTGCGGTACTTCTCGGCGTCGGCGTGCGGTTCGTCGCGGGTGTTGATGATCGGCCTGCTGCGGGTGGTGGCAGACGACACGCCCTCCCAGATGTGCTCGGCGCGTTGGGACAGGCAGAAGGTCGCGGCCTTGGGCGTCTGTAGCACCTTGCCCGCGCCGCAGATCAGCTGGCGGGTGACCAGAAACGGCAGCAGCACATCGGAGATCCGGGAGAACTCGCCCGCACGCACGATCAGGTAGTTCTCGTGGCAGCCGTAGGAGTTGCCCGCCGAGTCGGTGTTGTTCTTGAACAGGTAGATATCGCCGCCGATGCCTTCGTCGGCGAGGCGTTGCTCGGCGTCGATCAGCAGGTCTTCCAGCACCCGCTCGCCTGCGCGGTCATGGGTGACCAACTGCGTCAGGCTGTCGCATTCTGCGGTGGCGTACTCGGGGTGGCTGCCGACGTCGAGGTACAGGCGCGCACCGTTGCGGAGGAACACGTTGGAGCTGCGGCCCCACGACACCACCCGCCGAAAGAGATAGCGGGCGACCTCATCGGGACTGAGCCGCCGATGGCCGTGGAACGTGCAGGTGACACCGAATTCGGTCTCGATGCCCATGATTCGTCGCTGCACCTCATCGAGACTACTGGTTGCCGGGCGGCGATGGTGTGCAAGCCGCGCCGATGCCGGCCCCGCCCCTGTGGATAACCGCAGCGCAGCCGCCCGCGGCTGTGCTTGCATGAGGCGTGGGCGAAGGGACGCGTCCGACCGTGTCGCAGGCCGAGCAGTGGCGACCTGATGACCTGCGCGAGTTCGCCGACCACCTGTGCGCCGCGGCGGCCGACGTCAACGACCGCGTCGAGGCCACCGTGCGCGGCGTGCTCGCCAGCGCGGACTTCTGGACCGGCGCGGCCGCCGAAGCCGCACGGCGCGAGGCGCTCTCGATCGGCGAGGAGTCCGACGCGGTCGCGCGGGCCGCGGTGCGCGCGGCTGTCGCGGCCTCCGACGGCGCGCAGCAGATCGCCGCCGCCCGCGAGGTGGTGCTGGCGCGCGTCGCCGACGCCACCTCCGAGGGGTTCACCGTCGGCGACGACGGCTCGGTGTCAGTGGGTGCGGATCCGACGTCGCTGCTGGTGGCGCTCTCCGGCGGCGACGACGGCGTCGCACGCGGCATGCTGGCGGTGCGCGCCGACGCGCTGAGCGCCCAGATCGTCGAGGCGCTCGACCGGTTGGCCGCCGCCGACGCCGACGCCGCCGACGATATCGCCGACGCCCTCGCGCTACCAGTGGCCGCCGCGCCCTCGACAGTGCCGGCCGGGGCATGGCCCGTGCATGCCGGCGACGTGGTGGCGGGCTGGCCGGCGCTGAGCCAGGACCGCATCGCCGAGCAGATCACGGCGATGACGCCCGAGCAGCGGCAGCGGCTGATCGTTGAGTTTCCGCACCAGGTAGGCAACACCGACGGAGTGCCCTGGGCGATGCGGGTCGAGGCCAATCGCACCAACATCGCGCAGGCGATCCTGGACGAAGAGGATCCCGACCGGCTGGCCGTCTACCGCGACCTGCTCTCCGAGGTCGACGACCCCGCGGGCAGCGGGGGCCGTATCGACCGGCAGATCCTTGCGTTTGACCCCGCCCGCGCGTCGCTGGTGGAGTTGCACGGCGACGTGTCGAGGGCCACCAGCGTGGCGGTGCTGGTGCCCGGGCTCAACACCACGATTGCGGGGTCTGCCGCCGTCAACGACACCGCCCGTCGGTTCGTCTCGGCGACCCGGGGCGAGGCCGCCGCGATCAGCTATCTGGGCGGCCCGTTTCCGCGCGGTGACAATCCGGCCACCGCGCTGGTCTCGGCGGCCGACCCCCGCTACGCCCTGCAGATGGCGCCGCGGCTGGTCGCGTTCAGCGAGGACGTCGACCGCACCGTCGGCACCGCAGCCGCGCCGGAACAACCGGTACCGGTGACATTCATCGGCCACTCCTACGGCGGTTCGATCCTCGGCACGGCCGAGGCGCTGGGCCTGACCGCCGATCGCACGCTGTATGTGGCGGCCGCCGGGGCCGGCGTCGGTGTCGACGATCCGGGTGACTGGCACAATCGCAACCCCCATGTGCTGCGCTTCTCGATGACCGCGCCCGGCGACTACATCCAGGCCGTGCAGGGTATCCCCGGCGGCCCACACGGCGCCGACCCCGACGAGATGCCCGGCGTAATCCCATTGGCCACAGGCCATTACGACGACGGCCGGCTGATGGCCGGGCCGTGGGCGCATTCCGATGTGCTCAACCGTCAGTCGGACGCGTGGCGCAACATCCTCGCGGTGATCACCGGGGACCGGGCCGCGATCCAACTGCCGGGTTGACTTCCCTCGGTGAGCAGACGCGAAATCGCACTTGAGCACCGCCAAATAGACGAGTTCGTGTCTGTTCGCGGGGGAACGCGGCCAAAATGGGGCGATGTGGTCGCGCAGCGCGCCGGTGGACGGGTTCCGCCTGGCCTTCGACCGGTTCGGCACCACAGGTGCGCCGCCAGTGGTGCTGCTGCACGGGTGGCCCGGCAACCGCCACGATTACCGCCACGTGGTGCCGCTGCTCGCTGGTGCCGCCGACGTCATCGTGCCCGATCTGCGCGGCTTCGGCGGCTCCGACAAACACGCCGTCGCGGTGCGGCACTTCTACAGCGCGACCGCCCAAGCCAGCAGCATCATCGGACTGATCAAGGAACTGGAGCTGCCGCCGGTGGTGCTCGGCGGATACGACGTCGGCAGCCGCGTCGCACAGAGCGTGGCCCGGATGCAACCGGACCTGGTTGCGGCGCTTGTGCTGTCTCCCCCACTACCCGGCGCCGGCGACCGCGTGCTGAGCGCACACGTCCAGAGCGAGTTCTGGTACCAGGCCTTCCACCAGTTGCCGATGGCCGCGCAGCTGATCGACGGCAACGCCGACGCGGTACGGGAGTACTTGCGGCACTTCTGGATTCACTGGTCAGGACCAAACTTCACCCTGCCCGAGGATGAGTTGGAAAGACTGGTGGGCGATTACGCGCTGCCCGGTGCGTTCACCGCGTCGATCGCCTGGTACCGCGCGGGGGCGGGGATGATCGCCCAAGCGCTCACCGAGCTACCACCCGAGCGGGCCATCAGGATCCGCGTCCCCGCCGATGTGTTGTGGCCCCACCACGATCCGCTGTTTCCGCGCGAGTGGGCCGACCGGATCGACCACTACTTCACCGACGTGACGCTGAACTACGCGTTCGACTCCGGCCATTTCACTCCGTTGGAGTGCCCGGAGCAGTTCGCCGAGTTGGTCCTGGTCCGCGCCGCGACAAACCCTTAGGAGCCGGCAGCCTGGTCCTCGGGCAGCAGCGCCTCGAGCGCAGCACCGGTGTAACGGCGAAACGCCCGGCGCGGCCGGTTGGCATCGAGGATGGCGACCTCCAGCGTGGCGGGTCCGAGGCTTCGCTGTTCTGAACCACCGTTGGCGTCCGCCTTCAGCGCGTCGACGGCGATCTTCACCGCGTCGGGCAGGCTGGCATTCTCGGTGTAGGACTCGTTGAGCGCCGCGGTGATCGGTTCGGTCGTGCCGCCCATTACGACGAAATGCGGCTCGTCGGCGATGGACCCATCGTAAGTGATGCGGTACAGCTCAGGCGGTTTGGACTCGCCGTAGTGCGCGACCTCGGCGACGCACAACTCCACCTCGTAGGGCTTGGCCTGCTCGGTGAAGATGGTGCCGAGAGTTTGCGCGTAGACGTTGGCCAGTTGGCGGCCCGTGACATCGCGCCGCGCATAGGCATAACCGCGGGTGTCGGCGAACTGGATGCCGCCGCGTCGCAGGTTGTCGAACTCGTTGAACCGGCCGACGGCGGCGAACCCGACGCGGTCGTAGAGTTCGCTGACCTTCTGCAGCGAACGCGAGGGGTTTTCGGCGACGAACAGCACACCGTCGGCGTATGCCAGCACGACCACGCTGCGGCCCTTGGCGATTCCTTTACGTGCGAGCTCCGAACGCTCGCGCATCGCCTGTTCTGGCGATATGAAATATGGAAAGCTCACGAGTCCCCTCGCGCGTCAGTCGATCGGTGGGTGGCATCGGGTCCGAATGTGTCGGTACGCGAACGGCTTTCGATGACTTGGCGCGCGAGATCGGCGATCCGTTCTTCGGTCACCTCCTCGGCGCCATCTTCGCCGATGATCACCGCGGTCGGGTAGATGCCGCGCACCAGGTCCGGTCCGCCGGTCGCCGAGTCGTCGTCGGCGGCGTCGTAGAGCGCCTCCACCGCCACCCGCAACGCCGAATCGCCGTCGCGGACTTGGGAGTACAGCTTCTTCATCGACGACTTGGCGAAGATCGAGCCCGAACCCACCGACTGGTAGCCCTCTTCCTCGAAGTTCCATCCGCCGGCGGCGTCGAACGACACGATCCGGCCTGCGGCCTCGGGATTGGGGTCATCGAGGTCGTATCCGGCCAGCAGCGGCAGTGCGACGAAGCCCTGCAGGGCCGCACCGAGATTGCCGCGCACCATGGTGGCCAGCCGGTTGACCTTGCCGTTGAAGGTCAGCGCGACACCCTCGAGCTTCTCGTAGTGCTCGAGTTCGACGGCATAGAGCCGGGCGAACTCCACCGCGATCGCCGCGGTGCCCGCGATACCGGTGGCCGTGTAATCGTCGGTGATGTACACCTTCTGCACGTCGCGTCCGGCGATCATGTGGCCCTGGGTGGACCGGCGGTCGCCGGCCATCACCACACCACCCGGGTACTTAAGCGCGACGATCGTAGTGCCGTGCGGCACCGCGTCGGTGACGGCGGCGTGCATGTTCACGGGCAACAGCTCCGGTGCCTGATGGCGCAGCAGATCAGAAAAAGACGATAGGTCCACGGATACAGACGGAACCAGGGGCGTAGGAAAGTTCGACTGGGTGGGCAAGGTCAGCTTTTCGCGATTCGCCCAGCTCACTGTCCGCCCTTCTGGACGTATGCGCGGACGAAGTCCTCGGCGTTCTCTTCCAGAACGTCGTCGATCTCGTCGAGCAGGTCGTCGGTGTCCTCGGCCAGCTTCTCGCGACGCTCCTGCCCGCCGGCCGCGTTGCCGGAGAGGTCGTCGTCCTCGCCGCCACCACCGCCACGCTTGGTCTGCTCCTGAGCCATCGCTGCCTCCTGCTATGTCTATAGCCGTCGCGGGCGGGCCATTTGCCTGCCCGCCGTCCTTCCACCCTACCGGTCGGCACGTGAAATGCCGGGCTTAGCGCTATCAGTTCGTGAGCTGTTCGACCAGTTCGACGGCGCTGTCCACCGAGTCGAGCAGCGCGCCGACATGCGCCTTGCTGCCCCGCAGCGGCTCGAGGGTGGGTATCCGCACCAGCGAATCGCCGCCCAGGTCGAAGATGACCGAGTCCCAGCTGGCGGCCGCGATATCGGCGCCGAAGCGCCGCAGGCACTCACCCCGAAAGTATGCACGGGTGTCGGTGGGCGGGTTCTCGACCGCGTCGAGCACCTGCTGCTCGGTGACGAGCCGCTTCATCGACCCGCGTGCCACCAGCCGGTTGTAGAGGCCCTTGTCCAGCCGCACATCCGAGTACTGCAGGTCGACGAGATGCAGCCGGGGCGCCGACCAGCCCAGGTTCTCCCGCTGCCGGAAACCCTCCAGCAACCGCAGCTTGGCGGGCCAGTCGAGGATCTCGGAACATTCCATCGGGTCGCGCTCCAACAGATCCAGCACGTGCGCCCAGGTCTGGACGATGTCGCTGGCGCGCGGGTCGAAGTCGCGGCTGTCGACCAGTTTGGCCACCCGGTCGAGGTAAATGCGTTGCAACGCAAGACCGGTCAGTTCCCGGCCGTCGGCCAGCGCGACGGTGGCGCGCAGCGACGGGTCGCGGCTGAGCACGTGTACCGCGTGCACCGGCCGGGCCAGCGCCAGGTCGGTCAGGTCCACCCCGATCTGGTGGCCCTCTTCGATGAGGTCGAGCACCAGCGCGGTGGTGCCGAGCTTGAGGTAGGTCGAGGTTTCCGACAGGTTGGCGTCCCCGATGATCACGTGCAGTCGGCGGTACTTGTCGGCGTCGGCGTGGGGCTCGTCGCGGGTGTTGATGATGCCGCGTTTGAGCGTGGTCTCCAGGCCGACCTCCACCTCGATGTAGTCGGCGCGCTGCGACAGCTGGAAGCCGGGCTCGTCGCCGGACGGGCCGATGCCGACCCGGCCCGAACCGGTGATCACCTGGCGCGACACGAAGAACGGTGTCAACCCGGCGATCACCGCCGAGAACGGCGTCTGGCGGCTCATCAGGTAATTCTCGTGCGATCCGTAGGACGCGCCCTTGCCGTCCACGTTGTTCTTGTAGAGCTGCAGTTTGACGGCTCCGGGCACGCTGGCGACGTGCCGCGCGGCGGCCTCCATCACCCGCTCACCGGCCTTATCCCAGATCACCGCGTCCAACGCGTCGGTGGTCTCGGGTGCCGAGTATTCCGGGTGCGCGTGGTCGACGTACAGCCGCGCGCCGTTGGTCAGGATCATGTTGGCGGCACCGACCTCGTCGGCGTCCACGATCGGCGGTGGGCCCGCCGAGCGGCTCAGATCGAATCCGCGTGCGTCGCGCAGCGGTGATTCCACCTCGTAGTCCCACCGGGTGCGCTTGGCACGTTGAATCCCGGCGGCGGCCGCATAGGCGAGCACCGCCTGCGTCGACGTCAAAATCGGATTCGCGGTCGGATCGGACGGCGACGAGATGCCGTACTCGACCTCAGTCCCGATAATCCGTTGCATGTGGCCCAGCGTAGGCGACGCCGCACAGTAGCCTGCCACCGTGCCGTCCAATCGCCAGGCCAAACAGGCCGATGAGGTGGTGCTGCGCCGCGCCGCCGACGCGTGGTTCCTCGACCACGGGCTGCCGGCCGTACTGCGGCCCGGCGCCCTGGTCCGGCGGGTGTGGCCGCGCTCGGCGCCCGCGCTGGCGGCGTTCGCGGTGTTCATGCTCAACTCCGCGTTGGTCGTGCAGATCACCGGTAAGCACACCATCGACATCGACGGCCAACCGACGCGCACCGAGTGGTTCGTTCTGGCGCTGGTGATTCTGGTGTTGCCGGCTGCTGCGGTGGTCGGCTGGCTGGTGTCACGCATCGCCACGGTGCCGCGCCGCAGGGTGGCTGCAACGGTGTCGCTGGCCGTCGCGGTCGTCGGCGGTATCCTCGGCGGCCCGGGCCCGCGGGTGATCGGAGACCTGATCTTCGAGGCCATCGTCATCGCGATCATCCTGGCGGCCACCGCGTGCGGCGCCGGTTCGATCCTGAGCTGGACGGCGCGAATGACGTTGTCGCATCTGGCCGCTGCCGGTTCGCTGGTCGTCCGCGCCCTTCCGGTGCTGCTGCTGACGTTCCTGGTGTTTTTCAACTCGCCGGTGTGGTTGATGGCGGCCAAGATCTCGCGTCAGCGGCTGTGGCTGGCGCTGTTGTTCCTGTCGTTGATCGCCGCGGCGTTCGTGGTGTCGGTGACCGTCGACAGGTTCCGGCCGCTGATGGAAACCCAGGGTCTGCTCGACGGTCGTGAAGCACAGTTGGACACAACGCCTTTCGAGGCGATGCCCGATCCGCCGGGCAGCCTTCCCCTGCGCAGACCCGAGCAGCTCAACGTGATGTTCGTGCTGGCCGCCTCCCAGCTGGCGCATATCTTCGTGGTGGCCGTCGTGACGGCGCTGATCTTTCTGGTGCTGGGGCTGATCGTGCTCTCCCCCGAGGTGCTGGCCGCCTGGACCCAGCACGGGTCAAGCGACGGAACGCTTCTCGGCATGACGATCCCCGTACCCCAGGCGCTGATCCAGGTCACCCTGTTTCTGGGTGCGCTGACGTTCATGTACGTCAGCGCCAAGTCGGTCGCCGACAGCGCTTACCGGCAGCAGTTCCTCGATCCGCTGACCGACGATCTGCGGCTCACCCTGATGGCCCGTGACCGCTACCGGGCCTACGTGTCGGCGCGCTGACCCGCCGGAGCCGTCGTCATCACGCACAATGTGGCGGTGTCCGACATGCGGCATGTCCACGAATGGTTTCTACATCGCGGCCTGCCGCTGGTCCTGACCCGGCGCGTGCGGTCACGTGCGCTGGTGGAACGCTCCGCGCCGATGGTCAGCGGTATCGGCGCGCTCATCGCGCTGACGTTTCTGCTCGCCGAATTGAGCGACGGCGATCCCGACTTCGGCATCGTGACCCGCCTGGCGGTGCTGACGCTGCTGCTGATCGCCGCACCGTTCGCGTTGTATGCGCTGCACCGCTCGGGCACGACCCGCTCTGATGCGGTCCGGCGGTCTGCCGCCCTGCTCGTGATCGCCCTGTTCGTGTTCGGGCTTCCGTTCGCCGACAGCGGCTTTACGGGTATCGCGGCGGCGGAGGCGGTGGGGTTTGCGGTCGTCGTGCTGGTGGCGATCTGGCTGACCTACATCGGGTTCGGCGCGATCGCGTTGTGGGCGCTGCGGTTCGCGTCGGTGCAGTTCGGCGCGCTCGGCACGTTGATGAGCCGAGCGCTGCCGCTGCTGATGATCACCGTGGTCGTGTATTTCACCGGCGAGCTGTGGCAGCTAGCCGCCCGGATTACCCGTCAACGACTGTGGGAGACAATCGGTTTCCTGGCGCTGGTGGCCCTGCTGTTCATGGTGACCACCATCCGCGACGAGGTCCGCGCGCTGCGGGAAGACCGCGCAGAACGAAACGATCCGGCCAAACTGCTGGCCGGCACCCCGTTGGCCACGCCGAACGGCCACCAGCCTGCGCGCACCCCGCTGTCACTGGCCGAACAGGTCAACGTCGTCGCGGTGATGGTGGTGTCGCAGACCATCCAGGTGGTGTTCTTCACCGCGGGTATCTTCGCGTTCTTCCTGGCGCTGGGCATCGTCGCGATACCCGACGACGTGGCCGTGCTGTGGGCGGCCGAGCAGTCCTGTGCTATCGGTCAACCACCGTGTCCAGGAACATGGTTCGGCGTCGACGTGCCTGTGCCGCAGACCGTCGTGCACGTTTCGCTGTTCGTCGCGGTGCTGTCGGGGTTGTACTTCACCGTGAGCACCAGCGTCGACCCGCACTATCGGGAGCGGTTCTTCGATCCGCTGATCGCCGATGTGGCGGTCAGCCTCGCCGGCCGCGACGCATATCTGGAACGCGAAACCACCGGCCCGTAACCGCGGCGAGCGTGCGAGCCTGCCTGAGGGCGACACGCCGGTCATTTGCGCGATTTTCCGCACCCTCGTCGCGGCGCTGACGCTACGTTCGCGGGTATGCCCGACGATATGACGACGACGACCGACGTGTTCGGAAAGCGCTACGGCGAAATCTTGCTGGTGCACAACGCAGCGAACGGTCCGGAGGCCACCGTCTACAACACCTTTCCGCTGAACGACTGCCCGGCCGAGTTATGGGAGAAGCTGGACGCCCAAGCCATTGCAGCGGACAACGGCGCCGTCGCCGCGCTGCTCAACGGACCCCGGTACTGGCTGATGAGCAGCATCGGTAAGCGTGGTCGAGAAACGCTGGCACACAAGACCTTCGGCGGTATCGAAATGATCCGCCAGGCCACGGTGCAGCTGTCCTCGATGAACCCGGCGCCCTACAACGTCAACCGGGTGGACCGCAAAGCCGTGTTCACCTTCGACGCCGGCCGCGAGATCTACGAACTCGTCGACCCCGACGGCCGGTGTTGGGTGATGCAGACCTGGAGCCAGACGGTCGATCCGTCGCTGTCACTGGACGATCTGGCTGGATTGGGCGAGCGGCTTTCGCTACCGGCGGGCTGGAGCTACCGGTCGCGGGTGCCGACGTCGCCCCTGGTGGTCGACACCGCGACCGAGCGCGCCTGCGTCACCCAGGACGATCTGGCCAACAGCTACTCGCTGCAGACGGCGTAAAGCTGACCAGCCTGACGAGCGTGCGCAGAATCGGCTAGTGCACCGGCGTGCCGGGCTCAGACACGCACGCTCGCGGCAAAAGGGGCTACACCCAGCGCACCCTCGCTATAGGTACTGGCCGAGGTTGCTTTCGGTGTCGATCGCGCGCGATGCGCTCGAACTCTTACCGGTGACCAGGGTGCGGATGTAGACGATCCGCTCACCCTTCTTACCCGAGATCCGTGCCCAGTCATCGGGATTGGTGGTGTTGGGCAGGTCCTCGTTCTCGGCGAACTCGTCGACGATCGAGTCGAGCAGGTGTTGGATGCGCAGACCGGGCTGACCGGTTTCCAGCACCGACTTGATCGCGTTCTTCTTCGCGCGGTCCACGACGTTCTGGATCATCGCCCCGGAGTTGAAGTCCTTGAAGTACATGACTTCCTTGTCACCGTTGGCGTAGGTGACCTCCAGGAACCGGTTGTCGTCGATCTCGGCGTACATCCGGTCGACGACCTTCTCGATCATCGCCTTCAGGCATGCCGACCGGTCGCCACCGAACTCGGCCAGGTCGTCGGCGTGCACCGGCAGGTCCTCGGTGAGGTACTTGCTGAAGATGTCTTGGGCCGCTTCGGCATCGGGCCGCTCGATCTTGATCTTGACGTCGAGGCGGCCGGGCCGCAGGATCGCCGGGTCGATCATGTCCTCGCGGTTGGAGGCGCCGATCACGATGACGTTCTCCAGCCCCTCGACGCCGTCGATCTCGCTGAGCAACTGCGGCACGACGGTGGTCTCCACGTCAGAGCTCACCCCGGTGCCACGGGTGCGGAAGATCGAGTCCATCTCGTCGAAGAACACGATCACCGGGGTGCCTTCGGAGGCCTTCTCGCGCGCCCGCTGGAAGATCAGCCGGATGTGTCGCTCGGTCTCGCCGACGAACTTGTTCAGCAGCTCCGGGCCCTTGATGTTGAGGAAGTAGCTCTTGGCCTCGCGGGCGTCGTCACCGCGGACCTCGGCCATCTTCTTGGCCAACGAGTTGGCCACCGCCTTGGCGATCAGCGTCTTACCGCAGCCGGGCGGACCGTAGAGCAGCACGCCCTTGGGCGGGCGCAGCGAGTACTCCCGGTACAGCTCCTTGTGCAGGAACGGCAACTCGACCGCGTCGCGGATCTGCTCGATCTGGCGGCCCAGCCCGCCGATGTCGTTGTAGCTGACGTCCGGCACTTCCTCGAGCACCAGATCCTCGACCTCGGCCTTGGGGATGCGCTCGAAGGCGTAACCGGCCTTGGTGTCGACGAGCAGCGAATCGCCCGGCCGCAACCGGCGGGGCCGTTCGTCGTCGAGGGGGTCGTACTCGTCGGTCAGATCCTCGACGGACACCAGCGGCTCGGCCAGCCAGACGATGCGCTCCTCGTCCGCGTGGCCGACCACGAGTGCGCGGTGGCCGTCGGAAAGGATCTCGCGCAGCGTGCTGATCTCACCGACCGCTTCGAAGTTGCCGGCCTCGACGACGGTCAGCGCCTCGTTCAGCCGGACCGTCTGACCCTGCTTGAGCGTCTTGGTGTCAATATTGGGTGAGCACGTCAGCCGCATCTTGCGTCCGGAGGTGAAGACGTCGACGGTGTCGTCGTCCTGCACGCCCAGCAGCACGCCGTAACCGCTCGGCGGCTGACCGAGACGGTCGACTTCCTCGCGCAACGCCAGCAGTTGCTGACGGGCTTCTTTAAGAGTTTCCATCAGTTTGGCGTTTCGCGCCGCCAGGGAGTCGATCCGCGCCTCGAGCTGATGCACATCGCGTGCGCTCCGCAACCCGCTCGCCGGGCCCACTGCGCTCTCCAACTGCTCCCGCAGAACTGCCGCCTCGCGGCGCAGTTCCTCGAGCTCAGCGGCATCGTCGCTGGACATGCCTGATTCCCGGCTGCCGAAACCATCTGGGTAGGCTTCAGAACGCTCGGATTCACTCATGTTGCGCCCCTTCCCGCACCGGAAGTTGGTGCAGTAACAACTTCAACGCTACCGGCGATTCAGCCATTGTGTGCGGTGTAGGAAGCCGACACACCAGCACCACTTGTTAACCTCTCTGCTCAGTTGGTCCCATCGAAAGGACAATCGTGATCCTGAAAACCCTCGTTACCGGCATGGCGGCGGCCGCTGTCGTAGCCGGTGCGGCGGCGGGTGTGACTTCCCTTGCATCCAATGGAAATTCTGCCGCCCCGGCCGTGCAACCCGTGGTGTGGGACATCCCCATGCCGCAGACGCCGGCGCCGGAGCTCGAGGGCCCGCTGCTGACGACGCTCAACGCGCTGGCCGGCGGAGGTTCGTTCGGCGGCTCCAAGGAGGCCTACATCCAGGGCGGCATCGGCCGCATCGAGGCCCTCACCGCCGACCGTGCGTTCAAGAACGCGGCGTCCAACGGCGTGTTCCCGCTGTCGTTCAGCCTGTCCGGCATCGAACAGAACGGCCCGTCGGCGACGGCGAATGTCACCGCCTCGGCCGCCAACGGTTCCGTCGCGACGCAGAACGTCCTCTTCGTCGCGGGTCCGAGTCCCACCGGCTGGCAGCTGTCGAAGTCCTCGGCCATGGCCCTGCTTTCGGCAGCCGGCTGACCGATTCCGGTGCCGCGCACCACGCAGTCCGTTGTCCTGGGCGCCGTCGCGATAGCGGCGGCGCTCGGGCTAGGTGCGTGCGGCGCCGACGAAACACCCCGGCCGGCGGCAAACGAGACGCTGCCGCCGATCACCAAACCACCGACGGTGCCGCCCTCTGCGCCATCGCCGACGGCCGCCCCGCTTCCCCCGGACACCGCGCTGACCGACGTGATCTACCGGCTCGGCGACCCGAACGTGCCCGGCGCAGAAAAGCTCACCCTAGTGCAGCACGCCACACCCGACGACGCGGCCGCGCTGGACAAGTTCGCCCGCGCGCTCGCCGACGGCGGGTTCGCCCCGCTGACCGTGGAGGCGCACGATATGAACTGGTCGCAGGGCGGCACCGGTGACATCGTCGCGCGCATCGTCATCAAGCCCGCCGACCCCCAAGGCGGCGACTTCGCGTTCCCGATGGAGTTCACCCCCGGCCCCGACGGCTGGCAGCTGACCCGTCAGACGGCCGACGTGCTGCTGTACGCGGACAAGGAACCGTCGCCGACACCGACGCGCTGACCGCGATGTGGATCGGCTGGCTGGAATTCGATCTGCTGCTCGGCGACGTGCGGTCGCTGAAGCAGAAGCGCTCGCTCATCCGTCCGGTCATCGCCGAACTGCACCGCCGGTTCACCGTTTCGGCGGCCGAGACCGGGGCGCAGGAGCTGTACCGCCGCGCCAACGTCGGCCTCGCTGCGGTGTCCGCGGACCGCGGACACGTCGTCGACGTGCTCGACGCCGCCGAACGGTTGGTCGCGGCGCGCCCGGAGATGGAACTGCTGTCCGCGCGGCGGGGCCTGCTTCGCAGCACCGACTGAGCGGAGCCGCGCGAAACCGACGCTTTGGTCGTTTCCGCGCGGCGGATTCGACCATTGCGTCGGTCTGGGCGAGCGACTAGCCGCCGAGCCGGCGTTTGCGTCGGCTCGGCAGCGGCGCGACGGTTCCCGGCGCCAGCCTGCGCGCGCTGATCAAGAACGCCGTGTGTCCGCGCATCGTGTGTTCCGGACGCACCGCGAGGCCGACGACGTGCCAGCCGCGTTGCATGCCCTCCCAGGCCCGGGGCTCGGTCCAGCACTGCTGCGCGCGCAGCGCCTCCACCGTGCGCGAAAGCTGGGTCACCGTCGCGACGTAGACCATCAGCACCCCACCCGGGATCAGGGCACCGGCCACCGTCTCCAGCACCTCCCACGGCGCCAACATGTCGAGCACCACGCGGTCGACTTCGGCGCCCGCGTAGTCGGTGAGGTCGCCGATCACCAACTCCCAGTTGCCCGGCCGCTCACCGAAGAAGGTGGCCACATTGCGGGCCGCGTGCTCGGCGTGGTCCGCACGCACCTCGTAGGAGGTGACCCGGCCCTCCGGGCCGACGGCGCGCAGCAGCGAGCACGTCAGCGCGCCGGAGCCCGCGCCGGCCTCCAGCACCCTGGCGCCCGGGAAGACGTCGCCTTCGTGCACGATCTGCGCGGCGTCCTTGGGATAGACGACCTGCGCGCCGCGCGGCATCGACATCACGTAGTCCACGAGCAGGGGGCGCAGCACCAAAAACTGGTCACCGCTGGTGGACTTCACCACGCTGCCCTCCGGCAGGCCGATCACGGTGTCCAGCGAGATGATGCCGCGATGCGTGTGGAACTCGCCGCCGGGGGTGAGCAGCATCGTGTAGCGCCTGCCCTTTGCATCGGTGAGCTGAACCCGATCGCCGACGGCGAACGGACCGGTCCGCGAGTTGCCTGCCACAGCCGTTTAGCGTGCCAGTCGACTCGCCGCCACGGCTGTCCGGGGTTGTCGGAGCTCAGTCTTAGGCTGCCCCTATGACCGACGTGCCGGACGAACGGGCGGCCCGGCGTCCGGCGCTGTCGCCGTCGCGGGCCGCCGACTTCAAGCAGTGCCCGCTGCTGTACCGGTTCCGTGCCATCGACCGGTTGCCCGAGCCGCCGTCGGCCGCTCAGGTGCGCGGTTCGGTGGTGCACGCCGCGCTGGAGCAGCTCTACGCGCTGCCGGCCGACCAGCGGCGTTGGGAGACGGCGAGGACGCTCGTCGTGCCGGCCGCCGAACGGCTGGTGGCCGCCGAGCCCGAGCTCGCCGATCAGATCGACCCGGCGCTGCTGGATGAGGCGCGGGCGTTGCTGGCGGGCTACTACCGACTCGAGGATCCGACCCGGTTCGATCCGCAGAGCTGCGAACAACGCGTCGAGGTCGAGCTCGCGGACGGCACGCTGCTGCGCGGGTTCGTCGACCGCATCGACGTCGCGCCCACCGGTGAGCTTCGGGTGGTCGACTACAAGACGGGCAAGGCCCCACCGGAGGCGCGCGCACACGCCGAGTTCAAGGCGATGTTCCAGATGAAGTTCTACGCGGTGGCGGTGCTGCGCTCGCGCGGGGTGGTGCCCACCCGGCTGCGGCTGCTGTATCTGGCCGACGGTCAGATTCTGGACTACACGCCCGACATCGAGGAGCTGCTGCGGTTCGAGAAGACGTTGTCGGCGATCTGGCGGGCCATCCAAACCGCGGGCGCCACCGGCGACTTCCGGCCCAGCCCGTCGCGGATGTGTGACTGGTGCGCCCACCACGCGCACTGTCCGGTGTTCGGCGGGACACCCCCGCCGTATCCGGGTTGGCCGCAGGCACCCGATGACGGCCGCGGGTCCAGTGACGACGTGGTGCTGCGCGGCGCGGAGCCGGCCGCGTGATCGACTGCTATTTCCGCCGCGTCGGCGTCGACGGCGATTACGCGGTCTTCGACTCCACCGACGGCACCCGCAGCAACTGGGATCCCGAAATCCAGCACGGCTCTCCGCCGCTGGCGTTGATGACCAAGCACATCGAGGCTCTCGCCGGCGATTCCGGGTTGCGGATCGGCCGGTTGACGCTCGACATCCTCGGCGCGATCCCGGTGACGCGGGTGCGGGTGCGGGCTTGGGTGGACCGCCCGGGCAGGCGGATCTCGTTGATGGTCGCCGAAATGGCTGCGGCGCAACCCGACGGTACGTACCGGGTGGTGGCGCGCGTCACGGCGTGGCTGCTGGCCACCAGCGATACTGCCGACGTGGCGACCGACCGCTATCCCCCGCTGGTCGAGGGTGAGGCGTTGTCGGTGCCGCACAGTTGGGAGGGCGCCAAGGGTTACCTGGAGACGGTGAGCTGGCGCAGGCAGCGCGTTACCGAGGGCGAGTCCGCGGTGGTGTGGTTGGGCCCGCTGGTGCCGCTGGTGGATGCCGAGCCGACGACGGATCTGCAGCGCCTGGCGATGGTGGTCGATTCCGCGAACGGGGCCGGCGCCGCGTTGGACCCGACGGAGTTCCTGTTCATGAACACCGACACCGCCGTGCACCTGCACCGGTTGCCCGTCGGCAGCGACTTCGCGTTGCGCGCGCGGGGTTCGATCGGTCCCGACGGGATCGGTGTCACCACCGCCGATCTGTTCGACCGGCACGGCTTCATCGGCACCTCGGCGCAGACGCTGCTGGTGCAACGCCGCCGATGACCGTACCCGTGGGGTTCCGAGCTCACGTTCACCCACACCGCGCTGTGGGTGAACGTGGAACTGACGAAGAACATCTCCGAGATCGGCCAACTCCGTTTTGATGCGCTCCGCCGCGGGCACCCCTAGGAGTTATATGTGTTTGCATCTATATAGACGAGATGCGATACTCGATGGGTGGATGTCTTCGAAGCCGTCGCCGAGCCGAGTCGTCGGGCACTGCTCGACGCGCTGATCGACGGTGAACGCACCGCCGGTGAGCTCGTCGCGACCCTGCCCGGCCTGACCCAGCCGACCGTGTCCCGCCACCTGCGCGTGCTGCGCGAGGTCGGGTTGGTCGAGGTTCGGCCGGACGCGCAGCGCCGGATCTACGCGCTGCGCGCCGACGGGCTCGTCGCCATGGACGCATGGATCAACCGTTACCGCCGCTACTGGACCGATCACCTCGACGCCCTCGAGCGGCACCTGGAACGCACGCACAAGGAGTCACAGTGACCGAACTCGACGGCCGGCTGACGGTCGACGGCGACCGCGCCGTGTTGAATTTCGAACGCCGTCTGCCCTTTCCGATCGAGGCGGTGTGGTCGGCCATCACCGATCCAGCGCAGCGGGCGCAGTGGTTCGGCGAGACGACGATCGATGCCCGCGAAGGCGGTTCGATCGAGATGGTGGCGACCGACCCGCCGCTGCCGCCCGAACGCAAGCGGATGAACGGGCGCATTCTGGTCTGGGATCCACCGCGCGTGTTCGAACACGAGTGGAAGCAGCCCATCGTCGAGGACGGCGTGGTGCGTTACGAGTTGGCGCCCGACGGCGACGGCACGCTGCTGCGATTCAGCCACCGCGGCCTGAGCGTCCGCAACGCGTCGGGCTTCTACGGTGGCAGCCACGCCTACCTCGACCGCTTGGCGGCCTATCTGGCGGGCACCGAGTTGCCGGACTGGGAGGGCCGTCGGCTGGAAGTGAACAAACTCGCCCATCAGGAAGCGAACTGACATGTCTCACAACGGATCCGATATCGCCGCAGCTACGATTGTTATCGCCTACCATTCCGGATTCGGTCACACCGCCACGCTCGCCGGCGCGGTGGCCGCCGGTGCGCGCGAGGCCGGCGCCGCGGTCACGCTGCTGTCGGTGGACCAGATGACCGAAACGGATTGGGACGTTCTCGACGGGGCGGACGGCATCATCTTCGGCAGCCCCACCTACATGGGCAATCTGTCGGCGGGCTTTCAGGCGTTCGCCGAGAAGACCGGACGGCGCTGCGCCAACGGCGACTGGCGCGACAAGGTCGCGGCGGGGTTCACCAACTCCGGCGCCAAGAGCGGCGACAAGCTCAACACGCTGGTGTCGATGGCGGTCTTCGCGGCCCAGCACCATATGCATTGGGTCAGTTTGGGTTTGGGTCCTGGATGGAACAGTTCGGGCAGCAGTCAGAACGATCTCAACCGCCTGGGCTTCTGGCTGGGCGCCGGCGCGCAGACCGACATCGACGCCGACCCCGATCGGGTGCATCCGTCCGATGTGCAGACCTGCCGGCACCTCGGTTGGCGGGTGGCGATCGTGACCCGCCAACTCAAGGTCGGCCGGTCCGTCACCCCGGCGGCGTCGTCTCCCGCAGTAGCGTCGGCGGCTCGCTGATGCTGACCACCGCGTACGTCATCGTCACGGCGGTCACCGCCGTCGTCAACGTCGCGGCAGCCGTCGCGGACTTCGCTCGTGCCCAATTCGTGCTCGACAACGCCGCCGCCGTTCACCTCTCGGACCGCTCCATCACACCGCTGGGTGTGCTCAAGGCCGCCGGAGCGGCCGGCCTGATCGTCGGGCTGGCCGGCGTGCCGGTCATCGGGCTCGCGGCGGCGGTCGGCCTGGTGCTGTTCTTCATCGGCGCGGTCGCCATCCACGTGCGCTACCGGGTGTTCCACAACATCGCCTACCCGACGATCTTTCTCGCGCTGGCGGTGGCGACGATGGTGCTCGACCTGGCGCGGCCCTAGTCGAGCGGCTTCAACTCCTGCAGCATCGTCGGCACCAATTCGCTGACCGTCGGGTGGATGTGCATCGTGCGCGAGATCGCGGTGTAGGGCTCGTCGGCGGTCATGATGTCGAGGATCGCGTGAATCACCTCATCGCCGCCGACGCCGAGGATCGCCGCACCGAGGATCTTCTCGGTCTCGGCGTCGACGACCACCTTCATGAAGCCTTGCGTCTCCCCCTTTTCCACCGCGCGACCGACCCGCGTCATCGGGCGCGTGCCCACCAACGCCTTTCGCCCGGACTTGCGCACCTGGGCCTCGGTCATCCCGGCGCGGCCCAGCGGCGGGTCGATGTAGAGCGCGTAGGTGGTGATGCGGTCGCTCACCCGGCGCGGGTCGTCATCGAGCAGGTTCGCCGCGACGATCTCGAAATCGTTGTACGACGTGTGCGTGAACGCGCCCTTGCCGTTGCAGTCGCCCATTGCCCAGATGTGCTCGACGTTGGTTCGCAGCTGGTCGTCGACGACGATGTAGCCGCGATCGTCGGTCGCAACCCCCGCCTTGTCGAGCCCCAGGTCGTCGGTGTTGGGCGTGCGGCCGACGGCGACGAGCAGATGGGTTCCCGCGATCGGTGCCGCACCGTCGCTCGGGACGACTTCGAAGCCGTCGTCGGTTTTGGTGAAGCGGATCGCGTCGGCGTCGACGACCACCTCGATCCCCTCGGCTTCGAGGATCTCTTTGATGGCGGCCGAGACGTCCTCGTCCTCCCGTGACGTCAACCGCGGGCCCTTCTCGATCACCGTGACGCCGGCGCCGAACCGGTGGTACATCTGCGCGAACTCCAACGCGATGTAGCTGCCGCCGATGATCACCAGATGCTCAGGCACGGCGTCGAGTTCGAGAATGCCGACGTTGGTCATGTAGTCGATGTCAGACAACCCGGGCATATCGGGGGCCACCGCGCGACCGCCGACGTTGAGGTAGATCCTGTCGGCCTCCAACACCCGGTCGTCGACCCGGATCGTGTGCGGGTCCTCGAACCGGGCGTGGCCGCGGAGGAACGTACACCCCGACATCCCGGCCAGCCAGGACTCCACACCTTCGCGGTCGTCGTTGACGATGCTGTCCTTGCGGGCCTTGACCTTTCGCATGTCGATCGTGACTTCGCCTGTGCCGACCCCGTATTCGGCGCCGCGACGCGCCAATTGAGCGGCGTGGGCGCTGGCCACCAGGGTTTTGGTCGGGATGCAGCCGTAGTTGACGCAGGTGCCGCCGACCAGCTTGCGTTCGATCACCGCGACCGTCTGCCCGGCCTCGGTCAGCCGTCCCGCCAGCGGTGGCCCCGCCTGACCGGCGCCGACGATGATCGCGTCGAACTTCTCTGCCATCGGCTGCCGCTCAGATGAGGCTGACGAGGAAGGCGACGAGGAATCCGCCGCCGACAGCGACGATGTCCTCGAGGATGGCGCCGGGGCGGTCCTGGCCGTTGCGCAGCGATGCCAGCCGCTCGCGCGCCGCCGCACCGGCCAGGGTGCCGAGCACCGCACCCACCATTCCGGCGCCCAGCGCGCTGAACGTGTGGAAGAAGGCGCTGCCGATGACGGCACCGGCGAAGGCGCCCATGATGAGCCGGAAGACGAACTGGGGCGTCGTCTTGCGGCTCGGTGTCTGCGGCAGTTGGTCGGTGACCAACTCCACCAGCAGGAAGATCGTCAACACCGTGACGGTGATCGGATGCGCCATCCACTCAGACCACTTGTCGCCCACGTCGATCCAGCCCAGTACCGCGCCCCATGACACCACCGCGGGCGCGGTGAACGACCGCAGGCCGGCGATCACACCGATCAGTAGCGCGAGCAAGATAACCAGAGCCTGCGTCATGTCGACCTCCGACCGGTGAATACGCCTTTCGGACGCTAACACGGCCCACGCGTGCCGGCCGGGTGAATCAGATGCGGCAGAACCGGATATCGGAGGCCAGGATCGCCTTCGCGCCGATGGCTCCGAGCTGGTCCATGATGGCGTTGACGTCGCGGCGCGGTACCAGCGAGCGCACGGCCACCCACGCCGTATCGGCCAGCGGCGCGATGGTGGGCGATTCCAGGCCGGGCGTGACGGCGATCGCGGCGTCCAGCACACTGCGCGGACAGTCGTAGTCCAGCATCAGGTACTGCTGGCCCCGCACCACGCCTTGGACGCGTCCGGCCAATTGGTCGCGGGCCGAGCGGTTGTCGTCGGAGGCGTCGATGCGTTCGACGAGCACCGCCTCTGAATCGCACAGCGATTCTCCGAACGCCACCAGGTTGTGCAGCCCGAGGGTTCGGCCCGAACCCACCACGTCGGCGATCGCGTCGGCGAGGCCCAGCTGCACCGAAATCTCCACCGCACCATCGAGGCGGATGACCGTGGCCTCAATTCCCTTTTCCGCCAGATCTTTTCGGACCAGATTCGGAAATGCCGTGGCGATCCGCTTACCTGCGAGGTCCTCGACCCGCCAGGTGGTCCCGGCAGGCGCCGCGTAGCGGAAAGTCGAGTAGCCGAACCCCAGCGCCAGACGTTCTGTCACCGGCGCATCGGATTCGGCGGCGAGGTCACGTCCGGTGATACCGAAGTCCAGCTCGCCCGACCCGACGTAGGTGGCGATGTCCTTCGGCCGCAGGAAGAAGAACTCGACGTGGTTGGCGACGTCGACGACCGTCAAGTCCTTGGAGTCGGTGCGGCGCCGGTATCCGGCCTCCGACAGGATTTCGGAGGCCGGTTCGGACAGCGTGCCCTTGTTCGGGACGGCGACGCGCAGCATGTCGGTCATAGCTTCGCGTAGACGTCATCGAGCGTGAGCCCCCGCGCGAGCATCAACACCTGCGTCCAGTACAGCAGTTGGCTGATCTCCTCGGCCAGGGCCTCGTCACTCTCGTGTTCGGCGGCCAGCCACACCTCGCCGGCCTCTTCGAGGATCTTCTTACCGAGCCCGTGCACGCCGCCGTCGAGCGCTGCGACGGTTCCGCTGCCTGCCGGCCGGGTCCGCGCGCGCTCGGACAGTTCGGCGAACAGCGCTTCGAAGGTCTTCACGGCCTGCGATTGTTTCACGCCGGACCGGTGCGGGTCACGCGGGTTTAGCCAGCACGGGGTTTCGACACCGGAATGTCCTGCTGCATATCCTCCAGGTGCTTACCCTTGGTCTCTGCCACCCAGCGCCACACGAACACCAACGACAGCACCGCGCACACCGCATAGAAGCCGTACGCCGCGCCCAGATGGTCGCGCAGACCAGGGAACGTCACGGTGATCAGCCAGTTGGACACCCACTGTCCGGCCGCGGCCAGGCCGAGCGCCGCAGCGCGGATACGGTTGGGGAACATCTCGCCGAGCAGCACCCAGACCACCGGGCCCCACGACATGCCGAACGACACCACGAACAGGTTCGCCGCGACCAGCGCGATCGGCCCCGATGCCCCTTGGAGCACCGGTTGTTCCACGCCGTCGACGACCTCGGTGCCCGCGGTGGCAAAGATCACCGCCATCGTGCTCAGCGTGACCGCCATACCCGTCGAACCCACGAGCAGCAGGGGTTTGCGCCCGACCTTGTCGATCAGCGCGATCGCGATCAACGTCGTGACGATATTGGTCACCGACGTGATCACCGTGATGACGAACGCCTGGCTCTCATCGAAGCCGACGGCCTCCCACAGGATGTTTGAGTAGTAGAAGATCACGTTGATGCCGACGAACTGCTGGAACATCGACAACCCCAGGCCGACCCACACGATGCCGTAGATGCCGCCGGTGGGCTTGCGCAAATCACGCCATGACGGCGGCTTCTCGGCCTCGAGCGACTTCTGGATGCGGGTGATCGTCAACTCCAGGTTCTTCTCCCCCAGCAGCATGGTGAGGACCCTGCGCGCTTCCGGAATCCGGTATTTCGCAACGAGATAACGCGGCGACTCGGGGATCGTGAACGCCAGCGAGCCGTAGACGACGGCCGGGACCGCCATCATGAGGAACATCCAGCGCCACGCCTCCATGCCGAGCCACAGGACTTCACCGGACCCTCCTGCCAGGTGGGCCAGCAGGTAATCGATCGCCAGCGATAAGAAGATGCCCGTGACGATCGCCAACTGTTGCAGCGAGCCGAGCCGGCCCCGGATCCGCGGCGGCGAGGTCTCCGCGATGTACATCGGAGCGATCACCGAGGCGACACCCACCCCGACGCCGCCGACGATGCGGAACACCACCAGCATCCACAGGCCGCTCGGCAGGCCGAGATAGTGGTCGTCGTTGCCACCGATGAAGTTGAACGCCAAACCGGTGCCGAACGCGCTGATCAAAAAGAGCATGGCCGCGAGCTTCATGACCGCCAGGCGGCCGATTTTGTCGGCGAGCCCGCCCGCGGTCATCGCGCCGACCGCGGCCCCCAGCAAAGCCGATGCCACCGCGAAGCCCAACCCGAGGCCGCCGATTGCGAACTCGTCCTCGATCGCGGCGACCGCACCGTTGATCACCGCGCTGTCGTATCCGAACAGCAGCCCGCCCAGGGCCGCCACGGCCGCGATCCGCACGACCCGCCCGGCGTGCTCCGTCTCCTCGTAATCCAATCCGGATTCGGGTGCGCCAGCCGGTGAATGACTCATGAGTCGCCCCTCCGCAGCATGCGTGACAAGAGACACATTGAATCATTGGCGCCCGCGTCAGGCGGGCTGTTCGCCGAGTTCTCCCGTCAGTTGCGCGTAGATCTTCAGCAACGCCGCAGCGTCCAAACCCGCGAGCGAATCGACGTGTCGGCGCCGGGGCCCGGCGGGTACCTCGACGTCATTGGGTACCACCAGCACCGGGCAGCCGGCGTTCTCGGCGGCGGCGGTGCCGGTGACGGAGTCCTCGATCGCCAGGCACTTCGCCGGCGCCACCCCGAGCAGGTCGGCGGCCCGCTGGTAGGCGTCGGGCGCGGGCTTGCCGCGACGCACCTCGTCGCCGCAGACAGTTGCCGAAAAGTAATGCCTGCCAATGCTGTTCAGCGCACGCTCAGTCAGCAGGCGCTGCGTATTGGTCACCAATGCCATCGGAATTGCTTCGGCGGCAAGCGCTTCCAGCATTTCACGGGCGCCTTCACACCACGGCAGCCCGTCCTCGAACAGCCCGGCGGTGTAGGTATGCAGCCAACGGTCGGATTCGGCCATCGCGGCCGGGTCCGCGTCGAGGCCGAGGTCGGCGTACACCGTGCGGATGGTGTCTTCGGCGGAGCTGCCCACCAGCGACGCCCTGACCTTCGCGGTCAACCCGCCACCGAGTTCGGTGTAGAGCGCGGCCAGCGAGACGTCCCAGAGTTTTTCGGAGTCGACGAGGGTGCCATCCATATCGAGCAGCACGGCCTGCATGTTCGCGATTGTGTCATGGCCGGCGCGGAGCGTGAAATCCGTGACAATTCTCGTGACGGGAGCCACCGGAAACATCGGTCGCCGCATTGTCGACCACCTGATCGACTTGGGCTGCAACGACATCCGCGCACTGACCAAAAACTCCCGCCAAGGCCAGCCTGCCCGATGGGGTCAGCGCCGTCACCGGCCACCTCGGCGAACCCGAAATCGTGCAGCAGATCGGCGTGGGTATCGGCATCGACGTCAGGCTCAGTCCTCCGGGTTGTAGCTGAGGTTCGAGCTCAGCCAGCGCTCGGCTTCCTTCAGCGTCCAACCCTTGCGCTTGGCGTAGTCGGCGACCTGATCCTGGGCCACCCGGCCGACCACGAAGTACTGGGACTGCGGGTGCGAGAAGTACCAGCCGCTGACCGCAGCACCGGGCCACATCGCCATCGACTCGGTCAGCTCGATGCCGGTGCGCTTGTGCACGTCCATCAACTCCCAGAGCGTCGCCTTCTCGGTGTGCTCCGGGCACGCCGGATAACCCGGGGCCGGGCGGATTCCGACGTACTTCTCCCCGATCAGTGCCTCGTTGTCGAGCTGCTCGTCGGGCTGGTATCCCCAGAACTCCGTGCGGACCCGCTGGTGCATCCGTTCGGCAAACGCCTCTGCCAGCCGATCGGCAATCGACTCCAGCAGGATCGCGCTGTAGTCGTCGAGCGCCGCCTTGAACTCCATGATCTTTTCCTGGCTGCCCAGCCCCGCGGTGACAGCGAACGCGCCGACGTAGTCGGCCAGCCCGGTGTCTTTGGGCGCGACGTAGTCACCCAGCGAGCGGTTCGGGATGCCTTCGCGGTGCTCACCCTGCTGGCGCAGGTTGTGCAGCGTGGTCAACACCTGGGTGCGGGTCTCGTCGGTGTAGACCTCGACGTCGTCCCCATTACCTGAGCCGACGGCGTTGGCCGGGAAGAACCCGATCACCCCGTTGGCCGTCAGCCACTTCTCCTTGATCACGGTGTCGAGCATTTCCTGGGCGTCGCCATACAGCTTGCGGGCGGTCTCGCCGGTCGACGGGTTGTTGAGGATGTCGGGGAAGCGACCCTTCATCTCCCAGGCGTTGAAGAACGGCTGCCAATCGATGTACTCGCGCAGTTCGGCGAGGTCGTAGTCCAGAAACTCCCGCACCCCGAGCCCCTGGGCAGGCACCGGCGGTGTGTAACCGTCCCACTCGATCGGCGTCCGGTTGGCGCGGGCCTTGTCCAGCGTCAACATCGGCCGCTCGTTCTTCTTGGCGTGCCGATCGCGCAGTGCTGCGTAGTCCTTCTCGGTGGCCTCCAGCAGGGCCGGCCGCTGTTTGTCGTCCAGCAATGCGGCGGCCACCGGCACCGAGCGCGAAGCATCCTTGACCCAGACCACCGGGCCGCTGCGCCGCGGCGAGATCTTCACGGCCGTGTGGGCCCGCGAGGTGGTGGCGCCACCGATCAGCAGCGGGATCTCCAGGCCCTCGCGTTCCATCTCGACGGCGAAGTTGGACATCTCGTCCAGGGACGGGGTGATCAGCCCGGACAGCCCGATGATGTCGGCGTCGTGTTCCCTGGCCGCGGCCAGGATCTTCTGCGCGGGCACCATCACACCGAGGTCGATCACCTCGAAGTTGTTGCACTGCAGGACGACCCCGACGATGTTCTTGCCGATGTCGTGGACGTCGCCCTTCACCGTCGCCATCACGATCGTGCCGTTGGTGTCCTTCTCGGCGGCCGTGCCCGACGCTTCCTTCTCCGCCTCGATGAACGGCAGCAGGTACGCCACGGCCTTCTTCATCACCCGGGCCGACTTCACCACCTGGGGCAAGAACATCTTGCCCGAGCCGAACAAATCCCCGACGACGTTCATCCCGTCCATCAGCGGACCCTCGATCACCTCGATGGGGCGACCGCCGGCCGCGGCGATCTCGGCCCGCAGCTCCTCGGTGTCCGACTCGGCGTAGGCGTCGATGCCCTTGACCAACGCGTGCGTGATCCGTTCGCGGACCGGCAGGTTGCGCCACTCGGCGGCGGCCGGATCCTCCGACTTCTCGGTGCTGTTGAACCGTTCGGCGATCTCCAGGAGCCGTTCGGCAGCGTCCTCGCGACGGTTCAGCACCACGTCCTCGATGCGGTCCCGCAACTCGGGGTCGATCGAGTCGTAGGGCACCAGCGCGCCGGCGTTGACGATGCCCATGCTCAGCCCGGCGTTGATGGCGTGATAGAGGAACACCGCGTGGATCGCCTCGCGCACCGGGTTGTTGCCGCGGAACGAGAACGACACGTTGGAGATGCCGCCGGAGAGGTGCACCCCGGGCAGGTTCTCCTTGATCCAGGCGCAGGCCTCGATGAAGTCGATGCCGTAGGTCGCGTGCTCCTCGATCCCGGTGGCCAGCGCGAAGCAGTTCGGGTCGAAGATGATGTCCTCGGCCGGGAAGCCGACCTGCTCGGTCAGGATCCGGTAGGCGCGCCCGCAGATCTCCTTGCGGCGCTCCAGGTTGTCGGCCTGGCCCTCTTCGTCGAAGGCCATCACGACGACGGCGGCGCCGTACTTGCGGCACAGCCGGGCCTCCTGGATGAACTTCTCCTCGCCCTCCTTCATGGAGATCGAGTTGACGATCGGCTTGCCCTGTACGTTCTTCAGACCGGCCTCGATGACCTCCCATTTGGAGGAGTCGATCATCACCGGGATCCGGCTGATGTCGGGCTCTGAAGCGATCAGCTTGGTGAACCGGTCCATCGCGGCCACGCCGTCGATCATGCCCTCGTCCATGTTGATGTCGATGACCTGCGCACCGACCTCGACCTGCTGCAGGGCCACCGACAGCGCAGTGTCGTAGTCCTCGGCCTTGATCAGGTTGCGGAACCGGGCCGAACCGGTGATGTTGGTGCGCTCACCGATGTTGACGAACAGGGAGTCGTCATCGATGTTGAGCGGCTCCAGCCCCGAGAGCCTGGTGGCCACCGGGATTTCGGGCACCTGCCGCGGCGCTTTGCCCTCGACGACTTTGGCGATCTCGGCGATGTGCGCAGGCGTCGTGCCGCAGCACCCACCGACCAGGTTGACGAAGCCCGCCTCGATGAAGTCGGCGAGGTATCCGGCCTGACGCTCGGGGGTCTCGTCGTACTCGGCGAAGGCGTTGGGCAGCCCGGCGTTCGGATAGCAGGAGACGAAGGTGTCGGCGATCCGCGACACCTCGGCGATGTAGGGCCTCATCTCCGGCGCGCCCAGCGCGCAGTTGAGGCCGATCGCCAGCGGTTTCGCGTGCCGGATCGAGTTCCAGAACGCCTCGGTGACCTGACCGGACAGCGTGCGCCCGGACGCGTCGGTGATGGTGCCCGAGATGATCACCGGCCAGCGGCGTCCACGTTCCTCGAACAGCGTCTCGATGGCGAACACCGCCGCCTTGGCGTTCAGGGTGTCGAAGATGGTCTCGACGAGCAGGATGTCGGCACCGCCGTCGACCAGGCCGTTGGCCGCTTCGAGGTAGGCGGCGGCGAGCTGGTCGTAGGTGACGTTGCGGGCCCCCGGATCGTTGACGTCCGGTGAGATCGACGCGGTCCGGGTGGTGGGCCCCAGTACCCCGGCGACGTAGCGGGGCTTGTCCGGGGTGGCGAACTCGTCGCAGGCTGTGCGCGCCAGGGCGGCGCCGGCGTAGTTCAGCTCGTAGCTGAGCTCGGCCATACCGTAGTCGGACAGTGAGACCGCGTTCCCGTTGAACGTATTGGTCTCCAGGATTTCGGCGCCCGCTTCCAGATATTCGCGGTGGATCGCCTCGATGATCTGCGGTTGCGTCAGGTTGAGCAGGTCGTTGTTGCCCTGAAGATCGCTCGGCCAGTCCTTGAACCGCTCGCCGCGGTAGCCGGCTTCGTCTGGCCGGTCGCGCTGGATCGCGGTGCCCATCGCGCCGTCGATGACCATGATCCGTTGGCGCAGCGTGGCCGCGAGTTCGTCGGTGCAGTCCGGGCGGATATTGGGCTCAAATTCAGTCATGGCGCTCCTTCCGTAACGGAAGGCGTCCTTGTTGACCTCGTCGAGCGTGGCGGATACCGAGGGGAACCCCGCCCCCCAGATAGCCGTTGCAACGCCTCTCGACCAGCAAAGTCTACGTCCTAACCTGTTTGGCGTCTCCTCGTCGCTGCGAATCGCCGTGCCCGCGGGTGACAGTCCGCATTAACCGAATTGCAGCTGAACGTATTTCGTCTTGGTGGCCTCGGCTGGCCGCTGGCGGCCGGTAGCGGCCGGTTGCTTCACCTCAGCCACGCATACAGGGTAGTCGCCCGGTTCAAGTCGGCTCGTGCGGCGATGGCGCTCCTCTCCCCCGCACAGGGCTTACGCTGGCGTTGTGACCCTGTCGGATGCAAGCGGCTCATCTGAAAACCGCCCGGGCCTGCCCAAACTCAACGAGACCATCATCGTTGCGGCTTTCGAAGGCTGGAACGACGCCGGTGACGCCGCCAGCGACGCGCTGGGCCACCTGGAGGCGGTCTGGGGCGCTGAACCGCTCGTGGAGATCGACGACGAGTCATACTACGACTACCAGGTCAACAGGCCGGTGATCCGCCAGGTCGACGGCGTCACCCGGGAGTTGGTGTGGCCCTCGATGCGCATCTCGCACTGCCGGCCCCCGGGGTCGGGGCGCGACATCGTGCTGATGAACGGAGTGGAGCCCAATATGCGGTGGCGTACGTTCTGCGCCGAGCTGCTGGCGATCGCCGACAAGCTCAACGTGCAGACCGTGGTGATCCTGGGCGCGTTGCTCGCCGACACCCCGCATACCCGGCCGGTGCCGGTGTCCGGGGCGGCCTACTCGTCGGACTCCGCGGAGACGTTCGGGCTCGAGGAGACCCGCTACGAGGGCCCGACCGGTATCGCCGGGGTGCTTCAGGACGCGTGCGTGCAGTCCGGTATCCCGGCGGTGACGTTCTGGGCGGCGGTGCCACACTATGTGTCGCAACCGCCGTGCCCCAAGGCCACGGTGGCGCTGCTGCGCCGGGTGGAAGACGTGCTCGACGTCGAGGTGCCGCTCGGCGACCTGCCCGCCCAAGCCGAGGAGTGGGAGCAGGCGGTCTCGGAAATGACGGCCGACGACGACGAGATCGCCGAGTACGTGCAGTCACTCGAGCAGCGCGGTGACGCCGAGGTGGATATGCACGACGTGCTCGGCAAGATCGACGGCGACGCGCTAGCCGCCGAGTTCGAGCGGTATCTACGCCGTCGCGGTCCGGGTTTCCGCGGCTAGACCTTCACCACCTGCGGTGGCTTCCATGTGCCGTTCAGCGCGTCGGGTTTGGGCCAGTACAGCCGCATGACCATCTGGAACGGGCCCTTCGGAGCCGGCAACCAGTTGGCCTCTCGGGCAAGACCGGGCGATGCGTTCTGCACATAGACGGTGTATCCGCCGTCGGGGTCGGGCACCAGGCCGGGCAGCATCTCCGAGTTGATCAGGTAGCGCTGGATCGGGTTATTCACCAGCAGGCTTTGCGGCATCTCGTACATCGTCACCGACCAGAAGGCGTTGACCGGGGGCAGCTGGCCGGCAGGCAGCTTCACGACGTAGTCGTTGGCTCCGGTCAGCGGCGCCCCCGTGGCATCGACGGCCAGACCGGGATATACCGCCTCGGCCGCGGTGTTGCCGAAGATGCCGTACACCGCGCCCGCCATCCGGTAGAGGTAGTTGCCGTTCAGATCCGCTGCGGTGCCGAAGAACTGCGCAGATCCGACCTCGCCGGTTTCGATCTTGTCCTTGGTCAGCGTGTCGAGCTCGACCCACGCGTCCGCCATACCGGCTTGTACGGCCGAGCGCATCTGCGCTGAGAGCTTGTCCGCTTCGAAGTCGCCGTCGGGCCCGATCCCGATGGACGCGAACCGCTCACGCAGTTCCTTCTCTTCGGGCAACGTCGGCATGCTCCGCAACGTGAACCCGAGAATCTCGAAGAACTGCGGCGACGTCCGCTGCTGATCCGGGCGCAGCGGCGGCACGAAGTCGATCGGAGGGGCCGGCTCGGGCGCCGGTTGGTTCAGGTATGCCGACAGGGGCGTCGCGGTGTATCCGGCCTGGATCTCCTCGACGTTCGGCAGATCCGCGGGCCCGAACAGCTGGGTGCGGTAGATCACCGACCCGAGCTGGGTGTCGAACCGGATGACCTCGTCAATGCCTTCGGGTTTCGGGCCGTCCCAGTCAGGACCGGTCAGAAGGTATTTGCCGCCGTCGTTTCCGGTGGTGCGGCTGCCGATATACGCGACGTTGTAGGTGTAGCCGTCGATGAACTGCAGCGAGTAGTAGCGGTCCTGTTCGATCCGCGGAACGGTGAGCACCAGCGGCTCGGTGCGCAGGTCGACACCCAGCATCGAATACGGCGTGTCCGCGTTCGGCGTCTGCACCGCCTTGTCCTCGGGTGTGAAAAGCCTTGCCTCGCTGTGAACTTCGTTGAATCCGCCCCTGTACTCCGGATCCTGCCGATCGACGAAGTAGGAGTACTGGATGCGGCAGCTGTCGACCAACGGGAAACCGTAGATGTAGGCCTCTTTGGCGATTGCCCTCGCCTGCTCCGGGCTCACCGGCGCCGCGGCGCGGCGGATCACCGCTTTTCCAGGCCTTCGGTGCGTGCGCTCATCGAGCGTCCGAGGGCGGCCACCTCGGCGTCCATCTGCGGCAGCAGCTCCGGCACCGATTTAGCGGTGATGCGGTCGCCTAGCTGCGACGCCATCAGCGGCTTGAGCCACCGCATCAAGCCGACCCAGCGCGGGCAGTTGATCTGGCGTTTGCGGGCTTCGATGCCCTCGACGAAGATTTCGCCGCACTTCTGTACCGACGTGGTCGTGCCCAACGGCCCCGGCAGCCGTCGCATCATCTCGCGGAAGGCGGCCGAATCGGCCTTGCCCTCGCGCACCATCGGCGTATCGATCCACAGCATGTGGCCCGAGCCGACGTCGACGCCGCGGTGGGCAACCTCCAGCCGCAGCGCGTTGGCGAAGTGTTCGACGCCGGCCTTCGAGGCGTCGTATGCCGCCATCCCGGCCCCGGCTGCGTAGGCGGCTGCCGACGACATGACCAGCACGTAGCCGCGCCGGTCGAGCACCGACGGCAGTGCGGCGCGCACGGTGTGGAACACGCCGACCACGTTGACGTCGATCAGCGTCTGAAACGCCTGCGGATCCACCCCGAGCACGGAGCCGGCCGTCGCGATACCCGCGTTGGCGATCACGATGTCGATGCCGCCGAAGCGTTGCACGCCCTGGTCCACCGCGGCCTGCATGGCCTGCAGGTCACGCACGTCGGCGACGGTGGTCAGCACCCGCTCTCCGCCGAGGCGTGCGGCCACCTTCTGCAGTTGGTCGTCGTCCAGGTCGGTCAGCACCAGGCGGGCGCCCTTGGCATGCAGGCGCTGCGCCACTTCGGCTCCGATGCCGCTGGCGGCGCCGGTGATCAACGCGACTTTTCCGTGCACAGAAGTCATGGCGCCAAAATTACCCGGCGGGTGCACCCGGTTACAGCTCCACACCCAGCAGCGCGTCGGTCACGGCCGCCACGGTGCGCGGGGCTTCGGTGTCGTGGCCGCCATACTCGAGCGCGTCGGTGGCCCAACCGTCCAGCGCGGCGAGCGCTTTCGGGGTGTCCAAATCGTCTGCCAGGTAGCGACGCACCCGCGCCACCACGTCGGTGGCGTCGGGACCGGCGGGCAGCGCGGCCGCCGTGCGCCAGCGGTGCAGCCGCTCGTTGGCCTCGGTGAGCACCGCGTCGCTCCAGTACCGGTCGGTGCGGTAGTGCCCGGCGAACAGGCCCAACCGGATCGCGGAGGGGTCGACGCCGTCAGCGCGTAGCGCCGAGACCAGCACCAGGTTGCCGAGGCTCTTGCTCATCTTCTCGCCGTCCCAGCCGATCATGCCCGCATGCACGTAGTGGCGCGCGAAACGCCGCTCTCCGGTGACGGATTCGGCGTGGGCCGCTGAGAACTCGTGGTGCGGGAAGATCAAGTCGCTGCCCCCGCCCTGGATGTCCAGCCCGGTGCCGATGCGGCTCAGCGCGATCGCCGAACACTCCACATGCCAACCGGGCCGTCCCGGTCCGAACGGCGATGGCCAGCTGGGTTCACCCGGTCGGGCCGCCTGCCAGAGCAACGCGTCGAGCTCGTCGCTCTTACCGGCCCGCGCGGGGTCGCCGCCGCGCTCGGCGAACAGCTCCAGCATGGTGTCGCGGTCGTAGCCGGACTCGTAGCCGAACTGGCGGGTGGCGTCGGCACGGTAGTAGATGTCGGGATGCTCGGGATCGTCGACGACGTAGGCCGCGCCGGAGGCCAACATCTTCTCGACGATCTCGATCACCTCGGCGATGGCGTCGGTGGCCGCCACATAGTCGTGCGGCGGCAGCACCCGCAGCGCGGCCATATCCTCGCGGAACAGCTGGGTTTCGCGTTCGGCGAGCTCACGCCAGTCGATCCCGTCGCGCTGCGCGCGTTCGAGAAGCGGATCGTCGACGTCGGTGATGTTCTGCACGTAGTGCACCCGGTGTCCCCCGTCGAGCCAGATCCGGTACACCAGGTCGAAGGCGAGGTAGGTGGCCGCATGGCCCAGGTGGGTGGCGTCGTACGGGGTGATTCCGCAGACGTACATGGTGGCGGTTTCACCGGCGCCGACCGGGCGTACCTGCCGGTCGGCGCTGTCGTAGAGGCGCAGTTGCGGACTGCGACCCGCGATCGCCGGAACGACGGGCGCCGGCCACGAATTCATGATCTCGACTCTAGGCATCGACGTGACCGACAACGCAGGGGGCTGTTTCTATTCCCGTTCTATTCCCGCTTACACCCGGTCAGTTTCGAAACCGGCTGCGGTAGGCCGACAGGATGCTGTCGAGCAACACGTCGCGCAGTTCTGTTCGACACATCAGCAGGTCGGGCAGGTACGGATCGCGCCGGTTGTAGATCAACTCGGACCCGTCGAGCCGGGACGCATGCAGGCCGGCCGCCTGCACCACCCCGGCCGGCGCCGCCGAATCCCACTCCCACTGACCGCCCGCGTGCAGGTAGGCGTCGACGTCGCCGCGCACCACGGCCATCGCCTTGGCCCCCGCGGAGCCGATGGCCACCAGCCGGATATCCAACCGCTCGCGCAGCCACCACAGCACCGCCGGCGGGCGGTTGGAGCTCGCGGTGATGAGGATCGGGCCGTCGGCGCGCGGCGGCGGCGGTGGCACCGTATCGGTGCGGTACACCTCACCGCGCCCGGGCAGCGCGACGGCGGCGTCGGTGATGGCCCCGTTGGGTCCGCCGTCGCGGCGCCACAGCGCGATGTGCACCGCCCAGTCGGTGCGGCCGGGGATCGAAAACTCGTGGGTGCCGTCGACGGGGTCGACGATCCAGACCCGGTCGGCATGCACCCGGGACAGGTCGTCGACGGCTTCCTCGGACAGCACCGCATCGTCGGGCCTGGCCTGACGCAGCCGGTCCAGGATCAGCACATTGGCGCGCTTGTCACCGAGGTCGCCGAGGTCGTAAGGGTCCCAGAAGCCGATCTCCTCACGGATGCCCAGCAGCATCTCGCCGGCTTCGGCGGCCACCTCGGCCGCCAATGCCGCATCCGTCAGGCTCACCGGCTCAGTAGACCATGCGTCGCGGCCATCAGAACGCGGGCCACGGGATCGGGCGGTGCCGGTCGGGTGTCGGCATCACCGGATTGGCCAGCAGCTCAACGGCTCTGGCTTCCAGCGCGGCGATCTCGCGGCGGGTGATGTGTTCAGTCAACTGCTCGCCCAAGCCGTTTCGCAGCTCTTCGCGCAGCCGGTTGACCGATTCGAGCATCTGATCGTCCACGGGTTTACCGGCCCAGCCCCACAGCACGGTGCGCAGCTTGTCCTCGGCGTGCAGGCACACGCCGTGGTCCACGCCGTACACGTGCCCGTCGACACCACACAGGATGTGCCCGCCTTTGCGGTCGGCGTTGTTGATCAGCACGTCGAAGACGGCCATGCGCCGCAACCGCAGATCGTCGGCGTGCACCAGGGTCACCTCGTCGCCGGCGTAGTCGTAGGCCCGCAACACCGGCAGGTAGCCGGGCGGAATGTGTCCCACCGGCAGCAGATCGATGAGGTCGGGGCCGGACACCGGTTCGTCGTCGGGGTCGTCGCCGGGCTGGTCCACCCATAGCTGCAACATCCCGCGCCCGGCCGGTCCGTCGCGAATAATGGTGTAGGGCACGATGTTCCAGCCGAGCGCCACCGATACCAGGTACGCGCCTAGTTCTCGGCCCGCCAGCGTGCCGTCCGGGAAGTCCCACAACGGCGCCTCACCTTTGATCGGCTTGTACACGCAATGCGCCTGGCGTTCACCGAGATGCGCCTCACACAAGAACGTGGCGTTGCTGGCCGAGCGGATACGTCCGATGACGGTCAACTCGCCGCCGCGCAGCACCTCCGATGGCCCGCTAGATGTCGGGGTCATCGTCGGACTCTGCGAAGGCGCCGCGCCGGTAACCGTTGGTGCGTACGCAGAAGTGACCCTCCGGATCCAGCGGTTCGTCACACAGCGGGCACGGCGGCCGGCCCGCCGAGATGACCCGATTCGAGCGCGTCGCGAACTCGCGCGCAGACTCGGGGCTCAAGAACACCCGCACGGCGTCGGGCCCGTCCTCGGCGTCGTCGAGCACCACCGACGCGTCGAACTCGGTTTCGGAGACCGCGAGGAGTTCGACGACGACGGTCTGGGCCTCCGAATCCCAGCCCAGCCCCATGGTGCCGACCCGGAACTCGGCGTCCACCGGCGTGATCAGCGCGTCCAGATCCTCCACCTCACCGGTGTCCGGCGGCACCGGCGTGCCGAACCGACGGTTGATTTCGAGCAGCAACGCAGAAATGCGTTCTGCGAGCACGGCAACCTGCTGCTTCTCCAGGACCACCGACACCACCCGCTTGTCGTGGACGGCCTGCAGGTAAAAGGTGCGGTTGCCCGGCTGCCCAACCGTGCCGGCCACGAAGCGGTCGGGGGTGCGGAAGACGTGAATTGCGCGGGCCATGGTCTCTCCCAAAATACCGGCAACGATTCGCCAGCCGTAACCGCTACTAACCGGTGGATCCCCCGACGACGGCGTCGTCCGGCGGGACCTCGTGGTCGGATCCTTCGGCCTTCGGCGGTTTGGCCAACAGTGCGGAGGTCAACTGAGCGCCAGTGTGGTTGACGTGGATAACAAAGGGCCGCACCGGGGTGTAACGGATCACGCTCATCGATGCGGGGTCGGCGGTGATGCGCTGAAAACTGTCCAGATGGGTGCCGAGCGCATCGGCGACGACGGCCTTGATCACGTCGCCGTGCGTGCAGGCCACCCACAGCGCGTCGCCGTCGTGGGCTTCGGCCAGCCGGCGATCGTGCTCGCGCACCGCGGCCACCGCGCGCGCCTGCACCGCGGCCAGGCCTTCGCCGTCGGGAAACACCGCGGCGCTGGGCTGCTGCTGGACGACCGCCCACAGCGGCTCCTTGACCAGTTCGCCGATCTTGCGGCCGGTCCAGGCGCCGTAGTCGACCTCGCTGATCCGCTCGTCGACGATGACGTCGAGGCCGAGCGCGGCGGCCAGCGGTTCCACCGTGCGCTGGCAACGCAGCAGCGGTGAGCGCACGACCGCGCGGATCGGCAACTCGCCGATCCGGCTCACCAGCGCCTGCGCCTGTGCGCGGCCCCGGTCGTCGAGATCGACGCCGTCGGAGCGGCCGGCCAGGGTGTGGGCGGTGTTGGAGGTGGAGCGGCCGTGGCGCAGCAGGATCACCGTCATGTCGCCGACATCACCCCCGTACCCAACAGGATCAACACCAGCGTGCCCAGCGCGATCCGATACCCGACGAACCAGTACATGCTGTGGCGGACCAGGAACCGCAGGAACCACGCGACGGCTGCGAAGCCGACGACGAAGGCGATCAGCGTCGCGACCAACAGCTGGGGTCCGCTGGCGCTCATCCCCTTGCCGGCGGGTTCGAAGGCGTCCGGCAATGAGAAAAGTCCGGAGGCGAACACCGCCGGAATCGCGAGCAGAAAGCCGAAGCGGGCCGCGACCTCACGGTTCAGCCCGAGGAACAGCCCGGCCGAAATGGTGGCGCCCGACCGCGATACGCCGGGCAGTAGCGCCAGGCACTGCGCCAGCCCGACGATGATGCCGTCCTTCCAGGTGAGCTGGTCGAGGCGGCGGGTCTGGCGGCCGAAGTACTCGGCGGCGGCGATCACGAACGAGAAGGCCACCAACGCGATCGCGATCGCCCACAAATTCCTTGCGCCCGTGCGAATTTCGTCTTTGAACATCAGGCCGATCACGCCAATCGGGATGGTGCCGATGATGACGTACCAGCCCAGCCAGTAGTCGGCGCTGCGCTTCGCGCCTGCGAATAGCCCGGCGAACCATGCCTTGACGATGCGGGCGATGTCCCTGGCGAAGTAAAGGAGGACGGCGAACTCGGTGCCCAGCTGGCTGACCGCGGTGAAGGATGCGCCCGCGTCGTCGTCGAAGAACAACCGGGAGGCGATCGCCAGGTGACCTGACGACGAGACCGGCAGAAATTCGGTGAGGCCCTGCAATATCGCGAGGACGACGACCTGCAGCCACGACATCGCCGCCACGTCAGTCACGACGACGACCGTACCGTGGGCCCGGTCAGCGCCCGTTCCGCGCCACCGGCTGCGCGGCGGCCACCGCGTCACGCACGGCCGCCGACAGGCTGCGCTTGTCAGTGAGGTCGATGTCGGTGAGCTTGTGGCTGCCCAGGGCGACGACGTCTTCTTCCTGAGGTACCAGGGCGGTCAGCCGGGGGCGATACACCTCCACGACGAGCAGCTGCCGTTCGATCCGGAAGGAAAAACTTCGTCCGTCACCGACTTGGCCAAACCCGCTGGCGTGTACACCAGTCGAGATGTCCTCTATAGCAAACTCTTGGTGGCCCAGGTCCCGTTCCGCCGCGAGGGTCATGATCGCACCATACCGCTGTTGAATCCAAAGTTTGCGCACCCCCGCCGAGCGGGCGGGGCGCTGCCAGGAGCAGTCTGCATAGACTGACCTTTCGATCGGGATCAACGTCGCACGAACCGAGAGCTACCCCTTGCCGTCTTCTGTAAACGCGCGAATGCAGGTCTTTCGCGTATGCGTTTCCCTGCTGGCTATTTTTTCGTTTTCGGGATGCTCGTCGAACCCGGTCGACGCACCGCCCGCGACGATTCCCCCGGCGCAGGCCGCGGACTCCCCGCCGGTCACCGCCGAGCCCGCCGGTGTGGTGTATCCGCTGCGCGGCGATGCGTATGCCGCAAATTTCGACCCGGTGACGGAGTCGTTGGTGGTGCTGAGCTCGGGAACGTCGGTGCTGACGGTGATGGCGTCGACGGGCGCCACCCGCGAGTTGGCGCTACCCGGTGCGGCCACGGCCATGACCGGCGACGGCGACGGCCGGATATATCTCGCGACCAAAGGCGGCTACCTCGACGTCGACCTCGCCACGGGGGCGACCACGCCGGTCAGCGTGGCAGGTCAGCAGGACACCGACTTCACCGCCATCGCCCGGCGCAGCGACGGCAGGTTCGTGCTGGGCAGCGCTGACGGCGCGGTGTACACACTGGATGCCGATGCGGGTGTCGCCGCCGAACTCAAGGCCTTCGCCCGGGTGGATGCGCTTGTCACCCAAGGCAATACGGCCATCGTGCTGGACCGCGGACAGACGTCGGTGACCACCGTGTCCGACGACGGTACCCAGGCCGGGCAGGCCCTTCGGGCCGGCGAGGGCGCGACGTCGATCGTGGCCGACCCCGTCGGCCGTGTCCTGGTCACCGACACCCGCGGCAGCGAGTTGCTGGTGTTCGGCATCGACCCGCTGATCCTCCGCCAGCGCTATCCGGTGCACGACGCGCCCTACGGGCTGGCCGGCTCCTCGACGCTGGCGTGGGTGTCGCAGACCGCGAGCAACACCGTCGTTGGCTACGATCTGGCCACCGGCATCCCCGTCGAGAAGGTGCGATATCGAACCGTGCATCAACCGAACGCCCTGGCCTACGACGAACGGTCTGGCACGCTGTATGTGGTGTCGGGCTCGGGAGCAGGTGTGCAGGTGATCGCGAATGCGGCGGTGCCCGGGTGAGCGCCATGCACCGCGGTCGGATGCCACCTGGTTGGGACCAGGATCTGTCCGAGGATTACGAGTGGATTCCGCTTCGGCTGCCGCCGGACGTGACCCGGGTCAGCGCTTCGATCCGGCTGTCGATCGAGGCCGAATACCGCGGGTGGGAGCTGACCCGGGTCCGGCTCTACAACGACGGCTCGCGGCGGGTGCTGCTGCGCCGAAAAAAGACACCGGCGGACCGGTTCGGTATCGCGGAGCAGCCCGCGCTGTGAGTCGCTGATGTACCGCGCGCTGCGGCGAGCGCTGTTTCTGGTCGCGCCCGAACGCATCCACACCTGGGTGTTCGCGCTGCTGCGTGGGATCACCCATCTGCGCCCGACGCGGCGGGTGCTGACGGCGTGGCTGGCGCCCCGCGATCCGGTGCTGGCCAGCAAGGTGTTCGGGGTGCGTTTCGCCGGGCCGCTCGGCCTCGCCGCGGGGTTCGACAAGAACGGAAGCGGGCTACGCACCTGGGGTGCGTTGGGGTTCGGCTACGCCGAGGTCGGCACAGTGACCGCGCAGGCCCAGCCCGGTAACCCGGCGCCGCGGATGTTCCGGCTGCCCGAGGACCGCGCACTGCTCAACCGGATGGGGTTCAACAATTACGGCGCCGGTGAGCTGGCGATGAAACTGGCCCGCGACGTTCCCGACGTACCGATCGGGGTGAACATCGGCAAGACCAAGGCAACTCCGGCCGAGGACGCGGTCGACGACTATGCCGAAAGCGCGCGGTTGCTCGGGCCGTTGGCGTCGTTCCTGGTGGTCAATGTCAGCTCACCGAACACGCCGGGGCTGCGGGACCTGCAGGCGGTGGCCTCGCTGCGGCCCATCCTGGCGGCGGTGCAGGCGCAGACGTCGACGCCGGTGCTGGTGAAGATCGCACCGGACCTGTCCGATTCGGATGTCGACGAAATCGCCGATCTGGCAGTCGAATTGGGGTTGGCCGGCATCGTCGCCACCAATACCACGGTGTCGCGCGAGGGGCTGCGCAGCCCCGGCGTCGACGAGCTGGGGCCCGGCGGCATCTCGGGACCACCGGTGGCGGCGCGATCGCTTTATATCCTGCGCAGGCTCTATCGGCGGGTGGGTGACCGGTTGGTGCTGATCAGCGTCGGCGGCATCGAGACCGCCGACGACGCGTGGGAGCGCATCACCTCCGGCGCCTCGCTGCTGCAGGGCTACACCGGGTTCGTGTACGGCGGCGGCATGTGGGCCAAGCACATCCACGACGGCATCGCCGCGCGCCTGCACGACGGCGGCTTCGCGTCGCTGTCCGACGCCGTCGGCTCGGCCGTGCGGCGCGAGCCTTTTGGCCGCGAGCAGACGTGAAATCCCCCTTTTTGGCAGTGTTTTAGGGGTTTTAGCGTCTGCTCGCGGCAGCGGGGCCGGGCTATTTCTGTTCGTAGGTGCCGTGGATGACGGCGCGCGCGATCGCGTTCGAGAACAGGTTGAAGCCCAGGTACGCCGGGGTGGCGTCGCCGTCGAGCTCGAGCTTTTCCACCTTGACCGCGTGCACGGCGATGAAGTAGCGGTGCACACCGTGTCCGGGCGGCGGGGCCGCGCCGAGGTAGCGCTTCAGGCCGGCGTCGTTGGCCAGGGTCAGCGCATCACCGGGGAATCCGCTGCTGCTGCCGTCGCCGACGCCGGCGGGCAGGTCGGTGACGGTGGCAGGCAGGTTGGCCACCGCCCAGTGCCAGAAACCCGAGGCCGTGGGCGCGTCGGGGTCATAGACGGTGACGGCGAAGCTGCGCGTCTCCTCGGGGAATCCTGACCAGCTCAGCTGCGGTGAGACGTCGGAGCCGCCGGCGCCCATGATTCCGCTGACCTGATCGTTGGCTAGCGGCTGGCCGTCGGTGACTGACTCGGAGGTCAGCGTGAACGACGGCAGCTTGGGCAGGAAGTCGTAGGGGTTGTAGTCAAACGCCACGGGAAAGCCCTTTCTTTGGTTGGAATCAGCAGTTCAGCAGGAAGTGTTCGAGTACGCGGGTACCGAACTTCAACGCGTCGACGGGTACCCGTTCGTCGACGCCGTGGAACAACGATGCGAAATCCAGATCCGGCGGCAGCTTCAGCGGCGAGAACCCGAAACATCGAATTCCCAGCCGCGCGAAGTGTTTTGCGTCGGTGCCGCCCGAAAGCATGTAGGGCACGGTGCGAGCTTCGGGGTCGGCGGACAGCACCGCGGCGTTCATGGCGTCGAGGAGGGCGCCGTCGAAGGTGGTCTCATACGACGGCAGGTCGGTGATCCACTCCCGGGTGACGTCGGGGCCGATGAGCTCGTCGACCTCGCGTTCGAAGGCGGCCTGCCGACCGGGGAGCACCCGGCAGTCCACCACCGCCTCGGCCGAGCCGGGGATGACGTTGGCCTTGTAGCCGGCGTTGAGCATGGTGGGGTTGGCCGTGTCGCGCAGCGTCGCGCCGACGATCTTGGCGATCGGGCCGAGCTTGGCGATTGCCCCCTCGATGTCGGGTGAGTTGGTGTCGAAGGTGTAGCCGGTTTCCTCGGCGACGGCCGTCAGGAACTGCTCGACGGAGTCGGTCAGCACAATCGGGAACTGGTGGCGGCCCAGTTTGGCGACCGCCTCGGCGACGGCGGTGACGGCGTTGTCGTCGTTGATCATCGAGCCGTGGCCCGCGCGGCCGCGTCCGGTCAGCCGCATCCACATCATCGCCTTCTCGGCCGTCTCGATCAGGTACAGCCTGCGCTCACCGCCGTCGCGGCGCGGGATCGTCAGCGAGAAGCCGCCGACCTCGCCGATGGCCTCGGTCACGCCTTCGAAGAGGTCGGGCCGGTGCTCGACCAGCCACTTGCAGCCGTAGTCGCCGCCGGCCTCCTCGTCGGAGACGAACGCGAAGACGATGTCGCGCGGGGGCACGATGCCCGAACGTTTGAAGTGGCGGGCGACGGCGATCATCATCCCGCACATGTCCTTCATGTCGACGGCGCCGCGGCCCCACACGTAGCCGTTCTCAACCGCGCCGGAGAACGGGTGCACGCTCCAGTCGGCCGGTTCGGCGGGCACGACGTCGAGGTGGCCATGCAGCATCAGGGCCCCGCGCTGACGGTCGGCGCCCTCGAGCCGGGCGAACAGGTTGCCCCGGCCCGGCGCTCCTGCCTCGATGTATTCGGTCTGGTAGCCGACTTCCTGCAGCTGCTCAGCCACCCAGTGGGCGCACTCGGCCTCGCCCTTGGTGGTTTCCGGCTCACCCGTGTTGGAGGTGTCGAACCGGATTAGGGTGCTGACGATGTCAACTATTTCGGCTTCGGCTTGCGACGGCGCGGACACGTCACCATTCGTACCATTGAGGGGATGGGTTGGGTTTGGGTCCGGCATCGGTGATCCGATAGCCTTAGCTGCCCAGAACTGGTCCGAGTGGCGGAATGGCAGACGCGCTAGCTTGAGGTGCTAGTGCCCTATTAACGGGCGTGGGGGTTCAAGTCCCCCCTCGGACACAATTCCTTGGCTACTCGTTTCCGCCCTCAATAGCGAATGTACAGATCATGGTTCCGTGAGCGTACAGACCACGGTGTGGAGGTATCCGTGACTGAGTTGCGCGCGCACCTCAGCGATTGGCTCGATCGAGCTCGGGTTGGTGGTGAGGTCATCATCACCGACCGCGGGATTCCGGTCGCGCGACTCGCTGCGCTGGACGGCGCAGGCACCTTGGAGCGTCTCACGGCTGAAGGCGCGATTGGCAAGGCCACCGCGCAGCGGCCCGTCGCTGCGGGTCGGTCCGGCCCCGGCCGCAGCAGCCGGTGTCTGACCGGGTCAGCGGCCAGCGGCGCTGACCGGTGCCGATCGTCTACTTCGACGCCAGCGCCTTCGTCAAACTTCTCATCACCGAGACAGGGAGCTCGCTGGCGTCCGCGCTCTGGGACGGTTGCGACGCCGCATTGTCCAGCCGCCTGGCCTACCCCGAAGTCCGCTCCGCACTCGCTGCAGCAGCCCGCAATCACGACCTAACCGAGTCCGAGCTTGCCGACGCCGAACGTGACTGGGAGGACTTCTGGGCCGCCGCCCGCCCAGTCGAACTCACCCCGGCGGTCGAACAGCACGCCGGGCCACCTTGCCCGAGCCCACGCCTTACGCGGAGCCGACGCTGTCCATCTGGCCAATGCGTTGGCGCTCGGAGACGCCGGCCTGATCGTCGCCGTCTGGGACCGACGCCTGCACACCGGAGCCCAAGCCGCCGGTGTCGAGTCGCGCCCGCCCAACTCGACCCCTAGCCCGACGGCTCGACATCGGGTAAGTCAACCCCAGCGCGGACGACGATCAGGTACCGATTCGCCAGGTCTCAACCCGTGTAGCAGGTGGACGAGTCCCCCTCGGACACCACAACTCTCGACGCATCGGCGCAGCTCGATGCCGGCTTTCGTGAACTTGCCACGAGGCGCGCAGGCTCCTTGAACACGCTTTGGACATAATCCGCGATCTACGCGGCCAGGCCCTCAGCTCCCGGAACAGAGACCACGACCCGTAAAGGAGTGGGGACTTTCTCATGACCACGGACACCACGCCGCGTGGTCGATTATGTTTGGGTTCGCTCTATGCCCGGCTGAACCGTCAAAGCTCAGACGCTTAGAAAGCCGCTACTGCGCGTAGGAATCTAGATAGCCAGCTGAGTGGCCCTAACAGCGGCATGGCACGAACGTCAGGTCAGCTGGTCCGTAATCTTCGGCTAATGATGGAGATGCAACGGGGTTGGGGTGACGACGTTCCGTAACGCTCCGAGTGGTCCGCCCCGGGTGACCAGGATGTCGCCCGCGCCGAGAAAGAGAGCTGGTTCTCGCGCATTACCGACGCCGCTGGGTGTACCGGTCAGAATCAGATCGCCTGCATTTAACGTCATCCCCCAGCTGAGTTCGGCGATGATGCGCCCAATGGAAAACGCCATTTGACCCGCGGTGGCTTGCTGCACGACGACACCGTTGAGTTCGCACTCGATTGGCAAATCGGCTATCGCCGGCAACTCGTCAGCGGTGGTAATCCATGGCCCGATTGGCATGGTGCGGTCGATGCTTTTCCCTTTAAGCCATTGGCCGCCATGCGCTCGCTGGAGGTCCCGTTGTGACACGTCATTCGCCAATAGAAGGCCGAATACGTGATCCCATGCGTCTTCTTCTCGGATCGAGCGTCCGGCGCGGCCGATGAGGATGGCGAATTCAGCCTCGTAATCCCATTTTTCAGAGATTCGGTCGTCGTAGGCGATCGGATCGAAGGGGCCGATTACGGTCTGCGGACCCTTGCTGAAGAACGTTGGCCGATCTGGCATTCTGGCCGGATCTTGGCCCTCGCGTTTACCGCTGGATTCATAGAAGTGGTCGACATAGTTCCAGCCGGTGCAGAGGATGTCGCGGTTGAATTGACTCAGCGGCGCCGCAAGCGCGACCGATGTCAGCGGCACGGGTTCGAGCTTACTGGCCAGGTCAGCTACGGTAGCGAGCGTGAGGTGACCACGGACGACGTCATCGACGGAGCCAGCTGAGCTTTTGAGAACCCGGATGCTGCTGTGGTCGGCGGATACCACGCCGACGCCGAGTCCGCTACCGGTTCGTACCGATGCCAGTCTCACGAAGCACCGCCGATCGCAGCGATGGCGTTGATCTCAATGAGGTAGTCCTTTTTCACGAATTTTGAGACCTCGACCATCGTGGACGCAGGCGCGTGTTCGGTGAAGTACTGTTGCCGTACCCCGTGAATGGCTGCGAAATCCTCCATGTTGCGCACGTAAACATCGACGCGTGCAATGTCAGCGAGCGTCCCACCCGCAGCTTCGACAGCTGCCTTCAGGTTCTGGCAAACCTGGTGGGTCTGCGCCGTGATATCCCCTACACCGGTGACGCCGCCCTCCGCATTGCGCGCGGTCATGCCTGAGATGAACACCAGTCGGGCCGTTGCGGGAACGGAAGCGACCGACGCGTGGACGAAATGCCCGTTCGGTTCTGCGAGTCCTGGTGCCACTATGGTTTCGATCGTCATGTATTTCCTTATCTAGCAGTTGGTTTGGATTGCCTATCGAGCGTCATCGGCCGACGAGTACCAGTCAGGTTGGGTGGGATAGTGTGGCCCGTCATAGATTTCGAGGAGGACGGACTCCTCCTCTGCAAGCGTCGGCCCATGCATGCTCCCTTTCGGGTTCCAGTAGAAGGCTCCCCGAGTGAGGGTGATGCCAGTCGACACGTAGGTGTACCGGCCTGCGAGGCAGTACATGAACTGATTGGAGGCGTGCGAGTGACGCGATGGGATCCCGGCACCCTTGGCGAATTTCACCAGTGAGATCGATGCGCCGGTGTCCTCGTTGCGCCATAGCGCCTTGTGGGCCAGTCCGGCAAGTGTCTTTTCCACCCAGCTCAAATCACTCGTATGCACGAGGATCTCGCGAAATCTGTGCGCTGCGTCACCGTGCGGATCGACGACAGCTTGTTCACGCGAGGATTCGGCCGCCACGCCGCCGTAGCGAGCAGCGTCAGAGAGGTTTTCTACCCACTCGTGCTGTTGTATGCCGTGCGGACGCGGTGGCGGGGAAACGAGCGGTGCGTTGGCGTCGTAGGCGGCACTGTTCATAAAGAGTGTCCATTCGTGAGGTGGGCCAGGTTGTCGAGGTAGGTGAGTTCGACGACGAACCAAGTTTGCGGATCGATAGAGGAATTGGTCAGAGCGACCTCACCCCCAGCGTGATAGCTGGTGCCGCCCGACGGGTCGAGAACAAGGTCGGGGGCCTCGATCATCGCGAGGACGTGCGGCAACCCGGATAGGTGGAGTGCCACCTCCTGTCCGGCGGCGAGGTCTACGGTCCACACCTTCACGTGCGGATGAATGATGACCGGCTTACGTCTGTCCGATAACTCAGGGCCGATGGTCTCGCCCTCGACGCTGCGCGCGCCCGGACCAATGTCGAGGGGGACAGTGAGTCGTTCACCGAGATCCTTGAACTCGATCAACCGGTTCCGGTAACGCTGGTCTTTGAGATTGGTCAGGCGGTGAACTGGCGAAGTCGGTCGGTAGACGGCTCCGCCCCGGTATTCGGAGATGAAGCGCGGTGGGCTGCCGTCAAGCCAGTCCATACGTCCATCCGATCCCTCTACACTAAGCACTAGGTAGGGGTTGTGGTGCAGGTGCCAGGGGTGTTGGCCATGGCCATCGAGGGTAACGTCCCAAACTCTGACCACGCGATTATCGAGCAGTTTGGTGACACCTACGTCGACGAGGATAATCTGTTGCCCCGCAGGGGAGTACACGATGTCGCCTTTCATGGGTTCGCCCCTTTTGCGCGTGGGTTGAGGTCAACGAGATCGAGATAGTGCGCTTCGATCACTGCGGCCGAATCGGTCGTCCAGGGCTCGATCAGGGCTATATGGCCGTCCGGCCGCAGCAACACCACGGCATCGTTGGCGAGCCCGAATCGAGCACGCACAGTGTCGCCTGGGTCGAAGTAGGCGCGGTTGCGCAGCCCAGAATCGTGTGGGGCGTCCCACCGGCTGACCACCACCTGTCGCAATCCAGCCGGTCCCCTGCTTGGAATCGAAGGCCGGCGACGGACATCGGTGAGATGCAAGGCCAAGAAGGTGTCGCGGCAGAGGCGGTGCAGCCATTCAGGACCGTTCGGGCCGAAGACTTGCAAATCGGGAACTCGCTCGCCGGTGCAGATTGGAGTGGGTTCGGCAGTCTTGCGTACCATCGACCAGTCGCCGTCTCCGGTAACGTCCAGGCGAACGCCGAGTAGGGTGCGCGTCATCGCGTCTCCCCAGCCGCCAGCCCCCATGGCTACGGCAAAATCGGAGCGCCGGTCCATCACTGCCCGTGCCGCCTCGGCCATTTCGCCGGATCCCTTGATTGCCACCGGGGACTGCTCGGTCTCGTACGCCTCCAGCAGAGATGGTGCCGCCCAGCCACGGTGCACCCATGCCATGCGCCACGGAAGGTTGGAAGCGTCCAACACGCCAGTATTGAGACCTAGCGCCCACATCGGGGTGATCAGATGCGCTGCGTCACCCATCAGGTACACGCGCCCGTCATGCCATCGCCCGGCGACTCTGTGATGAACGGTGTAGACATTGGTGCCAAGTACCGAGAGGTGATCGACCTCGCCGATGAAGCGGTGGACCTTATCGCGGAGCTGATCCGCGGTCGGCTCGGGCTGGTCCGGCCCCAACGGGAAGAGGAAGCGCCAGCAATGCGGCTGCCGGACCAGAATCATCCATTCTGCGGCGTCGCCGAAATAGGCAAGATACGGGTAATCACGGGGGTTACTCACATCGAGGTCGCAGGTCAGATCGACCAGCATGTAGCGCTGCTCTAATGTGTGGCCGGCGACTTCGATACCGAGTTGTTCCCTCACCGTTGACCGACCGCCGTCACAGGCCAGCAGCCAACTCGCCTCATGCAGCTCGGGCCCAGCGGGAGTACTCAGGTGCAGTGTCACGCGGTCGGCATGCTGTTCGAACTTCTCGAGGCGATGCGCCATCCGCAGCGTGCCCGGCGCGCACTCGTCTAGTTGCGCAGCCAAAATCGGCTCAAGTTCGTGTTGAGGAATGTTGATGACGAATGGGAATCGGGTTTCGCCGCGTAGCGCTGTGGTCAGCACGCTTCCGGTGGATTGACCGGTGGCACGGTCTAGTTCACCGATTTCGTCGATGCGCAGACTAGCGTTGAGAACTGCTTCCAGGGCATCGTATCGGTCGAGGACTTCCAGGGTGCGGGTCAGGACGGTGCCGGCCTTCGTATCCGTCGATAATGTGTCGTCCAGTTCGAAAACCATCACTGGCACCCCGTAATGCACCAACCCCAAAGCGGTGATCAAACCGATGGGCCCCCCGCCGACGATGGCGACAGGCAGCTTCTCACTGCTCGATACCGATAATCGGTCGACCATCAGGCGTGCTCCTTGGAAAAGACGCAGTCCCGGGTGAGTACCGACCCGGTCATCGTGGCCGCGTCGGAGAGCAGAAAAAGCAGCGGGCCAACGACGTCTTCAGGCTCACCGATGCCAGTGGTCCGCTTCCAGTGATCATGTTCAGGACCAACGGGATTGGCGGCCCGAAACTGGGCGGTGTCGATGACGCCTGGGAATACGACGTTCACGCGGACGCGTCGCTCGACAACTTCGGCTGCCAACGACTTGGCATACGGGACCAAGGCGCCTTTGGTTGCCGCGTAGGCGGAAGCCTGCGCGTGGCCGAACTTGGCGAAGCCGCTGGAGAACATCACGATGGATCCACGGCCAGCGGCCAGCATGGTTGGCAACACAGCCTGACAGCTCCAGACGACCCCGTCGAGGTTGACCGCAACGGTTTGACGCCAAACGTCTTCAGGGGTGTCCACAACCGGCATGCGGGGCTGAACAGCCGCGCCGGCGATTAGTCCGTCGATGCGACCATGCTGAGCAAGGACCTCTTTGGTGGCGCTGCGCACGGCTGCACGATCAGCGACATCGACGTAGTGGTAGTCCACACCCGCAACGTCTTCGGGTTCTTGGAGATCGAATACGACAGCCTTGCCCCCTGCCCGGGCGAAGGCGAGAGCGGCGGCGGCTCCTATGCCGCTTGCGCCACCTGTGACGATCAACGTCTCACCGGTGGCATCGAACGAGGTCTTCACTCTTGTCTTCCTTTCGCTGAAACGTGGCCCGCGACACGATGTGGTCGACGGTCGTGATGGTGATGCGCGTAGCGTGGTTCATCGTCGAAGCTCTTCCGGTAGCGTGACGCCGAGCTGCTCGGCAGCTTGGCGGAGTCCGGTCAAGACGCTCTGTGCGACCGATATGCCGTGTATCCGCGCCCGTGACGCGTTTTCGCTCTCACGCTGCCCGGGCAGCATCACCGCATCAATGCCGGGTCTGGGCGTTGATGCCCGGATGTGTTGCGTCAGTGCGAGGGTTCGTTGTCGGAAGGAGTCGAGATCGCCGAAGACCGCGGGATCGATTGCCATGAAAAAATGCGCGCAGTCATTGGGAATCTCCGTGTTGGCGTAAAGCCCTTTGACTGCTGGCCCGAACGCACCGCCGGACAACACTCCGCACAACACGTCGACGATGAGTGCCAAGCCATAACCTTTTGGGCCGCCGATCGGCAGCAGCAACCCGGTAAGCGCCGCTGTCGGGCTCGTGGTAGGTGAGCCGTCTTTATCAGTGGCCCAAGTCAGGGGAATATCGCGGCCTTCGGATGCGGCGAGTCTAATTTTGCCAAGTGCGGCCTCCGACAGGGCCATGTCGACCATCAGTGGATCATCGCCGGGCACTCCGACGGCAATAGGGTTGTTACCCACCACGGCAGTGGCTCCGCCGGGTGCAGGCATCAGAGCACGGGTATTGGCTGATGCTATTCCAATGCAATTCGCATCGACGGCCTGCTGGGCATAGCGGAAGCCGCCGCCGAAGTGAAACGCGTGGCGCGTAGTCACTGCGCCGATGCCAAATACTTTCGCCTTCTTAATCGCGAGGGACATACTTTGGTCGGCAGTGCATACTCCTACCGCATGCCGTGCGTCGAGGACAGCGATTGCGCCGCGATCGACGACGATCTCGGCCTCGGTGTTGGTCGTGACCGAGCCGGCACACAGCCGGTTCACATACATGGGCACGAGCATCAAGCCATGCGAGCAAATCCCTCGCGCATCGGCCTCGACAAGCGCTTCCGCTACTTGCCGCGCAGCATCGTTCGTCATTCCCGCTGCAGCGAAAATTACTGAGGCGGCCTCGATCAGAACACAGGCAGAATAGTTGCTCACGAATCTGTCCTTTCGAGTAGAAGCACAGCGGCATTACCAGCGACCTGTTCACGCAATGAAGCGTCGAGATGAGCGATTGACTCGAACGGGTTCTCGAACCCCATGGGGAACGGATAGTCGCTTCCCAACAACAACCGATCGATTCCGAACACGCTGACTGCAAGGTCGACAGCGGCTGGACTGTGGGCCAGCGTGTCAGCCCACAACAGCCGCACCGTTTCTCGCGGATCTGCCACGTACGGCGCAAGACCAGGCCGCCCGGTGGCAACACCGCGAGCCCAGCGGCCGACCACAGCAGGCACAATCCCGCCACAGTGGACCAGCACAAGCTTGAGCCCTGGGTGGCGCACCAGGACCCCTCCCAGAACCAATTGGGCTGCGGCTACTCCGGTTTCCACTGGATTGCCAAGGAGATTCGCGAGGTAGTGGGCGCGCAACCGACCGTCGGGTGACTCACCCGGGTGCAGGAGAACGGGCTTGCCGATCGCGGCGAGCTGTGCCCACAGCGGGGACAGCGCATCGTCATCAAGCGGCAACGAAGCACCGCCGGCGCTGGCTGTCCAGCCGACATTGCCAGTTCGGAAGGCAAGATCGTCGATGAGTTCCGACGCGACGGCTGGCTGGTCTAACGGCAGATATGACAAGAGCCCCAAGGTCGGATAGTCACCGATTCGCGCCCGCATACCTGCATCGAGAGCGCGGACCCATGACTTTGTTGCGGACGCATCCATACCCTGCCGGTAGGTCGCTGGCGGGGCCGAAACCCATGCCCGGTCGATGTCATGAGTTCCAAGGGTGCGTACGAGCCGAGGAGCGTCGTACAGCCCAGGGTGAGCGAGCACATGATGGTCGATGACGAGCTGCCCGTCGGCGTCATGATGCACGCCGTTCGAGCAGCTGAGCATAGACGGGCACAACTGCGGCGCCAAGTGGGTGTGAACGTCTATGACCACGGACTTCAAGTCACCTCCTCATCCATTGCGCGGACCGCGTCGGCGGAATGGGGGTGGCAAGCAGCGCCGAGGCTGCGCTTGACGTATTGTCCTACAGCGGATTTCACGAGATAACCGCAGCACGTGTGCCGAGCCACGCCGGTGCGGGTGGCGCCTGGCAAGTGCAGGGCGCGCCGGAAGTCGGGATGGTTGGCACTGCCAGCGCCAGCGAGGTTTGGGTTCATGGGTATCGGTTTCAGCTGAGAAGTGACCTGCGAAAGCATGGATAACGGTGCGTCATCAACAGAGCGACTGTGCGGGTGTGTAATGACAGCGGTGCGGCTAGGCATCATCTGGATGGCGGGTAGGTACGTGAAACGAGCCCGAATGAAACACGAGGGGTTCCCCGCCGTTGGCGTCGTAACGTTCCACCTCACCCATGAAAATGGCGTGGTCGCCGGCGTCGATGTTTCGCACTGTTCGGCATTGGAAGCGTGCCACCGCGTCGGCGATGAGCGGTACCCCGCCCAATCCTTCAGTGAGCGTTACATCGGCGAACTTGTCGGGTGCTGGAGTGGAGAACTGTCGAGACAGATGCAGTTGACCAGCTCCGAGCACGTTGACGGCAAAATGCGACGCCTCTGCAAAGCCCGCGAAACTCGGCGCGCTCTTCGCCACACACCACGAGACAAGGGGTGGATCCATCGACACCGAGGTGAAGGAGTTTGCGGTTATCCCGACCTTTGCACCATCGGCGCCACGCGTGGTGATCACTGCGACGCCGGTGGCGTACTGTCCGAGGGCCTGTCGATATTGCCGGGGGCTGAAGCGATTCAACTCTGCTTGTCGCATCTCGTCGATGAACCGCTCGGCATCGACCGGGTCGAACCACCAGTTATGCACGGTGCGTGGATCATCGAAAGCGTTGACGATCGCCCGAGCGAGTTCTGGTGCTGTCTGGGCTGCGGAGAGTAGGCCGAGATGATGTGGTTGCCGAGGACGCAGCATCGCGTTGGTCCAGGACACCGACCACTGTCCCCACCCCCGCCAGAAGCTCAGGAAGGTGCTCTCCATCCAGGCGCGGTCGAACGGATCGTCACCGTGACGCATGATGCTGTCGAGATAGACCCGTGCAGCGTGGGCGGCATTGTTCGATCCCTGCGCACTCACTGGGTCGTTGAGCAATACAGCGTCACCGATTCCTAGGACGGGGGTGCCCGAATCCAGTGTCGCCACCGGATGACGCACGGTTGGTGTCAACCTGGTGCGTAGCACGCCGCCGTCATCGACCAACTCTGCCCCATCGAAGCGGGCACGTTCAGCAGGAAAGAGTTGCTCTACGAGTTCGAGCGAATGTCTCAGATGCTCCTTCGGTGAGGTGATCTGGTCCCAGCAATCCATTGGGCCGCCGGGGATGCCTTCAAACACCATGATCTCGCACGGGCCGGACATGGTTAGTGCGGGAACCACGATTAGTTCGCCGACACCACGATATGAGCTGAAGCTCATTACGCGCTTTTCCTGAGTTGCTTTGGGCCCACGAACGTAGGTCAGCGCCAGGGCACGCTGTGGCCGATCAAATGAGGACTTGGTGGCGTCTCGAGAGAAGAGGCGGCCCAGATTCCCCTTGCCCGTCGCAACGATAACCAGGTCGTGGTCTCGGGCGAGGTCCTCTGTGAATCTAGTGTCTGCGTGCCGGATGATCAGCTCACCACTCGTCTTTTGGAAATGTTCGAGCCATTCCGCGCATTTGAGCCGCTGATCAACCGAATGAGCTGGTGCGTTGAGAGGTGCGGTGAAGCTGGCGTTGTGGTCCGAATCGGTGAAACGGGCGGCAACTTCGTTGATCGCGGGACTCAGCTCGTCCCAGAAATTGAGGCCGAGTTTTCGCTCATTCTGAACGGCGCTGTCGAATACGCACTGACTGGAAAGGACGTTCCCGCGCAGGATTTCCTCACTGGAGCGTTCACTGACAATGGTGACGTTGTGCCCAGCCTCGAGTAGGCCCACTGCTAGCTGCAGCCCCGCTTCGCCAGCGCCTACGACTGCGAAATTTCGCATAGTACAAGCTCCTTCGCGCGAGACCTAGGGAGTCGACGCCTCGTCCACGAACGCGTTGGCTACGTCGGGGTCCATAAACCACAGGTAGAAGTCGCGTAGGTCGTCAAGGCCGTTGCAGAAGCGGTATGGGATACGTCGGTCGTCGTGGCCCGCAGCGAGTACCCGCAATACGTGCTCGCGGGGAGGTGCAAGCAGGAGGTTTGTGAACCCGGTGGCGTAACGCGCGTAGTTCCAGTATCGCTCGAAGGTGTCAATCATGAACTGGGTGTCGAAGCTAGCCTCGCCATGATCAAGGATTGCATTCAAGTAAGTTGTCGCACAACGACTAGCGTTGCTCGAGCCTTGTCCGGTGAGTGGATCATTGAGCACGACGACATCGGCCATCCCGAGAACGTGTGCGCCGGAGGGCAGCGTAGCGACGGGCTTGCGGACAGTCGGTGGAAACCGGCCTGCAAGAATTCCGTTGTCATCGGTGAGTTCCACATCTGTACAGCGTTCGGCCTCCCATGGGACGTGGGTCTTGACTACCTGGAGGGTGCGTTCTAGGTGCATCTGCGGCGAGGTGATGTCCGACCAACAGTCCATCGGGCCGCGCGGAATGCCTTCCATCACAATGATGTCGCAGGGGCCGGTGGTGGTCAGAGCTGGAAAGGTGAAGTATTCACCCGCCCCGGGGATTATGTGATACTCCACAGCCGAGAATCCATCACGCGGCGCCATCCCAGTGACGTAAGTTAGCGCCAGCGCTCGCTGCGGCGTGTCGTAAGTCGATCGCGTTGTGTCACGAGGGAAGAGCTTGGCCACCTCTCCCTTACCGGCGGCGACAATCACCAGGTCGGCCTGCTTCGTATACACCTCGAGTTCTTTAGTGCCAGCTTCTTCGTATACGAGCTTTCCGCCTCGACTTTCGAAGATCGACATCCACGCCGGTATCTTGACGCGCTGGTCGACCGATTGGCCGGGGAGGTCGAGACGCGAACTCCACGAGACCGCCCTGCCTTCACCTGGCTCCCCGGCCACGTTCATGCTTATGCCATCGATCGCCGGACACTCTTCGTCCCATAGGTTCAGGCCCAAACGTCGCTCGCGGGCAAGCGCGGTGCCCAACATGCACTGGCTAGACAAGACTCTGCCCGACGCAATGTCCGACGGAGCACGGTTACTAACGATGGTCACGTCGTAGCCGTTGTCGACTAGACCGATTCCCAGCTGCAAACCCGACTGGCCGGCCCCGACGATCGTAATTTTTCGCATCAACAAATTCCTTGTCTATTCGGTGAGTTTCGGGATCGATGGAACTGCTTGCTCCGGGCCCATGGCGCTGTAGCCACCGTCAACTGCCCAGTCGGCGCCGGTAACGAAGGACGCAGCGGAAGAGCAGAGGAACACGACGACCTCGCCCACCTCGGCCGCGTCTCCGACACGCCCGAGAAGGTGAAACGGCGCAGCCACTCGATCGGTCTTAGCTCGATCGTTGGCGGTGGCGTCGACCATTGCTTTGGACCAGATCCATCCAGGGCTGATCGAATTGACCCTGATGTTGTCAGAGGCGAGGTCCATCGCCATGCTCCTGGTGAGCTGCACGATCGCGGCCTTGCTGACCGGGTAAAGCCACCGGCCGGTCTGCGCCACCCGCGCTGAAATGGACCCGAAGTTCACAATCGATCCGCCGCCTCGTGAGACGAGGTGCGGATGTGCAGCTTGGACTACACGCACCGCCGACACGACGTTGACATCAAGCGTGCCAAGCCATTGCGTCCTACTGGAACCGAATCCGGCGTCGTCGTATGAACAGGCCAAATTTACAACGATATCGAGCCCGCCGAAAGCGTTCACCGCTGCAGCCACTGCGCTGTCCAGCTCGACATCGTTGGTGATGTCGGCTGTTTCGAACCGCACACGTGCGCCTAGATCCGCAGCGATCTGGCCTCCACCAGCTTCATCGATGTCGAGGACTGTTACGGCAGCTCCGTGGTCGTGCAGTGCGCGAACCACGCCTTGCCCAAGCAGGGTGGCCCCGCCAGTTACGAGTGCAGCCTTAGCTGCGAGTCGGTCACTCATCGTGTCCCTCGGTCGGCCAATCTTCCTCTCATCGTGTTCCGGTCCCCTTGCCAAGCGCTCGACAGGCTCGCAGGACCATCCGATGTCGTGCCGCGCCACTGATTTGCCCAACCCTTAGGTATAGGTTGCACCGGAATGTACGGTTCCATCATTCGGTTCGGTTTCTCCTTTTAGCCTCAAGGCGGCATCACATAGATAGGTGCACGCCTATTTGGTCGCATAGCAACTAGCCCGGGGTGCCGCACCGTCACTTCTGGCGGAAGCTGCGGTGAGCAATCCAGCGACTTTCATGCAGCCTGTCGGGGGTAGATCCGGACTGTCGAGCGACTTTAAGGGTTTTCAACTCACCCAGCTATCCTGCCGGCGCGCCACCTGTGCAGATCGCGTCAGATCGGAATAACCTCGCCGATTGAGATGGGATCGACAGTCCGCTGGACGCTTCGAATGTGGCTGCGGCCGACCGATACCGCCTGTATCGCAGACCATCTCCCGATCCATCGTGGCACACATCGCCGGCGGGTACCGGGGTCCTACTGAATTGTCAGATGCGCGATCCGCACAAGTAGAGCGTCGTCGGCATAGCCGGTCATTAGAGGTCTTCATATGGTTTGGCCCAATTCGAGGGCTCATTGCTTAAACCGTGGCTCCATGTCACACCAGCCCTCTGGCTCGCGGGCGAGGAGTTCCAGATGGTCGACAACACTGCTGAGCGGTCAATGAAGACCGCAGCGTCGACTCGTCGGAGAGTTCCGTTCGTGCCGCGCCGAGCTCGTACGCCGAAGAAGATCGTCATCATCGGTAGCGGCATCAACGGATTGGTGGCCGCCGCTGAACTAGCAGACCATGGGTGCGAGGTAGTTCTGCTGGAACGCGCCGAACGTATCGGTGGATTCATTGCGGCGCAGGAGCGAACGCTCCCCGGGTTTATTCACGACGTCTACTCTTCTTGGCATACATTGTTCGTATGTAGCCCGGCGTACGGTGTCCTAGCCGAGAAACTACGTGCCTGTGGTCTCGAGTATGTCAACGCCCAATCTGCAGTCACGGCGAGTGTTGCCGACATTAGGGGTCAGCGACAGACCGCCGTGGCGTACAGGGATCCCTTTGAGACGGCTGCGCGCCTAGACAGCGAACGTGACCGCTGCGCCTATCTCGAAATGCTGGACGAGTTCGGCCGGCGCTCCAGCGTAACTGTCGACGCCATGGGAAGGGAGCTTCGATCAGGCCGCACACTAGCCGCATTGGGGTGGAAGGCATTTCAGGCGCTAGGCATCCGCGGTGCCGAGGGACTAGCTCGTGATGCGCTCTCGAGCGGCCGCGGCTTCCTACGGCGTAATTTCGATGGTTGGGAAATTGACGCAATGTGGTCGCCTTGGTTGTTGCACGCTGGGCTTGGTCCGGATCATGCTACCGGTGGATTGATGATTCCGATGCTCGCCGCGACGTTGCACCAGTTCGGCGTGCCGACAGTCCTCGGCGGAGCAGGACGATTCATCGAAGCCTTCGAGAGTTTGTTTGACGATTATGGGGTCGACTTCCGCACGGGCACCCAGGCAGAGCGAATTCTTTTGAGGGGTAACCGCGTTCGAGGTGTAGCCACATCCTCAGGGCCAGTCGCCGCCGATGCGGTGCTAGCAAGCGTGGGCCCGCAGGCCCTGTACGGAACGCTCCTTGATGGGGTTCCAAAACTCGATGCTCATCGTAAAGCTGCCCAGCGATATCGACCCGGCAGAGGGGCAGCACAAGTCCATTTAGCTCTAGAGCACCCCGTGCCGTGGGAGGATTCCGAACTTCGCCAGGTCCCACTTATCCACCTCAGCGATGGTTCAAACAGCACGGCAATCGCCGTAGCGCAGGCTGAGGCAGGCTTGCTGCCTGCCAGACCGACAGTAGTCGTCGGCCAACAAAGCCAGCTCGATCCCAGCCGTGCCCCCGAGGGCAGAGCCACGTTGTGGGTGCAGCTTCAGGAAGTGCCCTACGCGCCGACGGGTGACAGCGCGGAGGTCATCGCCGTTGACGGCGGCTGGATCAATCCCGCGCTCCGCGATTCGTATCTCGACCGGGTGCTGGATCAAATCGAGCAGTTTGCACCAGGTTTCCACAGCAGCGTTCTCGCCTCGGACTTCATCGCACCTACCGATCTCGTGTCCGCTAATCCTTGTGCGCTCAATGGAGATCCGTATGCCGGCAGCGGTGAATTGGACCAGAACATGCTGTGGCGCCCCTTCCCTGCCGGTGCCAACCACCGGACGCCTATTGGCGGACTGTGGCACATCGGCGCCTCGACACACCCCGGGCCCGGTCTTGGGGGCGGCTCAGGACATCTGGCCGCACAGCAGGTTCTCCGTCGTCTGGCCGCATCACAATGATGCAACTCCCTACTTCTGCTTCTGCCACGGCTGTTGTTGAATCAACTGCTCGAATCTGGAAGTTCCAGACCATGGCAGGCAACCTCCGGTGCGCGCCATCGAACGGCGATCGATGCTCTGCGCCATCACCGAGCCTGTCCGCTTACCAACATTGAAAGTCAGGAGGAGACAGCATGTCTGAACCAATCGAGTCCGAATCTTCCAAACGTGACGGCTCTTGCCATCGAGGGATTCTCAATATTGGTGGAGACTTCGCTGGGTATGAGTACGAACCTGCCATGACCACCGATCCAGTTGGCGGACAACTGTGGACGATTACCGATGGTATATACCGCACCATCGCCATAGAGGGAGACCAAGGGCTTATCGCTTTCGATACCTTCTGGTCACCTGGGTCGGCGCGCCAGTACCGCAGAGCGTTGGAACGCCACTTTCCGCGCAAGCGTGTCCATACCATCATCTACACCCACGATCACATCGACCACACCGGGTTCGGCGCCGATTTTGCACCTGAAGCCGATCAGATCCTCGCCCATGAACTGACCGCCGCAGTCGTCGAGGCACGCGGGTCTGATGGACAACTCCTACCAACCCAGGTCTGGAGCGGGGAAAGAAAGCTGATGGATATCGACGGTGCAATATTTGAGCTCATTTATCCCGGACCCACGCACGGGACAGGTAATACCGCTGCGTACTTTCCCGAACAAAAGTTCCTCTACATGGCTGACACTGTGATCCCCGGCGCTACGTACACGGTTGTCCCCGACTGGGCATGGACGAATTGGATTCCTAACACTCGACGACTCCTGGGTCTCGACTGGGACCGCTACGCACCCGGTCACTTTTGGCAACTCTCACGACGCGAATTTGAGGCCGACTTCGAACTTTGGGATGCTACTGCCGGTTGCGCACTCGAAGCATTGCAAGCGGGCGTTGATGTCGACGACTTCGCCGAAGTGAGAAAGTTCACCTACGAAAAGCTTGACGCGCCTTTCGGATACCGGGTGTTTCGTTTCGATGAATTTATGGCGGTCAATGTTTTACGTCACATGATCCACTACAAAACAGGAAGTTGGGGATTGTCAGATTACGAACCTTACTCAACCGAACCATTCCGGACGACCCCTTCAAACAAATTAGGTTCGCTGGCATGAGCACAATCGATACACGAAAGCTCGTCACCGAACCCGACTTCCCGGTTCACAGCGCCAGCATCGAACAGCTCACCCACCGGGTGTGGACTGTCGCAGTGGACAGCTATCGAACCCTCGTGGTTGAAGGAAGATCCGGCCTAGTCGCCGTCAACTCATTCGGCACACCTTCGCAGACGGATAAGTACCGGGAACTTATCAATGAGGTTTTCGGCGGCAAACCCATTACGTCAGTGATCGGGTCAATTGACCACCTCGATCACACCGGTCGAATCGGTCCATTTGCCCAGGGGGCAGAAATCATTGGGCACGAACTTGCACAATCGCTGATTTATGGCCGTGGCGCACCCCAACAGCGTCTGGCCGATACCGTGGTAACAGGTGACGTCACAGAGTTGGAACGCGAGGGTATTCAGTTCCTGCTCCGTTATCCGGCTCCAACGGTCGGAACAGGCAACCTCGCAGTCGATATCCCAGGCGAAGGTGTCGTCTTCATGGTAGGCCTCCAATCGGACGCTCGCTACGGAATCTTTCCCGACTTTCACTTCGGCCATTTCACCACAGCAACACGGGCGATCCTCGATCTGAACCGACCACACTTCATACCCGGCCGAAGTCGCCTGATGGACCACGGTAGCGCTTCAACAGCCTTGGCCTATGTGATCGACTTCGAGCGGGCATGTCAGCGAATCCTTGCAGGGGGCAAGATCGCCCACTGGCTGCTTGATCCGGTTGCTGATGCGCTGTACGAAGCTCTCGCACCCCGATGGTCCCACCTTGACGGTTTCGATCGTCTCACGCTCGGCATCGGGGGACTGCGCTGCGTTTGTCACTACCTCATGGGCGGCTGGGCGATCGACGACACACCTGAACCGCACCGCCTGTACGACCATCCCACAGTCCGCGCCTTCCGCGAGCACCGCGCGAAGGTGCCGCCCGAACGAAACGGATCGCCGAATCACCTCAGCGGCAGCTCAGACGGATGAGTGGAAGTTGGCTCCCCGCTGATTGAGATCGGGCTCTTCTTTGTGTTAGTGCGGGACTAAGCTCAGATCCGCTTTCAAGTCGGCCTTGGTCGGCGCGAAAGATCGACTCTTTGTCGGCAACGCGCTCGCCGGAGGCAACGAACCCGGTCGATGGGCCCGTTCTAAAGGCTTCACGCAGGCCGCGGGTTCCGCTGCTGAGGTCCCGAAACAATGTGCTACGCACAGTCTTAGCTGATCGCATCCGTCCGGCGGTCCTGATGACGCGTCTGCAAGGCATGACAAACGCGCAAGGCCGGCAGACCGCCAGCACGCAACGGCCCGCATCACCTCAGCAGATCGATGCACCTCAGCTCTATAGGGCAGTCCGCGCAATCACGAAATGGCTCACTTCTCCTTTTCGGCGCAGGACGCATAGCAGCTGCGCAAATCGGCTAGTCTCGCCCTCGTTCCTGCCGGTAGCTTCCACCACGACGGGGACGTGGTACGCAAGTCCCCCGCCATTAATATCCGCACGCGTCGAGGTTCATCATCCCCTCGGCACGTTTTCCTCGACAGTAAGCGAGAAAATGAACAGCATCGAACCGTACATTGCAGTCGCACTGCAGCCAGCGTCGAACTTCGTACGCCATCGGGACGAGATCAAAGGGAACATCGAAAAGATTGGCGGCGTAATGGAGGCCGCGGTCTGGATAGCTGGCAGCCAGATGCCCGTACGGCTGGTGACCATTCCGGAGGGGACTCTTCAGGGTTTCACCGATGAGCTAATGGATATGCGTCCCTCCGATTACCATGACGATATCGCCATCGACGTTCCCGGACCCGAAAGCGACGCTCTCGGTGAATTGGCACGACGACACAACACATACATCGCGTTCCAGGCGAGAACCAGGGATCCGAACTTTCCGGGCCACTATTTCAATCGAGCCTTCATACTGGACCCAAGCGGCGAAATCGTCCTCACATACACGAAGTTGCAGGTGTACTACAAGGAACCCTCGACCACCCCCATCGACGTCTACGACAGGTGGCGTGAAATCTACGGGTGGACGATGGACTCACTATTTCCAGTGGCGGACACAGAAATTGGCCGTATCGGCGCTGTTGTCTGCTACGACGGGGCATTTCCGGAGGTGGCGCGTGGTCTCGCGCTGAACGGGGCGGAGATCATTTACCACTGCAGTTGGGGTGAGCCGTGGGTCAGCACCGGTCAATGGGAAGTCGTCAATCGCGCCCGAGCGTGCGATAATGGCTGCTACGTCGTTGCGCCCAATATTGGCGAGGTTCACGTCATGCCGGAGATGAACTATCCGGTCGCCTGCGGCGGGCAATCGATGATCGTCAATCCCGACGGAGTGGTTCTATCGCGCACATTCGCGTCGACCACCGCGTACATCTCAGCGCCGATCGACATCAATTCTTTACGCGCACAACGCGCACGGTCCTACACCTTCCCGACCTTGAAGGAATTGTCGTGCGAGCAGTACCAGGTGCTCTACCAGGAACCTATTCGACAGCGAAATTTCCATGCCGACAGCCCCAACAAGAATCACGAAGATCGGCGCATCGAACGAGATAGGGCGCACCAACGGTTGATCCAGCGCGGCGTCTGGCCTGCCCCGCCCACTGCATAGCCGAACACCCGCAAGTCGATACATGGGAAGGATGCCTCGCGCAGTAGGCACTTTGAGTAAGCCAACCGCGCAACCGTATCCCTCCCAGCGATGGCCAGATCCGACGCGTACTCCGACTCCTGTGAGTTGTGACCGCTAGACAAATGCAGGAATACACATCGGATTTCGGCGCCACCACTCTACGGATAAGAGTGTTTCGCGACTCTCCGCAGACCCGTCTGCCGGCCGTTAACCTACACTGAGCGTTCCGGTTTCGACACGCGACGCCTCCTTTGGTATACCTGAAAAGGAGGCTGAGTTAGCCGTAGACGCCGCTAACACTACAGACACTGTCAAAGACAATTGCGGTGCTGGACTGCGGTTGATTTTGGGGATGGCGTCAGTGAGCGCCGACCGATTGGCGCTTGTGGCGACGGACGAGCCTGGCTTGTAGGTCGTGTGTTTTCGAGCCAGAGCTGGCGGTAGCATCCAATGAGGAATTCCGGTGTCAGTTCGACGAATTGAAACAACGACTGACGCGTTCAGGGCGATCATGTAGGCATTCGGGGATCACGTCGACAGACGGAACCTGCACCGGTGCTGCGGAGCACGCACGTCAACTTTCGATGCTTTACC